>NZ_JAFLVX010000026.1 GCF_017316185.1 Candidatus Vagococcus giribetii | reverse complement strand
TACTTTGTCTACAGTCTGAACTTCCCAAAGAATAATCTTTGGGAAGTTTTTTAATAGCCTAAATCATAATCGTTAATACCCTCTGGTTGGTATTGATACCTCATTGACATCACTAATCCAACACCTATCATATTACCCATTAATGCTGAACCACCCTGACTAATAAAAGGAAGTGGAATACCTGTTAAAGGTAATAAACCAATATTAGCACCAATGTTTTCAAAGACGTGGAATAAAATCATCATAATTACACCTGTTGCAATGTATGATAAAAATTCATTATTTGTATCAAAACACACACGAATCATGCGATAAATCAAAATGAAATATAAGAAGATGACAAACGTACTACCAATAAAACCAAAGTTTTCAGCAATCACTGAGAAAATCATATCGGATTCTCTAACAGGTACGTACACATCAGAAACATTAAATCCTTTACCTGACATACCGCCTGTTCCGATTGCTTTTAACGCTTGGGCTTGTTGATAAGAATTTCCTGTTGCATCATGAAAGGGATCTAACCACGAGTCAATCCTTGCAAACTGGTAACTCTCAACCCCTATCTTCCCTAGTAGTTCACGACCAAAATCTGTTGTAACTAAATAAAGAATTAAGGCTCCAAGAAATACAAAACTGACTGTTACAGGAACAATAATTTTCCATGATATACCTGACATGATGAACACACCGCCAAGTATAGCAATAAATACTAACATCGTTCCAAAATCATTTTGTAGTTTCAGTAACACACCTACAGGTAACGTTACGAGAATCATTTTTAAAATAAGTTGACCATCTGTTTTTAAAGTTCGATGCTTGTGTTTTATATTATGACCTGTAACCACATAGGCCAGTATCAAGATATAAGCTATTTTCATTAACTCTGCTGGTTGGAAGGTTAAACTACCAAATCTAAACCAGTTTTTAGACCCTGTTCTAGCTGCTAAAGTTGGGTCATAAAAGAAGAGCAATGCTGTCATCACTCCAAGTCCTAGGACATAACCAACTGGGGTTAGTTTCCATAGTACTTTTGGTTTAAACTGCATGACAACAAAAATTGCCACACCTCCAAGAACATACCATAAGCCTTGTTGAATCATTTGTGGAGCTATTGCCTTGACCCCAGCATCTTTATCAAGAGCTACGTACAAAGACATCATGCCAATAACTGACAATAAAAAGACAGGAAGTAAAATACCATAGTCAATTTGTTTAATTTGCCGCTTTTTAATTCTTTCCATGTTTCCTCTCTTTTCTATAGTTGATTACATAAAATATAACTTACATTATACTATTTTTTCAACTAAACACCACTATCATTTAGTTTCTTCATCAAAAATATCTGACATATCACTCATGATTAAGGTGTCATCAGACATCATGTCATTTACTAAGCGATGTTTTAAATCAGACAATTCTAATTCTTTTTCTTTAAGTTCTCTTTGTAAGGCTAAGACCTCTTCTGATTCATTTTCTTCTAATTGGTCTCTTTGATTAAACAGACGTTGATTTAACTCCTTAATCTGACGTTTCTTTTGCCAAACACTGCTAGACATAGCAATAAAAACAATTAAAGCGCCAATTAACAATGCCCCAATTAACACGACTGCTAAAGGCAAAGAAACTTTTGTAATTAAAAAGTTTAATTCGATCGGTTGAGCATTAATCACTGAAAAAAGAACCACAACAAAAGAAAGAATTAATATCAAAAATAATTTTGTTGTATGTTTCATATTAGACAACTCCTATTTTTTATTAAATAAAGTTCCTGCTAAATAATCTCCCAAATGAGGGAATAACTGATAGCACTTACTACCAAATTCCATTATAACAGGTGCATTGATTTCTCGTTTATTAGTGCCAATTGCTTTGACAACACAGCTAGCTAATTTTTGAGGATCTAGTGCTAATCCACCTAAGGAATTCAAGTAATCACCACTTGGATCTGCTAAATCAAAAAATGGTGTTTTAATCGGTCCTGGATTAACAGTTGTTACAGCAATACCTAGTGGCTTAAGTTCTAATCTTAAACTATTAGAAAAACCTAATACGGCAAATTTAGTAGCCGCATAAATACTTGATTTTGGTGTAGCCATTTTACCTGCTTGAGAAGCAATATTAATAATATGACCCGTGCCTGTTTCAGCCATCTTGAGAGCTATCTTTTTAGTTAAGTAAATTAACCCTAACACATTAACTGAAAACATCTTTTCAGTGTCTTTAAAATCAGTTTCTAAGAAAGGCTCAAACAAACCAAACCCAGCACAGTTAATCAGACAATCAATCGTTTCTTCGCTCTGATATAAATTCTCTAAAGTCTGTTCAACTGTCTCATAGTCACTAACATCTAATACATAGTACAACCCTTTTTGACCAGATATGCCTTCACATCTCTCAAGAATTTTTTTCAATTCTTCTTCTCTTCTAGCACATAAAATGACGCGGGCACCATTTTTAGATGCCTCATAAGCAATCTGTTCACCTAAACCACTTGAAGCTCCTGTAATCAAAACCGTTCGATTACTTAAACGCTGTGACTCTTTAATCATGGTTCTCATCTTCCTCCTGATTTCGTTTTAAAGGAATGTCAATGCTATCAAAATCTTTTACGATTTTAGTATTTGGAAAGACTGATTTAGCTTCATTTTCAAGCTCATACACAGCGCGACCCAAGTACCTTGCACTAATATGAGTTAACAATAATTGTTTCGCATTGGCTTCCTTAGCTACTTTAGCTGCTTGTGTTGACGTACTATGATAATAATTTTTGGCCATCTTACCTTCATCTGCACTAAATGTACTTTCGTGGACAATCACATCAGCATTTTTTCCTAGTTTAATACTATTAGGATGGTATCTAGTGTCACCTAAAATAGTTACAATGCGCCCATCTCTTGATTCACCAATAAAGTCTTTACCATCTATCACTCGTCCATCATTTAATTCCACTGTCTCACCATTTTTAATTCGTTTATAGACTGGTCCTGCTGGAATATTCATCTCTTTTAACTTGTCTACTTGAAGCTCCCCTTGAAAATCTGGCTCTTCAATACGATAGCCGAAACATTTAATCCGATGATCTAATTCTTCACAGTACACTTTAAAGCCCTTGTCTTCAAACAACAAACCAGTTTCTTCAATTTCAATAATGTTTAGCTGAAATTTCAAATGAGAATCTGAGACACGAAGACTTGTTTGAATAAAACTCTTAATCCCTTTTGGTCCGTAAACTTCTAAAGACGTTTCGCCTCCTTGAAAGGAGCGGCTACTAATCAAGCCAGGTAAGCCAAAAATGTGGTCCCCGTGAAGATGGGTAATAAATATTTTTCCGATTTTTCTTGGCTTAGTCGTTGTTTCTAAAATTTGTTGTTGTGTGCCTTCTCCACAATCAAATAACCATATTTCATTTCGTTCATCTAATAATTTTAGTGCGATACTTGTCACATTTCTCTGCTTTGAAGGGACTCCTGCCCCTGTTCCTAAAAATTGAAGTTCCATATTGTGCCTACTTTTCTTTTTATTTTCAGTTGATTAAGCGAATTTTTTTACAAAAATTCTTTTTGGAATAACCTTTGATATTCTTTCCTATTGTATCAAGGTTTACACGAATATTAAAACAAAAAACAAAAAAAGTTGAGATTTTTATCATCTCAACTTTTTTCTTTATTTCATTAGACCTTCATGGATTTTATCTAAGTTCCATTCCATCATTGATAAGTAAGTATCTCCCGTCTCACCTTTTTTAGCTAATGAATCTGTAAAGATTGTTTCATATATAGGTAATTTGGTTTCTCTTGAAACTGACTCCATACTTCTTGGATCCACACTTTGCTCCACAAAAAGAGAAGAGATGTCTGTTTCTTTAATTCTCGAAATAATGCGTTTCATTTGTTCTGGTGTTCCTTGATCATGGGTATTGATTTCCCAAATATAAGCAGCCTCTAGGCCATATGCTTTTGAGAAGTATTTAAAGGCTCCTTCACTCGTTACAAGTAATTTTTTCTTTTCAGGCACATCATTAAATTTATCAATACTCTCTTGATGTAATTTATCTAGTTTAGCTACATACTCTTTTGCATTTTGATCATAAAAATCTTTGTTTTCAGGATCTTTTTCTCCTAATACTTTAGCAATATTCTCAACATAAATCATCCCGTTTGCTAAGGATAGCCAAGCATGAGGGTCTTGTTGGCTTTCTTGACCTTCACCTGTTAGATACATTGGTTCGACACCTTCACTAACAACAAAGTAATCTTTACCTTCTTTTTTCTTTGATGTCTCCATCAATTTAATAAACCAACCATCTCCGCCTGTTTCTAAATTCAATCCATTAAAGAAAATCACATCGGCATTAGTTGCCTTTGAAATATCCTCAGGTAATGGTTCATGCTCATGAGGATCTTTTCCTCTTGGCACAATACTATGAATAGACACTTTATCTTTCCCAACTTCTTCAACCATATTTTCTAAAATTGAATTAGTTGTTACAACTTGTAACCGATCATCCTTCTTTTCTGTTGCTTCTTTTTTATTGTTAGACCCACAAGCTGTTAACGCAATCATCCCGAATGCCGCTAATAATGTTATAGCGATTTTTTTAGTTTTCTTCAACGATCAATACCTCTTTTCTTTTAAATACAATGCCTTGTTTTGGTGAAAAAATGAAGGCAATAATGAAAAATAATGCTGATGTTAACACAATAGTTGCCCCTGATGCTAAGTTATAAGAATAACTGAAGAACAATCCAACCACTGCACTAATAGCACCGATTGTACTAGCAATAACAATCATAACGGATAGCTTATCTGTTAAAAGATAAGCTGTTGCTGCTGGCGTCACTAGCATAGCGATTACTAAAACAGTCCCCACTGTTTGTAATGATGACACTGCTACTAGTGTTAAAAAGAACATTAAAGCATAATGAATCACTTGTACTTTAAGACCATATGCTTGAGCCATGACTGGGTCAAAAGAACTCACTAATAATTCTTTATAAAATAAAGCCACAAACAAGATGACTGCAACAGCTACCCCAATAGTCGTATACAAATCACTTGGTCGAACAGCTAAAACATTACCAAAAAGAATATGATTCAAATCTGTCGAACTTTCTGCAAAGGAAATCAAGATAATTCCTAATGCAAAAAACGAACTGAAGACAATCCCAATGGATGTATCACTTTTTATTTTACTTTTTTGAGTCACAAAACCTATCAAACCAGCTGCAACCATACCGAAAATGGAAGCACCAATCATAAAGTTCATACCCATCATGTAACTCACAGCCACTCCAGGTAAGACTGCATGAGAGATAGCGTCTCCCATAAGTGACATTCCTCTTAGAATAATAAAACTACCAATAATGCCTGATACGATTCCCACAATCACAGAGGTGAACAAGGCATTTTGTAAAAATTGATACTCAATTAACCCATCAATAAAGTTCGCTATCATTAGTCATTCACCCCTTTAATAATAATCTCGCCCATTGACTCACCATATGCTGCTTGAATGGTTTCTGTTGTAAAGGTTTGATTAACACTACCTTGAGCAATTAACTTTTTATTTAAAACAATTAAGTTGTCAAAGTACTCTCTTGTTTTATGTAAGTCGTGATGGACGATTACAATAGTTTTTCCTGCGTCTCTCAACTCTTTTAGCAAATCAACAATAAGCTTTTCACTAACCATATCAATCCCTACAAATGGTTCATCAAGAAAAATAATATCTGCCTCTTGAGCTAATGCTCTTGCTATAAACACACGTTGTAATTGTCCTCCAGATAAATTACCAATCTGTCTTTTAGCAAACTCCTCCATTTTAACTTGTTTAAGAGACTCGATTACTTTTTCTTTTTGTGCTTTTTTGGGTCTTCTAAACAATCCAAGATTTGGAAACGTGCCAAGTAACACAGTTTCATCTACTTTAATTGGAAATGTTAAGTCAATTGCGCTTCGTTGTTCCACATAGGCGATTCTTTTTCTTATCGTATCCAAAGATTGCCCTCCAACACTTACTTTTCCATTCTCAGTTTTGATTAAGCCAATAACTGCTTTTAGAAAAGTTGATTTTCCAGCGCCGTTTGGTCCAATAATCCCAGTAATTTTACCCGGTTCAATTGAAACACTGACATGCTCAATCGCTTTTTTATGTTGATAAGCGACTGTTATGTCTTCCACTTCAATCACTTGTTTGGTTAAATCTTCACGTATTTCTTCTGATGTTGTTGCCACATTCATCATGGGTACCAACCTCCTATTTTGGTTCTTTTAATTTTTTTTTTAGGTTTACCTAAAACTTATCTAAAATCAGTATAGCAAATGAGAATGGTTATCACAAGTAAAAACACAAAAAAAGTTATCAGAAAAATTTCTGATAACTTTTTTACTTAGTTCTTTTAAGTTTTTAGTCAACAAATTCAAAGACAAATTCTTTAATTCTAACTAAATCTCCATCTTTTGCTCCCATTGAACGTAATGTCTCATCAACACCCATTCCTCTTAACTGACGAGCAAATTTCATCACGCTTTCTTCACGTTCGAAGTTAGTCATGATAAATAGTTTCTCTAATTTTGCACCATATAATACCCATGTGGCATCATCATCACGAGTCACTTTAAAGTCAGGTTCATCTTCAATAAATTGATATTGAACGATTTCTTCAACTTCCTCATCTTGATACATTGGGAACTCAGGTGTCACATCTACTAAATCGGCAGTTGCTTTTAATAGAGGTTCAATCCCCATTCTTGAAACACCAGAAATTGGAAAAATAGGAATACCATCACTGTACTCATCTTCTTTTAATGCCTCAATTTTTTTTCTAAACTCTGCTAGATTTTCTTCAGCATCTGGCATATCCATTTTATTGGCAACGATAATTTGTGGTCTTTCTAGTAATCTCATGTTATGAGATTCTAATTCCTTATTGATTAAAACATAATCTTCATAAGGATCTCTTCCTTCCATACCACTCATATCAATCACATGTAAAATAACTCGAGTTCTTTCAATATGACGTAAGAATTGAGTTCCTAACCCAACGCCTTCTGATGCGCCTTCGATTAATCCAGGTAAATCAGCCATAACAAAACTACGACCATCTCCTGTTGCTACCATTCCTAAATTAGGAACTAAAGTCGTGAAATGATAAGCACCGATTTTCGGTCTTGCTTTTGAAACAATTGATAGTAAGGTTGATTTTCCAACTGAAGGGAAGCCAACTAAACCAACATCTGCTAATACTTTCAATTCAAGTTCGATTTCTCTTTCTTGACCTGGCTCTCCATTTTCTGCTACTTCAGGAGCTGGATTTCTTGGAGTTGCAAAACGAACGTTACCACGTCCTCCACGTCCTCCACGTGCCACTTCTAATTCTTGACCATGCGTCAATAAGTCTCCTAATAACGCACCTGTTTCTTTGTCTCTAACTGTTGTTCCTGCTGGGACTTTTACAATCATATCATCAGAACCACGGCCATGCATACTTTTACTCATGCCGTTTTCTCCTGGTGTTGCTTTAAAATGACGGTTAAATCTGAAATCCATTAAGGTACGTAATCCTTCATCTACTTTAAGAATCACACTACCTCCACGGCCTCCGTCTCCACCTGCTGGACCACCATCTGGAACGTACTTTTCACGTCTAAAAGCGACCATTCCGTCTCCGCCTTTTCCGGCTTTTACATTAATTGTTACCTGATCTAAAAACATGGACATTTTTTGTCCTCCTCATTCTCTAAAAATCTCTTCATTATTGTATCTGTTAGCCAGCTATTTGTCCAACTTCTATCCCTTTTTTAATGAAACATTAGCTTTTAACTAAGCAAAACAGTTGCGTTATTAGCTAACATGGTTTGTTCTTGAACAATTATTTGATTCAGTGACACTGATAATGTGGTTAAATGTGCTTTATTTAGGGCACGTGATTTACTTTCAACATACAAACTAATCGCCAAAGCTTCTTTATAATCTGTTTCAAATAGCAACTTCACATTTTGGTTAATCTCTTCAATAAAAGTAAACAACTCAGTTAAGTCAATCGCTTGTGTTTCCTTATCCAGATAGGTTAATGAAATCAACGGGACAAGATGAACATTTTTAATTTTGATTTTGTTGGCTTCAAAATGAGTTATAACATATTTCAACGAAGTAATAAAAGCCTCATCCATTTCCCCAAGCATTAACGTGGTTAAAGTTGCAGCTACTAAACAACTATTGCGATTTTTCAAACCAATTTCTTGAAATGACTCAAAATAATAATCAATTAACTGACATAACTCGTCTTCTGTTAAATGAGCTAGTTGCTCTGCTTGAGCAAGAGAAATAATGGAACTGTAATCATTTGTACTCGTAATAATCGGATGATTTAACTTAATCCCTTGATAAATACTCTGCCCACGTCTTGCAATCTCTTCTCGTTTCTTACTATCTGATAAATACAATTGGTAGGCTGCAAAATAAGTTGAATTAGATGACTTGAAGCCACAGTCTTTTAGTATCTTTTTATTAAAGTATAACTCCTCAATACCTTCAACTGAATTTTTGCCAGACGCAATCATCAGTCCTGTTAGTGTGTGCCGTGTTACTTTTGTTAAACTCGTGAAGACACCTGATTTACGACCTAACGCTATGTCTAGCCAATCAAAGTCCGCAACAGGTAGTTTTATTCCTTGCCCTGTAAAGATTCGTGCTAATAAATATTTCACTCGTTTATCAAGCCACTTGGCATTTGATTCGCCTAATAAACGATAATTTGTTTCTAAAAGAGTTACCACCTCTTGATAGTCCATTCCACTGCTTCCCTTCATACTTCCTCAAAACCATGATAGCTTAATTGAAGGAAAAGATAAACAAAAAAGCTAGTCTTTCTAGTTAACAAAATCTTCATAGAATCTTGGTTGGCAGGCTTCTTAAATTTTGTTACTATTAAATAGAAACGAAATAACCCTGAATCGGAAAGGAACAAATCAATGAAACGACATAAACTAATATTAGCATCTACTACTTTAGTGCTATCACTTATTCTATTAGGAGCTTGTGGCTCTTCAAATGGAGGTAAAGAAACAAAAGAAACAGCCAAAACAACAGAAACTTCTAAGGAAGAAAAACCAAAAGTTGATATCAATGCATTAGAATTACCACAGTTAAACCCTGAAGTAGCTGAAAATGAAGCTCTTGTAGAAATGGTAACAACTGAAGGTAGTATCAAAATCAAATTATTCCCGGAACAAGCACCTAACACAGTGGAAAACTTCTTAACACACGCTAAAGATGGTTACTATAATGGCGTTTCTTTCCACCGTGTTATTGAAAACTTCATGATTCAAGGTGGTGACCCAGACGGTACTGGTATGGGCGGTGAAAGCATTTGGGGTAAACCTTTTGATGACGAAATTTCAAACCAACTTTATAATATTCGTGGAGCACTATCTATGGCCAACGCTGGACCTGGAACAAATGGTTCTCAATTCTTTATCGTACAAAATAAAGATGATATGTCAGATGGTCTTCTAGCAGAAGATGTTCCTGCTAAAATCATTGATGCTTATAAAAAAGGTGGAACACCTCATTTAGATGGTAAACATACAGTATTTGGTCAAGTTATCGAAGGCATGGACGTTGTCGATAAAATTGCCGCTACAGAAGTCGGTGAAGGCGATAAACCTAAAAAAGACATCAAAATTGAAAAAATCAACATCTTACAAGAAGCTAAAAAATAAACGATTGGGAGCTAAGACTCCCAATCGTTTTTTAGTTGATTGTTAAATTAGTAATCCAACCAGTTGGCGCTTTGACATCACCAAACTGAATACCTGTTAGTTCGTCGTATAATTTTTTAGTTACGGGTCCAACTTCTGTTTCTGAGTAAAACACATGGAAATCCTCCCCATATTGAATACCCCCAATTGGAGAAATCACTGCAGCAGTCCCACAAGCCCCCGCCTCTTTAAATTGATCCAACTCACTTAAAGCCACATCGCCTTCAATAGCTTCTAAACCTAAACGTTCCTGAGCTAAATAAAGTAATGAATACTTAGTGATACTTGGTAGAATCGATGGCGAGAATGGCGTGATAAATCGATTGTCTTTTGTAATACCAAAAAAGTTAGCTGCTCCAACTTCTTCTATTTTTGTATGAGTTTGTGGATCTAAGTAGATACAATCTGAATAAGAACGTTCCTTAGCTTCTGATCCTGGAAGTAAACTTGCTGCATAGTTTCCGCCTACTTTTACTGCTCCTGTCCCAGCTGGAGCTGCTCGGTCGTAATCAGACACAATAAAATTAGTAGGCTTCATGCCACCTTTAAAATAAGGACCTACAGGCATACAGAAACAAGTAAAAATATATTCGCTAGCTGGACTAACACCAATAGAATCTCCCACACCAATTAATAAAGGACGTAAATAAAGAGTACCACCTGAACCGTATGGAGGCACGTATTCATGATTAGCAAGGACTACTTTTTTGATAGCTTCAATGAATTTATCCTCTGGAATTTCTGGCATCATTAATCGTCTAGCACTTGTATTAATGCGCTTAGCATTTTGGTCTACTCTAAAAAGATTAATAGAGCCATCTTGACAACGATAAGCTTTCAATCCTTCAAAACATTGTTGACCATAATGAAGTGCTGGTGAGCCTTCACTTATATGCAACTGATTATCCTCAGTTAAGACACCCTCATCCCACTTACCATCTTTCCAATAAGAAAGATATCTAAGTGGTGTTTTTATATATGAAAAACCTAATTCATCCCAATTGATATCTACCATATACACTACCGCCTTTTTTTAGTTTTTACTATTCTATCATATATTTTTCACTTTTCTTCATTTTTTTCTAATCTTATTCATTTGTTTTTTAAAACCTTATAAGAATTTATAAACAATGTTACTTTTTTCTATTATATCCCAATGCTTTTCGTTATGATAAAGGGTGTTCTATTAACAATAATTAAAAGACAATATCTGGCTTATTAAGATATTTTTTTAACTTGTTAATTATGGTAAACTAAATCAGTTGGGATTATTTATCCTTTGATACAATAACAATTAATAAATTAATAACAAGATGAAGGAGCAATCGTATGGATCAATCATCCTTTGGCCGTGGTGAGGCTCATGGAAAAATTATTTTATTAGGTGAGCACTCTGTGGTTTATGGAAAACCATCAATCGCTATTCCTTTTTTTGAAGCAACAGTCAACGCAATCGTCAAGGAAAGCCAAGATGATAGTCGGATTGATTGTGATTTTTACCATGGTCTACTTGATAATATGCCTGAACTTCTAGAGAGTTTGAAAGAGACTATTCGTCTTTGTTTAGAGCTTTTAAATAAACAAGATGCCAATCTTCATATTACAATCGAGAGCCACATCCCTGCTGAAAGAGGTATGGGATCTAGTGCAGCGGTTGCAGTGGCTACGACACGAAGTTTATTTGATTATTTTAATACGGAATTAACTCAAAAAACCTTACTAGACATTGTTCATGTCTCAGAAACCATCGCTCATGGAAACCCTAGTGGTTTAGATGCCTTGATGACAAGTAGTCAAACCCCTTATTATTTTGTTAAGGGGCAACCTTTTGAAAAGCTAGCTATGAACTTAGACGCTTACCTCGTTGTTGGTGACACAGGTGTTACTGGTCAAACAAAGGAAGCAGTCAAAAGTATTGCAACAAAAATAGCTAATGATGATTCTTTAGCTATCAAAGCAATTGAGCGTCTTGGAGCACTAGCTGATCAAGGTCGACACTATTTAGAAAACAATCAAGGTGTTTTCCTTGGTGATACCATGTCTGAAGTTCATACTCTTTTAAATCAACTAGGCGTTTCAAATAGACAGCTTAACGAGTTAGTAGCAGTTGCTATGGCTAATAAGGCACTTGGTGCTAAGTTAACTGGTGGCGGCCGTGGTGGTTGTATGATTGCTTTAGCTAAAGATAAAAAAACGGCATATAACATTAGTTCTGCACTCATTGCTCATGGTGCTAGACAAACATGGGTATATGATATGAGAGGAAAATAATATGACACATATTGGCAGATGCCGAGCGCATACAAATATTGCATTGATTAAATATTGGGGAAAGCGAAACGAAGAACTTTTCTTACCTATGAATAGTAGCCTTTCTTTAACACTTGAGGCCTTTTATACGGACACTGAAGTCGTTTTAGACGACAATCTTGATTCTGATATTTTTTACTTAGATGACATCAAGCAAAGTGATAAAGAAACAGCAAAGATTACGCAATTCTTAAATTTGTTTAGAGATTTGGCAAATATCAAGACAAGAGCTTGTGTAAAGAGTTATAATCATGTGCCGACTGCTGCTGGGTTAGCTTCATCAGCTTCAGCTTTTTCAGCCTTAGCTGGAGCAATGAACCAAGCAACAGGCTTAGATTTAGATCTAAAAACCTTGTCTACTTTTGCCCGTCGTGGCAGCGGTAGTGCAACAAGAAGTCTTTATGGTGGCTTTGTGGAATGGTATATGGGTGAAGGTGATGAGTCAGATTCAAGCCATGCCATACCAGTAGATGATGCCTCATGGGACATTGGTATGATTGTTATAGCCGTTAATACGGGTAGAAAGAAACTTTCTAGTCGTGTCGGTATGAAGCATACCATCGCAACATCTCCATTTTATTCATCATGGGTAGAAACGGCTACCTCTGACCTTACAAAAATGAAAGATGCGATTAAACAAAAAGATTTTATTACTTTAGGTGAAATCACCGAATCAAACGGCATGAAAATGCATGCCACTATGCTAGGCGCATTTCCCCCTATTTCTTACTGGGAACCTGATAGCGTTAAAGCCATTTCAAAAGTCAAAGAGATTCGAGAGACAGGGATTCCTTGCTATGTTACAATGGACGCTGGACCGAATGTGAAGGTCTTATGTCGTCAATCAGACATGGACAAAATCGAGGCATTATTACTAGAAGACTTTAATAGAGAACAAATTATTCCAACTCAAGTTGGTGAAGGTATAAAACTGATAAGTGACTCCGATTGGAATTACTAAAGGAGAGATTTTTCTTGATAAAAGCAAGTGCTCCAGGAAAACTATATATTGCAGGCGAATACGCGGTTTTAGAACCGGGACACCCTGCCCTTATAGTGGCTTTGGATCAATTCATTACAGTGACATTAAAAGAGGCAGATACACAAGGAAGTATTTGTTCTAGCTATTCTAATGGTATATCTATTCCTTGGACTAGAAAAAACGGGAAATTTTACATCGATGAACGTGAAAATCCCTTTTCTTATATTACAAAATCAGTCACCCTTGTTGAACAATATTTACTAGAACTAGGATATGACTTAAAGTATTTTGATTTAACAATTGAGAGTGAATTAGATAATAAAGATGGAAGAAAATATGGTCTAGGCTCAAGTGGAGCTGTTACAATCGCAACCATTAAAGCTATCTTGTCATTATATGAGATTAACTACACATCTGAATTACTCTATAAACTTGCAGCGATTACACATTTATCTTTAAATAGTAATGGCTCCTTTGGTGATTTAGCCGCTAGCTCATACGGTGGTTGGATTGCTTATTCTTGTTTTGAAAAAAACTGGGTCATTAAACAACTAAAAGAAAAATCACCCATTCGCCAACTAGTTGAGCAAGAATGGCCTAAATTGCGTATACAACCATTAAAAGCCCCAGCGGACTTACGTTTATTGATTGGTTGGACTGGCTCACCAGCCTCTACAACTTCACTTGTAGACCAATTAAATGATGAACAAAATGAAATTCATGATTTTTATCATCAATTTTTAGAAGATAGTTACCGTTGTGTGATGTGGATCATTGACGCTTTTAAAGAAAGTGACATCAAAAAAATTCAACAAGGTATTCGAATTAATCGTCACTTACTAAAATCTCTGGCGGAGAAAAGCCGTGTTAATATTGAAACAGAAGCCTTAACTGACCTTTGTAACATTGCCGAGGAATTTCAAGGTGCAGCTAAATCATCTGGTGCTGGCGGTGGCGATTGCGGAATCGTCCTATTCAACCAACAAGAAGAAATTTTACCGATGATTAACGCTTGGAAAGAAAAAGGAATCGTAGATTTGCCATTACAAGTTTATAAAGAAAAAATGACAGACTACGAACCAATCATTTGGGAGGATTAGACATGACAACCAATTGGAACCGTAAAGATCAACATATTCATTTTGCTGAAATGCAGTATCAATCTAATTCATCAAATGGTCTTGACCAAGTTCGTTTTGTTCATCAGTCTTTTGCTGAAATGAAAACATCAGATGTTAACTTACAAACTAGTTTGGGTAGTCTTAATTTAGACTATCCTTTCTTCATTAATGCAATGACTGGCGGAAGTGACAAAGCTAAAATTATTAACCAAAATTTGGCTTCAATTGCTAAAGAAACCAATCTAGCTATGGCTGTTGGCTCTGTCAGCGCTGCTATCAAGTCACCTGAATTGGCAGATAGCTTTAAAATCGTTAGACAAGTAAATCCAAAAGGAATCATTATCTCAAATCTAGGAGCACATCATCAATTAGATAATGCTAAACGTGCTGTTGATATGTTAGAAGCTAATGCCATTCAACTTCATGTCAATACACCTCAAGAGTTAGTTATGCCTGAAGGTGACCGTGATTTTAATGGTTGGTTAGCAAATATTGAAGACATCGTGAATCATATTGATGTCCCTGTGATTGTTAAAGAAGTAGGTTTTGGTATGTCAAAAGAAAGCATTCAACAATTACTAGATATCGGTGTCTCTATCATTGATGTCAGTGGACGTGGTGGTACTAACTTTATCCATATCGAAAACGAACGACGCGATTTAAAAGAATTTGACTACCTACTTAATTGGGGACAAACAACAGCTGAATCCCTATTAGAAGCACATTTCTATCGTAAACAAGCTGATTTTATCGCCTCAGGAGGTATTAAACATCCCCTACATATATTGGCAGCCTTTGGTTTAGGTGCTAAAGCGGTAGGGCTTTCTGGTGAATTACTTCATCTTGTACTCACAAAAGGCAATGATACAACCATTAAAACAATTGAAAGTTGGAAACAAGAATTAGTTGCTTTAATGACAATGATTGGCGCTAAACGAATCACAGATGTTGAGAGAAAGCCCCTTGTTCTTTCTCCTGAACTCAGTCATTGGTGTCACGAAAGACATATAAATTTTAAACATCAATAAAAATAGCGACCTCCAAAAGTTAGATTTTTGGTCTAACTTTTGGGTGTCGCTTCAATTTTCTTCTCACTTACTCTTTTTCATATTCTAATATATCCCCTGGTTGGCAATCTAGAGCTTCACATATTTTTTCTAAGGTTGAAAATTTAATCGCTTTTGCCTTTTCGTTCTTTAAAATAGAAAGATTCGCCATGGTAATTCCAACGTGTTCAGATAATTCTGTGACTGACATCTTTCTTTTAGCCATCATCACATCTAAGTTCACTCTAATCGGCATGTTTATCTTCCTCCTTCTATATCGTTAAGTCATTTTCATCTTTTAGTTCATGAGCCATTCTGAAAATGTAGGATAGTAAAGATGCTATCACTGCTATGACTAAGCCCAAAAAGAAAAAGAAGAAACAAACTAAGAAGTAAGGATAGTTTCCTTTTAATTGAAACAGACCAAAAATAAGAGCAATTCCATAAATACCACTTTCAATCAGTGAAGCATAAGCAATTTTGATTAATCCTTCACTTGTTTCCTTTGAAAAAAACGTCTCATTTAATAATCTGGAACTAATCTTCCATAAAGTCATTAAAATAAATAAAACGGGTATTGCTGTTATCCATAACATTACTTGAATCACGGTATTAAGATTTGTTTCTTCTAGGTTTTGACTAATAAGAGGTGCTGCAAAAACTAATAAACTTAAACCACTTACTCCTAGAATAACAATAATAGATTTAAACATTAGGTTGATTTTTTTGACTGTCATATGTTATCCCCTTTGAAAATTCTTTTTTCATTATATCACAGAACAAACAGGCTAAGATTTTCTTTCATTTGAAAATCTTTAGCCTGTTTATTTATTTATTTTTTAAACTACTCATATTTCTGATAAAGGCAATTGATCCAATAATCAACCCAATAAAAACTAATAAAAAACCAATTGGGATCATAAAGAAGTATGGCTCAATCAGCATACCTTGTGCATTCACATATTCAGGCATGAAATTTTTAATAATAAGTGAAGCTAGCCCCATAAATAAGAAGAATAAAGCTGTCATGGTTAGTTTTGGTGATTTATTTTGTTTAATCATTTTGTTTTCCTGCTTTCCTTTTGATGAACTAAATATATCATCCACAAAATCGTAAATCAACATATNNATATGTTGATTTACGATTTTCTTAATAAAAAAAAGAAATGCTATCGATCAAACAATAGTATTTCTTTCACCTATTTAAGCTTTGATATAAGCATATCCAGCGGTTTGGCATTCGACTAATCTTAATACACCAGCAGGAACAATTTTGACAAAGGGAAACAAGTCCTCCTTGTTAAGATCATGATTCTTCATTGCATGTTCACAGCTACTTAATCTGACCCCTTCTTCAACTAGCTCATGCATAATAATCCCAAAACCAGTGTCAGTATATCCCTTAACTGCGTCTCCGTTAGCTAATACTTCAACACTAATAACATCTCCACGACCTGCTTCTAACAAATTAGTGACATTAGCTAAGACACTTGACCATTTTGATAATTCATTGATATGGAAAATAACTTTCATTGTTCAGTCTCCTTTAAATAAATAGGTGATTGGTAGTAATCTTGACTCTTATTTTCGTTCATGAATAAAGAATACACTTGTCCGGCTTTAATGTCCAACTCTAATTGCTTGTCATTTTTCTGATTCACATTGGTAATAATATTAAACGTCGTTTCTTTTTTTCTAGTCTTTAAAAACTCCCGACCACAGTCGTTAAAACCTAGTACACGAATGTATTCTTCTTGCCACGCAGAGTCAATTATCGGTTTAGTGATATTGAGTAATACATACAGTGAGAGTCGTTGAATTCTTGTCCATGTATAGCGTTTGCTTTTCACAAGAGAAACAAACTCATGAAAGTCAGTTGCTTTTAATGCCGCTTCTTTAAAACGATATTCAAGTCCTTCAACCATCTGATAGATTGTTTTAAGTTCCTCGATACTGGAGCTGATAATGTTGTACTTTAGCAGAGGCCATGCTTGATTCCAGGAAATAATCTCTTCCTCTAATAACTGTTTAAACGTACTACTTGGAACTACTTCTTTGATATCACTCAAATGTCCTTGGTGAGCTAAATGGCGGATAGATGTGGCACTAGCAAAAGAATTTTGTTGAATAGTTGTATCATGGTACTCATTCCCCACCCGTTTGATTGGATAAAGACTCATGGGACACTTGTACTTAGCGTTTTCTTTAGCATATCCCATGCCCAAAATATGATTAGGGGAAGAAAAATCCAAAGACCATTCAGGAAGTAACTTTCGATAAACTTCGGTCATTTGTTGTGGATAGCTATTCCCATTATTTTTCATTTCTTGATAGGTCTTATTGATTAAACTTTCGTTCTGAGCAGAAAATGTCCCAAAAGCTTCATAATCTAAGGATTCTTTGCTATCTGTCCCGAAACAAAGAGAATCTACTTGTAAGGCTTGTAATAGCCGAACACCACCCTTAGTAAAGTAATCAGCTGACTGAACTGCATAACAAAAAGGTAATTCAATCACAAGATCAGCGCCATTCTCTAAGGCTACACGAGCTCTTTGCCACTTATCTAAACAAGCAGGCTCTCCCCTTTGTAAGAAATTACCACTCATCACTGCTACTAAGCAATCTGCTTGAGACTCTTTTCTGGCCTCTCTCAAATGATAGGCATGCCCATGATGAAATGGATTGTATTCAACGATGACACCACAACTCTTCATTTATCTCACTTCCTTCATAAAAAAGAGGCTGACTCAAATGTCATCCTCCATTCTTTTTCACTGAATTTTCTTTATTAGTCAGGGGATAAAAAGTCTACTCTTTCAACAACTTCACAATTAAGGTTCAATCGAAAAAACGATTGTCCCTTAATTCCTCCAGTTGCTCTGAGCAAAACGACTTTTAACCCACCCTGTTTGCTTATTATTTATGACAGATAAAAAACCAACGTCTAGATTCGTCATCTGGTTCACTGTCTTCAAAATCAGCAAATACGTCAATCTTTTTAAAGCCAGCTTGTTTCAATAACTGCCTATAAATTGATACGTCATACGTTCTCTCTTCATGGAGTTCATCAAAACGTTCGAATTTTCCTTTTTTATCTGAAACGAAAAATGTTAAGAAATGCTCCACACTATGATCATAATCACCAGGATAACTTTCCCATAAAAAAGCAAACTCATCTGTTTGATAGTGATAGCTATATTCTGAGAAGCCTTCATTCATTTGATAGATTGAATGCACATCAAAGATAAAAGTTCCTTCATTTTTTAAAGAAGCATAGACACCATCAAAGACTTGTTGTACTGCTTCTTCATTTGGCATATAGCATAATGAATCAGAGTAACAAGTTACCACGTCATATGTCTCACGCTCTTTCAACTCTAGCATATCGCCAGTCACAAAGTTTAAACCTTCATCATCTGTTGTGATTCTTTCTTTAGCAAGAGCAATCATCTCTTCTGACAAGTCTAAGCCGGTCACTTCAAAACCTAAATTAGCCAACTCAACAGACAAAATGCCTGTTCCACAAGCTAATTCTAATAGCTTTTGTTGTTTCTTTTCTAAATGACGACAAGTAAATTCTAACCAATCTAGATAAAGATTTTCATCCATCACTTCATCATAGATTTTGGCAAATGTTTCATAACTTGCCATGATTACTCAACCATACTTGTGATATTAACTAATGGTGCGTCTGACCATAATTTTTCTAAGTTGTAGAATTCTCTTTCTTCACCGTGGAAGACGTGAACAATCACATCACCTAAGTCAATTAATACCCAACGAGCTGTTTCTTTTCCTTCTACTCGTTTAACTTCTACTTGGTGTTTATGAGATTCTTCAACAACCTCATTAGCAATCGCCATTACTTGTTTGTCACTGTTACCGTGGCAAATCACAAAATAATCTGCTAAAAGTGATACGTTACTAACGTCTAAGGCTACGATATCCTCCGCACGTTTATCATCTGCTGCTTTTACTACTAATTCTAATATTTCTTGACTATTAATCATAATAACCTCCTATGGATTCACTACCCATGCATTGTATGTTTCAATGGTTTTTGGGTAGATTTTCATTTCTTTGTTTATTAAGTGAAGCAAGGTATGCTTTGTTTCAAAAGCCACTGCCTCATCTAAGTTTTTCTCTGCTAATTGTCTTGCTTCTTTTACAACGGGAAATTGACGGCCCTCTTCTACATAGTCTGCTACATAAATGACTTTTGCCAACTCACTCATGACTTTTTCTCCCGTTGTATGGGTTTCAATTGCCTCTAAGATAACTGGGTCATTTATACCAAGTTCTTGTTGGACTAAATAAGCTCCAAGAATACCGTGCCAAATGGCATTACCATAATCTAATAAGGTTTTATCAAAACCTTTTGATTGAATTAAATCAATCATCTCATTATCTGGTCGCTCTTTAGCATAATCATGAGTCAAGGCTGCAATACTCGCCTGTTCTCTATCTACTTGATAAAGATCAGCTAAATGACAGGCTTTTTCTTCCACTCTTAATACATGTTGGAATCTCTTATCGCTCATTTGTTGAGATACTTTTTCGATTAACATTTTCCTTGATAGATCAGTATACTTCTTACTATAAGTTATCTTTACTGTCATGTTGATACAGTCCTTTTTTATGAATATATTCTAACACATTATCAGGTAAAAAGTATTTGACAGATTGGTTCGAAGCAATTTTTTGACGTATCATACTTGAGCTGATATCGATTAATGGAACATCTACCCAAATTAATGGATAATCTGTGGTTTTAGGACTTCCTAAACGATTAACACCCACAAATTGAATCATTTGAACCAACTCATCTATTTTATGCCATTTAGGTAGATACTCTACCATATCTCCCCCAATGACAAAATAATAGTCTGTGTCTGGATGCATATTGGTTAAATAGGCCATCGTGTCATATGTATAACTTTTACCTTTTCTAACAACTTCTGTTAATTCTAAGCTTAATTTAGGATTATCTTGAATACCTAACTTTAACATCTCTACTCGGTGATGTGAGTCAATTGTCTCTTTTTTATCCACATGAGGGGATTGATAAGAAGGCATCAAGTAAAACTCATCTAAATCAAGTTGAGCACTTACTTGTTCTGCAATAATCAAATGCCCCATGTGAACAGGATTAAACCCACCACCTAAAATACCGACACGTCTTCTTTTGGGTTGTTTATCTAACAATAAAGAAGGTATTTCTTCTAGGGTGTGAATAGGTTGCTTCATGTTACCTCACTACTCCTTAGATCGAACGAACTTGTTGTGAGATTTTTTGGTATTTTTCTTTTGAAGATGGACGATAAACAACCAAAATGCGTCCAATTGTTTGAACCACGTCACAATGTAGCGTTGCTTCAAAAACATCTTTTACATCACTTGCTTCTTCGTCTGTATTTTGTAACAACGTTACTTTGATTAACTCTCTTCTTTCAAGTAATTCATCTACTTGATCTAAAAGTGTTTCACTTAAACCATTTTTTCCAATTTGAACCACTGGATTCAAATGATGTGCTTCGCTTCTTAAAAAGCTTTTTTGTTTTCCTCTTAATGCCATTTCTTTATACCTCGCTATTTTTATATTAAAGATTTTCTTTGAATAACGTCGACACCTTTTGGCGCCCAACCAGCCACAACACCTGCTTCAGGAATGGTTACCCAACCAAGACCTGCAAAAACTAAATCTGTTTTGGCTTTAACTGAAAATTCAAATCGAACCAACTCAGGGAATTCTTCTACCTCTGTTTCTCTAGGTGGTTGTAATAAGCCACCCACATGTTTGGCATAAAATTCAGTTGCTTTTTCTAATTTTGTTCGATGAATGGTTAAATCATTAGATACATAAGTAATAAAGCCTTGCTTATTTCCTTGAATAAAATCAAAACGTGCCAAGCCACCTAAAAATAGGGTTTGACCTTCGTTTAATTGATAGACTTTTGGTTTGATTTCTTTCTTAGGTGACACAAGCATTAAATCTTTTTTACCTAAATAATGAGCCATTTGATGACGATGAATAATACCTGGTGTATCAATCAAATATTGACCATCATCTAATGGAATTTCAATTTTATCTAAGGTTGTACCTGGGAATTGTGATGTCGTAATTAAATCTTTCACTCCTGCAGAATGATTGATAATCGCATTGATTAAAGTTGATTTACCAACATTAGTTACCCCTACAACATACACATCTCGACCTTCACGGTACTCCTCAATTAAATCCAATAAGTCCTCAATATCGTGCTTACTCTTAGCACTTGTTAAAGTCACATCAATTGGACGTAAACCAACTTCGTGAGCACGCTCTTTCATCCATTGAATCATCTTAGGTTTTTTCAATGATTTAGGTAAAATATCCACTTTGTTACCAACAAGTAAGACAGGATTATCCCCTACAAAACGGTGTAGTCCAGGGATTAAGCTACCATTAAAATCAAAGATATCCACTACATTGACAATTAAAGCATCTGTTTGTCCAATGCTGTTTAAAAGGGCTAAGAATTCTTTATCTGTCATAGCCACATCTTGAATATCATTGTAATGTCTTAATCTAAAGCAGCGTTGGCAATAAACATCGCCACTTTCTAAGCCTTTTTCTAGAGCCGAATTAGGTGTGTAGCCCATTTTTTCTTTATCTGTTGTTTGAATTACTGTCCCACAACCAATACAACGTATTTCCTCAGTCATTCAGTGATTTCCTCCATTTCATATCTGGGTGTTTCTTATGTAAATAATTTTTTATTCTTTTTTCCATAGCACGATTAAATTTAGTATTCCATGCATCTGTCTCAACAATTGGTTTCACTAACACATTTTTGATACCTGCATTATTAGCGCCTTTAATATCTGTCATCAACTGATCTCCTACCATAAGTAGCTTATCTTTTGGTAAGTTATAGCGTTTCTCCACTTCATTAAAACCTTTTTGAAAAGGTTTCATGGCACGAGACACATATTCAAGACCTAAATGAGTCACTGCTCGATCAATTCGTGAGGCTTTGTTGTTTGAAACAACAATCACAGGAATATCGGCTTCCTTCATTGTTTCAATCCATTGTAATAACTCAGGAGTACCATCTGGATTGTTCCAAGCAATTAAGGTATTATCCAAATCTGTCAAAACGGCTTCAATGCCTTGTTTTTTCAGTTGTTCGGGAGTGATATCATAAATGGCTTCTATCATCCACGTTGGTTTATATTTTAGAAACATACTGACTTCCTTTCATAAAAAATAGGAGACACGCCTGGCCTCCCATACTTTTCACCTATTATACGCTATTTTAACGGATATTTCATTAAAAATGACGCAAAAATAATGACTTAGCTCTTATCTTTGACTCTCTTTCTTTTCTAATTTCCTAACACCCTTGTGTGATAATTAAAGTTAGAATAGGCTTTTGCCTTTAAATCAGTTACAATAAAATCAATCATATAATTAAGGTGAGAAAAGAATGGGAAAAAAAGTAACAATTAAAGATGTCGCTAAAGCTTCTGGTGTCTCTATCGCCACTGTTTCTCAAATATTAAATGGCAATACACAGAACTTTAGTCCTAAAACCGTTGAAAAAGTACAACAAGTCAAACAAGACATGAATTACGAAGCTGACTATTTCGCTCGTAGAATGATCATGAAAGAAAGTAAAACGATTGGTGTTATGGTACCTGATATTACCAACCCCTTTTTCTCCACACTAGTTAAAGGAATTGAAGATGTTTTATATAAAGAACAATTCATTACCATGCTTTGTAATGCCGATACTGATGATACAAAAGAAAGTGTGGCTTTAGAAGAATTAAGTCGTCGTGGAGTAGATGGTTTTATTATTGCCAGTTCTGCTATCAGTAATGAGGCCATTGACTCCTTATTAAGAACAAAGAAACACCCTTTTATCATATTAGATCAAAAAGCCTTTGATAAAGAGAGTGACACAATTGGCACAGATGATTTTTTAGGTGGACAGCTCGCTGCTAATCATTTAAAGGAACTAGGACACCAATATGTGGCAGTCGTCATTCCAAAACATATGACTGTTAATATCCAACATCGATTAGACGGATTTCAATCTATTTATCCTAACGATATCACTTTACTTGAGACGGATTTATCAAAAGAAGGTGGTAAACTAGTGGTTGATAAGTTAGTAGCAACAAACGCATCAGCTGTCTTTGCATTGAATGACGAATTAGCTTTTGGGCTTTGTTATGGGCTAAAACAACTAGGCAAACGCATTCCTGATGATTACAGTATTATCGGCTACGATAATGTAGATATGTGTGAATACGTCACTCCTACTTTAACCACTATCGCCCAACCTATTTATGAATTAGGTCAACAAACCGCTCTAATGCTCCTTGAAAGAATCAATCAACCAAAGGAAGAATGGCAAAACAAAACCTTGCCAGTTACCTTAATAAAAAGAGAGTCTACGACACATGCTTGAAATTGCTTTCAACATGTGTTATATTTTTACCAAGTTATTAAAACGTTTTAATAAAACGTTTTAATTTTCAAATTAACTATTGGAGGTTCTAAAATGAATACGATTACAGTTATTGGAAGTATTAACCTTGATACAACACTAAGAGTGAGTCAAATGCCTAAACCTGGTGAAACATTGCATGCCAAAGAACATTTTACTGCTGGTGGTGGTAAAGGTGCTAACCAAGCCGTGGCAGCTAAACGCTCAGGTGCTGACACTTACTTTATTGGTGCAGTTGGAAATGATGGTGCAGGTAATGTGATGCGTGATTTATTAGAACAAGAAGCAATTGATACAACTGGTGTCGCTACTCTAGACAATGAATCAACGGGACAAGCCTTCATTACTGTAGATGATTCTGGAGAAAATAGTATTATGATTTTTTCTGGTGCTAATAACAAGTTCACACCAGATCATGTTAAACAGTCTTTAGATACTATTACTAAGAGTGATTTTATTATTTCTCAATTTGAAAGCGCTATGGACAGCACGATTGAAGCGTTTAATATTGCGCGCAATCATCAAGTAAAAACCATTTTAAACCCTGCTCCAGCCATTCATGATATTCCTAAGGATTTATTATCAGTGACGGACATGATTATTCCAAATGAAACAGAGACAGAAATTTTAACTGGCATTAAAGTAACAGATGAAGCTAGCTTGAAGGAAGCAGCTGATCAACTACATGCATTAGGTATTGAAGCTGTTATTATCACTATCGGCAGTAAAGGTGCTTTTTATGATGTTCATGGTCAGTCAGGTATTATTCCAGCTTTCAAAGTAAAAGCAGTTGATACGACTGCTGCAGGCGATACCTTCATTGGTGCTCTAAGTAGTGTCTTAAAACCAGATTTCAGTAATATCGAAGAAGCTATCACTTATGGAAATAAAGCCTCTTCTCTTACAGTTCAAAGATTTGGTGCACAACCTTCAATTCCCTACAAAAATGAATTGGTTTAAGAAAGGAAAATACAATGAAAAAATCAAAAGTTATTAATTCAGATATTTCAAGAGTCATCTCTCAAATGGGACACTTTGATACATTAAGTATTGGGGACGCTGGTATGCCTGTTCCAATGACCACAGAAAAAATAGATTTAGCCGTAACAAATGGTATCCCAAGTTTTATGGATGTCTTAAATAATGTCCTGGAAGAATTAGAAGTTCAAAAAGTTTATCTAGCAGAAGAAATAAAAGAAATGAATCCAATCGTCTTAAATGAAATTCAAGAACGTTTACCTCATACAGCTATTGAGTTTATCCCTCATAGTCAGATGAAACAAGACTTAAATAACTGTCATGCTTTTATTAGAACTGGTGAAATGTCACCTTACGCTAATATTATTTTAGAAAGTGGCGTTGTTTTTTAACACGCTTGTAGGAGGAAAATAGATGAATACAACTGCTCTTTTAATTGGACTTGGACCATTACTTGGTTGGGGGCTATACCCCACTATTGCTTCTAAGATTGGCGGTAAACCTGTTAATCAGATTTTAGGATCTACCTTAGGAACTCTAATCTTTGCCATTATTTTTTCAATGGCACAAGGTATTCAACTAGCTACAGGAACTGATTTAGCTTTAGGAATTCTTTCAGGAATTGGCTGGGCTAGTGCTCAAATCATTACGTTCTATTGCTTTGGTTTAATTGGTTCGTCAAAAGCAATGCCTGTGACGACTGCTTTCCAACTGTTAGGTGCTTCTCTTTGGGGTGTTATTGCGTTAGGAAACTGGCCAACTATGAACGCAAAACTTTTAGGTGGTTTGGCTTTAGTCTTAATCATTATTGGTGCTAGCTTAACCGTTTGGACAGAAAAAAAATCAGCAGAAGATGCTTCTGTTTTGAAAAAAGCCATTATCTTGTTAGCTATTGGAGAAATTGGTTACTGGGGATACTCTGCTGCGCCACAAGCGACTAACTTAACTGGACAAGAAGCGTTCTTACCACAGGCTCTTGGAATGGTTTTAGTAGCTGTTGTTTATAGCTTAGTCTTAACCTTAAAAAACAAAGAAAAATCAGCTTTTACAGAAGTTGTTTCTTATAAACATATTTTTTCAGGCTTCTTCTTCGCTTTTGCCGCTTTAACTTACTTAATTTCTGCTCAACCAGATATGAATGGTTTAGCTACAGGATTTATTTTATCTCAAACTTCAGTTGTTCTTGCAACCTTAACTGGTATTTGGTTCCTTGGTCAAAAGAGAACTAAAAAAGAGATGACCATGACTCTAATTGGTTTAGCATTAATTATTATTGCAGCTACCGTTACTGTCATGCTATAAAAATAAAGAGACCTTTTCATTAGCGAAAAGGTCTCTTTATTTTATACAATCTTACCAATATCTTGACGATAATAAAAATTAGCTAAAGGTTGTTGATGAAGCCAAGTATAAACTTTTTCATGGGCTTCTTCTTTACTATTAGCAGTTGCTGCTACTAAAAATACCCGTCCACCTGCTGACACAAGTCTCTTTTCTTCTTGTTTAACTCCTGAATAAAAAATCTTAACATCAGCTGTTTCAAAGTCAGGTAAAGGACTGTGTTTCTCATATTCTCCAGGATAACCCTTGGCAGATACAACAACACCTAAACTAATCCCCTCTTCTTGCCATTCAATCTTTGGAACACGTTGATTTAATAAATCATCCACCACATCTGATAAATCACTTATTAATCTCTCAAGTAATACTTGAGTTTCTGGATCACCAAATCTTGCATTGTATTCAATCACTTTTGGTCCTTCTTCTGTCAAGATAAGACCTGTATAAAGAATACCTTCAAAAGGTTTATTTAACTCTTTCATGCCTTGAATCGTTGGTTCAATGATTGTTGTCAGCACTTCTTGTTCAATCTCTTTAGTAACGTAATCAACCGGACTGTATGCACCCATTCCGCCTGTGTTAGGTCCTTTATCACCATCAAAAATCGCTTTGTGATCCTTAGCAGCAACCATTGGATAAATTCCCGTTTCGTTTACAAAGGATAATAGAGAGAACTCTCTACCAACTAAAAACTCTTCAATCACGACTTTCGGCTCGTCATTTCCAAAATAATTATCTAGCAAAATATCCGCTAAGGCTTTTTTGGCTTCTTCTAGTGTTTGAGCAATGATTACTCCTTTTCCTGCTGCAAGACCATCTGCTTTGATAACAACAGGAAATGTTCCTTCTTCAACATAACAAAGAGCCTTATTAAAATCAGAAAAGCTCTCATATGCAGCTGTTGGTATGTTGTTATTCATCATTAACTCTTTAGCAAATTCTTTTGAGCCTTCAATTAAAGCTGCCTCTTTACTTGGACCAAAGGCTTTAATACCTTGGGCTTTAAAGTCATCTACTAACCCATTCATAAGTGGAACTTCTGGTCCAACTAGTGCCCAAGTAATCTCTTGTTCTTTAGCGAACTTAATTAACTCATCATGGTTATCTTCAGCTATATCTATCACTTTAATCCCATCAAGGGTCATACCGTCATTACCTTTAGCGCAATAAACATTGGCTACTTTAGGACTCTCTAGTAACTTCTTGCATAAAGCATGTTCCCTACCACCGCTACCAATAACTAAAATATTTCGCTTCATGATTATCTCCTTTTTAATGTTTAAAGTGTCTTGTATTAGTAAAGATCATCGTAATCCCGTACTTATCAGCCATATCAATGGATTCTTGGTCTTTGATGCTTCCACCAGGTTGAATAATCGCTTTAATACCTGCTTCACCAATTTTTTCCACACTATCTGCCATTGGGAAAAACGCATCACTTGAAAGCACTGCCCCTGTTAACTTATCTTTTGCTTGATCTAAAGCAATTTGGACAGATCCTACTCGGTTCATTTGGCCCGCGCCAACACCTAAAGTTTGAACGTCATTTGCAATAACAATGGCATTACTTTTTACGTGTTTCACTGCTTTATAAGCAAATGCTAATGCACGTCTTTCCTCAGGGGTTGGTTGACGTTTTGTCACTACTTGCCAATCCTCTTCATTTTCAACTAAATCATCATATTCTTGTACTAGCAAGCCACCTAAAACAGATGTGTATTCTTTCGCTTTAACTGTTTCTTTTTGAGCCATCTCTAAACTTAACAAGCGAATATTTTTCTTTTGACTCAATAAATCAAATGCTTCTTCACTAAAACTTGGTGCGATAATAATTTCTAAGAAAATATGACTTAGTTTTTCTGCAGTTTTTAAATCGACTTCCTTGTTTAGCGCGATAATACCACCAAAAATAGAGACAGGATCACTCTCATAAGCATGAGTAAAGGCATCAAAGATAGTCTCACCGATTCCAATACCACATGGATTCATGTGTTTTACAGCAACGGCCGCTGGTGTGTCAAACTCACGAATAATTCTTAAACACGCATCAGCATCTTTAATGTTATTAAAAGATAACTCTTTTCCGTGTAATTGTTTAGCCGAAGAAATAGCATAAGCTTTCTTTTGTTTATCAGCATAAAAACTTGCTTTTTGATGATTATTTTCTCCGTAGCGAAGTGTTTGTTGTAAATCAAATGTTAAGGTTAACGATTCAGGTTCTGTTACTCCTACTGAGTTCGTTAAATAATCCGCGATCAAAGCATCATAACTTGCTGTATGTCTAAAAGCTTTTGCAGCTAGTTTTTTTCTTGTTTCAAGGCTTGTTTCAGTATTTTCTTTGATTTCAGAAAGGACTGTCTCGTAGTCACTTGATTCTACAAGAACCGTTACGCTCTCAAAGTTTTTACTAGCACTTCTCAGCATACTTGGTCCACCAATATCAATATTTTCAATAATTTCTTCTTCAGTCACACCAGGTTTTTCTAGGGTTTCTTTAAATGGGTATAAATTGACACAAACAAGGTCAATGGGGATAATATTGTGTTCTTTCATTGTTTCGAGATGAGAAGTTAAGCTTCGTTTACCTAATAACCCTCCATGAATCATTGGGTGAAGAGTTTTGACACGACCATCTAACATCTCAGGAAAGTGGGTAACTTCCTCGATATTTAACGTGTTAATACCAGCTTCTTCTAATGCTTTTTGTGTCCCACCAGTTGAAATAATCTCATAACCTAACCAGCTTAACTCTTTTGAAAATGCGACAATACCTGTCTTATCAGATACGCTAATCAGTGCTCTTTTACTTGTCATTGACTACAATCTCCCTTATAAATTCTCCAATTACTTTTGGATAATACCTATGTTCTAATTCATGAATTCGTTGCTCTAATTCTTCTAATGACTCGCCCTTTACGCGTTTTAGTTTCTTTTGAAAGATAATTGGTCCTGTATCGACTCCACTGTCTACTAAATGTATGGTAATACCTGTTTCTGTCTCTAACGAGTCGTAAGCATCTTTAATGCCTTGTTTACCGGGGAATTTTGGTAACAAGGACGGATGTAGATTTAAGACTCGATTTGGATAAGCTGCTAAAAAATCAGGACCTAAAATTTTCATGTAACCAGCTAAAACGACTAAATCAATTTGCTCAGTTCTTAATAAATGAATGAGTTGTAATTCATAGTCTGATTTTGTTTGTGTTGGCTGTTTCGCTAAAATAAAATAGGGGATATTTTCTTTTTTAGCTCTTTCAATCACATAAGCATTAGGCTGATCACAAAATAAACAAGCCAACTCTCCTGGTATATCTTGTTTCTGAAAACTTTCGACAATGGCTTGAAAATTAGAACCACTTCCTGAGGCAAAAACAGCTATTCTCATAGCTGTTCCTCGTTAAATAATATGGCTTCCTTATTTTTGACAGTCACGCGACCAATCTCAAAATAAGATTCTTCCATTGAATTCAGCTCTTGTTTAACTGTCTCTACATGCCCAGGAGACACAGCTAATACCATACCAATGCCCATATTGAAAATCTCATACATTTCTTCTTCTTGAAGTTTTCCTTGTTCTTTCATGACTGAAAAAATAGCAGGAATTTCCCAAGAACCTTTATCAATCTCAATACCTAAGTTGTCTTCAATCATGCGAGGTAAATTTTCAACAAATCCGCCACCTGTCACATGAGAAACACCATTAATTAAGCCTTTATTGATTAGAGGTAGCACTTCATTGACATAAATCTTAGTTGGTTCTAGTAAAACATCTGCTAAGGTTTTTCCACCTAATTCAGGTAACACATCTTCCAAAGAAAAGTTATTGTCTTGGAAGAATATTTTTCGAACTAAAGAAAAACCATTTGAGTGAATCCCGCTTGACGGTAAACCAATTAACACGTCACCAGCTTTGACTTTATCTGCGCTTAAAAGTTCTGATTTCTCAGCTACACCAACAGCAAAACCTGCTAAATCATAGTCATTTTCACCATACATGCCTGGCATTTCAGCTGTTTCTCCACCAATTAAAGCCATTTGTCCTTGAACACAACCTTCAGCTACACCTGAAACGATAGCTTCCATTTTAGCCGGTTCATTTTTCCCTGTTGCTAGGTAATCAAGAAAATACAAAGGAGTGGCACCTTGAGCTAGTATGTCGTTTACACACATTGCTACACAATCAATACCAATCGTATCATGTTTGTCTGCTTCAATAGCCAATAGTAATTTTGTCCCAACACCATCAGTTCCTGATACTAAGACAGGTTCTTTGACCTGATAAGCACTTAAATCAAAGCAACCTCCAAAACCACCTAAAGCGCCCATAACGCCTAAACGTTCTGTTCGTTTCGCATGCTTTTTAATGCGGTCCACTACTTCATAACCAGCTTCTACATTAACGCCAGCTTTCTTGTATGCATTTTCCATGACTACACTCCTTGATCGTTTAATAAATTTTGTTCATAATCATATAATTTAGTTGGGTAATCTCCATTAAAGTAAGCCATACAAAGGCCTGAGTACGGTGCATCAAGTTGTAAGCCAACCGCTTCAATCAAGCCTTCTTCACTTAAAAATTCTAAAGAATCAGCATTAATTTCTTCTCTGATTTCTTCATTCGTTAATCTAGCAGCAATTAACTCTTTTTTATTTTCAATATCTATTCCATAAAAGCATGGGAATTTTAATGGTGGTGCAGAAATTCTTACATGAACTTCCTTCGCTCCAGCATTTTTTAAAAGAGTAACGATTCTTCTAATCGTTGTGCCTCGGACAATACTGTCATCAACTAGAATAATTTTTTTTCCTTCAACCACTCCACGAACTGCAGAAAGCTTCATTCGAACACCTTCTTCACGTAGCTCCTGAGTTGGCTGAATAAAGGTACGTCCAACGTATTGATTTTTGATAAGGCCCATTTCATAAGGAATACCACTCATCTCTGCATAACCACTGGCAGCTGATAAAGAAGAGTTAGGAACACCGATAACCATATCAGCCTCAACGGGACATTCTTTCGCTAAGTTTTTCCCCATATTTTTTCTCGCAGAATGCACATTGACACCTTTGATGTTTGAGTCTGGTCGAGCAAAATAAATATATTCCATTGAACAGATTGCATATTGGGTATCTTCTGTGTATCTATCAATTGTCATACCCTCGTCATTTATAGTAATCAACTCACCTGGCTCTACGTCACGAACAAAAGTCGCTCCAATAGCATCTAAGGCACAGGTTTCACTAGCGACTACATAAGCGCCACTTTTCATTTGACCAATTGCTAATGGACGAAAAGCATTAGGATCTAGTGTGGCATACATAGCGTCTTCCGTTAATAGCAAGTAGGCAAATCCACCCTTAATCTGATTGAGAGCTTCTTTCAACCGATCTATAAACGTATCTTTTTGACTCTTTCTAACTAAGTGCATTAGGATTTCAGTATCTGAATTTGAATGGAAAATCCCACCTTCTTTTTCTACCTCTTGACGCAAGCTCTTAGCATTCACTAAATTACCATTGTGAGCTAAAGCAAAGGACCCATCAAAAAATTTAAATAAAAAAGGTTGAATATTATTAATACCACCTGAACCACTTGTTCCGTAACGCACATGACCAATGGCAGCATTACCTGTTAGTTCTTCTAAATGTTTAGGTGAATCAAATACTTCTGCTAGCAGACCTAAATCACGGTAGCCTTTTAACTCACCTTGATCATTAGATACAATGCCTGCTCCTTCTTGCCCACGGTGCTGCAAGGAATGAAGACCAAAATACGTCACTTTAGACGCATCTTGGTGTCCCCAAATCCCGAAAATACCACACTCTTCATGTAATCCTCTTACTTCATAAGACATGAGATGGCACCCTCCCATAATCCTTTGGCTTTTACTATCCCAACTTCAACTAACTGATCTTGACATTTCAGAATAAAGTCGTTACCATTTATTGTCTTTCCAACACACACTACTTTTTCTCCCATCAACGCTTCAAATGCTTCTTGGTTCTCTTCTTTGATAGAAACAACAAAACGAGAAGGAGTTTCAGCAAATAAAAGACTTGCTTCCTGTGAAAACTCGCCCTCAAAACCAAGGTCATTAACAAAACATGATTCGATTAACGCTACTCCTAGCCCACCTTCTGAACAATCATGAGCACTTTCAACTAATCCTTCTTGAATACTTCTAAGTAAAACTTGTTGATTCTCTTTTTCAACTGATAAATCAAAGTCATTTAGAACCCCTTCGATTTTTCCTGTTAACATTTTTTGAAGTTCTGTTCCATTAAAATCAGCTTTTGTTTCACCTAACACATAAACTAAGTGACCAGCTTCTTTGAAGTCTTGAGTTGTCACATGAGCTAAATCTTCAACTAAACCTACCATCCCAATAACTGGCGTTGGGTAAACAGATTGACCATTGGTTTCATTGTATAAAGAAACGTTACCTGAAATAACTGGGGTTTCTAATGCTCGACAAGCCTCAGCAATCCCATCAGCAGATGTGCTTAGCTCCCAGAAACCTTCTGGCTTGTCTGGTGAACCAAAGTTTAAACAATCTGTAATAGCTAAGGGTTTACCACCACTAGCCACAATATTTCGAGCTGCTTCAGCAACTGCCATTTTTCCACCAATTTCTGGATTTAAGTACAAGTAGCGACTATTACAATCAGTCGTCATAGCTAAAGCTTTATTCGTCCCACGAACACGCAAGACAGCTGCGTCACTTCCTGGACCAACCACTGTATTAGTTCTAACTCGTGAATCATAGGTTTCAAAAATATCTTTTTTAGAAGCGATTGTTGGTTGTTGTAATAAACGAACTAAAGTATCTGATCCATCTTCAATAACCGGTTGATACGGAGCCATCTCTTTAAATTGAGCTATTCTCGCTGGTTCTTGTTGCGGCTTTTGGTATTCTGGTGCTTCTTCTGCTAAAGCATCTACTGGTAAATCCGCTACTTGAATACCTTTATGGAATAATCGGTAGTGTTTGTCATCTGTCACTTTACCAATGTTAACAGCATCTAGTCCGTATGATTCAAATAACTCCACCACTTGCTCTTCAGAACCCTTTTGAATACATAACAACATACGCTCTTGAGACTCAGACAACATCATCTCGTAAGGTGTCATATTAGTTTCTCGTTGAGGCACATCATCTAAATACAGTTCTAAACCAGAACCGGCTTTTGAAGCCATTTCACTACTTGATGATACTAAACCTGCTGCTCCCATATCTTGAATCCCAACTAAAATATCAGAGTGATTTAAAATTAAATCTAAGCAAGCTTCCATTAAGAGTTTCTCCATGAAAGGATCCCCCACTTGAACAGCTGAACGTTGTTGTTCTTCTCCTTCTGTAAACTCCTCAGAAGCAAAAGTCGCTCCATGAATGCCGTCGCGTCCTGTTTTTGCTCCAACATACATAATAGTGTTATCAACACCTTTAGCTTGCCCTTTTTGAATATCTTTATGGTCAATCAAGCCCACACACATAGCGTTAACTAATGGATTACCTTCATAACAAGGATCAAATCCTACTTCTCCACCAACAGTTGGAATCCCAATACAATTACCATAACCACCAATACCAGCTACTACTTGCTCTAGTAAAAATTTAGTACGTTCATTCGTTAACTCACCAAAACGAAGAGAATTTAACATCGCAATAGGACGAGCTCCCATGCTGAAAATATCACGAATAATCCCACCAACACCAGTAGCTGCACCTTCATAAGGCTCCACTGCTGAAGGATGATTATGACTTTCTGCTTTAAACACAACAGCTAAATTATCACCAATATCAACAATCCCCGCTCCTTCTCCAGGACCTTGTAACACTTGTGGACCACTGGTTGGGAATTTTCTTAAAACAGGTTTACTATTTTTATAAGAACAATGCTCACTCCACATTACAGAGAAAAGACCTGTTTCTGTGTAATTAGGTAAACGACCTAGAATATCTTCACTAATCAGACGGTATTCTTCGTTTGTTAGTCCCCACTCTTGATAAAGTTTTGTCTCTTTAACTTCTTGTGGTGTTGGTTCATGTATTAATGTCATGCCTTATTTCCCAACCTTTCTCAAATAATCAACAACTGATTCAAACATTCTTCGTCCAGAATCACTACCTAGTAAATCCTCCATAGCGCGCTCTGGATGTGGCATCATACCTAAGACATTTCCTTCTTTATTTGTAATCCCTGCAATATTTTCCAAACTACCATTAGGATTTGTTGTTTCATATGTAAAAATAATTTGATCATTTTCTTTTAATGATGCTAAAGTTTCTTCATCACAATAATAATTCCCTTCACCGTGAGCAATCGGCAATCTGAGTACTTCATCTTGTTGATAACTTGAAGTAAATAGTGTTTGATTGTTTACCACTTTAACGTCCTGTGTGTTACAAACAAATTTAAGAGAATCATTTTTTAATAATACACCTGGCAAAAGACCTGCCTCTGTTAAAATCTGGAATCCATTACATGTACCAAATACTGGTTTACCTTCTGCTGCAAATTGAATCACAGCTTCCATAACTGTTGAAAAACGGGCAATGGCACCACAACGTAAGTAGTCTCCATATGAGAACCCACCAGGAATTAGGACAGCATCAATATCTGATAAATCATCTGCTGTATGAGGGATATAAACCACTTCTTCTTTGATGATGTCTTTAATCGCTAAATATAAATCAATGTCACAATTAGAACCGGGAAAAACAATTACACCAAACTTCATGTTATAATTCCTCCAATATTTCTACTTTAAAGCTCTCCATGTTAACATTTGCTAATAATTGATCACTAATTTTTTCTGCTATTTGAATAGCATCTTCCTTGCTTGTTGCAGACACCTTAAAATCAAAAAACTTACCAATTTTAACGTCTGATACCTCTCCATGACCTAAACGATTAATCGCTCCTTGAATCACTTCTGCTTGAGGGTCCAATACTGATTCTTTATACCCAACGTATACTCTGATTTTAAACATATTTTATGCTCCTCTTCCTTTTAGTCTAGTTAATATTTCTTCATAAATCGGGACAATTTCGCCTAAGTCTTTGCGGTAAATATCTTTATCAAGGGACTCTCCTGTTTCTTTATCCCATAAACGACATGTATCAGGGGTAATCTCATCAGATAAAATAATCTGACCTTCGTAGTCTTTTCCAAACTCTAATTTAAAATCAACTAGTGTCACACCAATTTCTTCAAATAAGGTTTGAAGCAGTTGATTAATCTTTAAGGCATTTTCTTTTAACTCTATTACTTCTTCTTTACTTGCTAATTGTAAAAATTCAATGTGATCCTCATTGATAAACGGATCATCTAAACTATCGTCTTTATAGTAAAATTCAATGATTGGAAACGGTAGCTTCGTTCCTTCTTCCACACCTAGTCTTTTAGTAAAACTACCTGTAGCAATGTTTCTTAGAACTACTTCTAAAGGAATAATCTCTACTCTTTTGACTAGTTGCTCATTACTTGATAATTGCTTAATCCAGTGATGAGGGATTTTTTTCTCTGTTAAGTAAGAAAAAATCAAAGAAGTGATTTGATTGTTTAAACTTCCTTTTCCAATAATATGATCTTTCTTTTTACCATTTAGCGCTGTTGCTTGATCTAGATACTCTAATCTTAACTCTTGCTCATTTTCTGTTGAATGTACGTTTTTAGCTTTACCTTGATATAAAACAGTTGAATCCACTCTTATTTCATCTCCTATTAATGATCATTTTCAAAACAAAAAGTATATACGTTCGTTAACTTAACTAGAGTGTATCAACTCATACAAGCATAGTCAAATAATTATTAACTATTTTAATCTTTTATGAATATATTGTTCGTGTTTAAAGATTTAAATAAACCTTTAACCTAATAAAAAAAACAGAACTCTAATTAGAATTCTGTTTTTTGTTTATTCTTTATTCTGATCCATAAGACAAAAACTATTATTAGAACAAGACCTATAACAACCAATTTACTTGAATCTAGTGAACCTGTTTTAGGTAACACTTTATCTACTACGTTTTGACCGTTTGATGATTTTGGTTTCGAAGAATCATTATCATTCTTCTTGCTACCTAATATGAGATTTTCTTTTTTAGACTCGCTTTCACTTGAACTGCTTGTGCTCGGTTCTGTTGTCTTACTTTCACTCGTACTACTTGCACTCGGTTCTGTTGTTTCGCTTTCACTCGTACTACTTGCACTTGGTTCTGCTATCTCACTTGAGCTGCTTGTACTTGATTCGATTGTCTCACTTTCACTTGAACTAGTTGTACTTGACTCTGTTGTTTCGTTCTCACTTGAACTAGTTATACTTGACTCTGTTGTTTCACTTTCGCTTGAACTGCTTGCACTTGATTCTGTTGTTTCACTTTCGCTTGAACTGCTTGCACTTGATTCTGTTGTCTCACTTTCGCTTGAACTACTTGTACTTGGTTCTGTCGGCTGATCTTCTTTGTTTAACCACAACTTAAATTTATTATTTTTTTCAAATAGATCACCCATTTCAAGTAATAAACGGTCCTCTCCTGTTCTTGCATTAAACTGAATGCCTAAGGGTAACCCTTCTTTTGAAACATATGTCGGTAAACTAATTGCTGGCTCACCTGTTAGATTAGATAATTGCGTGTAAGGTGAATATGTTAGGGCATCTAACCATTGATCATAAATTAGTTTTTTACGACTTGGTGCGTCCACTGTCTCAATCTGTTTCATTTTCTCCAAATTATTTGACGTTATTAATGGATCCCCTATCATAGGTGCTGTTGATGCTGTAGTTGGTGTTAAATAAATGGGATAGGCTTCATGAAAAGCAGTCATTTTTTCTTGAGCTTCTTGATTAAAACGCCAAGCTTCGTCTACTTCTTCTTTAGTTGTTACCTTACCCGTTTGATAAAGTGCCCATGTCAAGATATCCACATCATCAATTGTAATAGGACGTTTCAAGATTTGACTTCCTAAATACTCAGCCATTCCAGCTGAGCCTGCGGCGATTGTATAATAACCTTCCATCAGCTTTATGCCATCAATGTCTGGCGTTACCTCTTCAACTTGAAAACCTTCTTGTTTCAAAAAGTCAACGGCTTCTTTTACTGCTAACTTGGAATCTTCACTAACTGGTGTCCCTACTGGTGACTCAGTAGAATAAGCTATTTTCATCTCTTTTGATAAAATATCATCAGAAATCGGGCTTTTAGGATTTCTCAAACTTTCAAACAACAAATTTGTGTCTTCCATGGATTTCGTATTAGCAAAGTGAACAACTTGGCCTTTCGGAGAAGCACTATTAGCTTTTAAGATACCTCGAGAAGGTTTTAAACCAACTACTCCATTCCATGAAGCTGGAATTCTAATTGATCCGCCTGCATCACTACCAGATGCAACTGGATTCATTCCTGAAGCAACACTTGATGCTGCTCCACCAGAAGATCCACCTGCTTGATAATTAGGATTCCACGGACTTCCTGTTGGTCCATAAAGAGCTGAATCAGTAATATTTCGCCAGCCCATTTCCGGGAAATTTGTTTGTCCAATAACGATAAAACCTAGTCCTTGGAGTTCCTTGACTACTGAACCATTAGAGCCGGCTAATTGATCTTTAGCAAATGGAAATCCATTAGAATTTGGCATTCCTTTAACTGTATGTCCTAATCCTTTAACTAAAATAGGAACACCTAAAAAGGGTTGACCGTTATCTTGAATAGCTTTCGCCTCATTTAAAGCTTCTGTTTCTCGTAAACCAATGACTGCGTTTAGTGATGGATTTTCTTCCTTCACTTTTTCTAAAGCCTTATTAACTAAATCTTCACTTGTGACAATATTATGTCGAACACTATCAGCTAATTCCTTTGCTGAATAAGTCTCATAGTGTGATAAAATTTCTTCTCTTGTTGGTAATTGACTTTGGGTCTCTTCTCCAAAACTTGTCGCTGAGCCAACTTGGAACCAACTAATTCCAACAATTATTCCAAGTAAAACTTTTTTTAATCTACTCATAAACACTCTCCTTTTTTCTCCTTACCTAGTGTATCGAAAAAGGAAAAAAAGAGGAGCAATGATGCTTAAACCAACTCCTTAATTCACTCAAAAAGTGTCTAAACACGTTTAAATCAAGTTTTGTAAAAAACAATATCGTTTTTTATAACTAAGTACAAAAAAAGCAAATGGCATCAATCCATTTGCTTTTTACTGTCTATTGTTTTTTGAATCCTTCACTTTCTAACATCTCTTGACTCTTCTTAAAGCTTAAGCCTTTACCATCTTCAGATTCTTCTACAATACCTGGGATAAGTTTTGCCTTTTCGTAATCAAGCTTTGTGTAATCGATTGTTAAGTTTTCAGTCATTTCTTTTGCACCAAACTTAATCGTGTGTTCAATGCCATTTATTTCTTTAAATTGCTCGCTCATTGGTTCGAAGACTTCTTTTGCTTCTTCTTTATCTTGAATACCTACTTTTTCGTATTCAATTTTATTGACAGTCGAAAGCTTTGTTACTTCATCACCTTTATAGTGATACGTTACTTTCAAGCTAACTCCTGGTGACACTTCTTTGTGGTAAACTGCAGTTTCTTCTTTCTGACCACAGGCACCAAAAATCACAACCATGGTAACTACTAAGAATAGGCTCCAAATTTTTTTCATGACTTTCTCCTTTATAATTATTTCCCCATGAAATAATTATAAGCCAACACGCTCAAAAATGACATCTACATTTTTCAAATGATAGTTATAATCGAAAGCATCATCAATTTCTTCTTGGCTTAATACAGAAGTAATCGTTTCATCTTCTTCTAAAAGAGGTTTAAATTGAACTTGGTTATCCCAAGCAAATGCTGTTTTAGGTTGGACTAAGTCATATGATTCTTCACGAGACATACCTTTATCAATTAATTTTAATAGCACACGTTGACTATAGATTAAGCCAAAAGTAGCATCCATGTTACGCTTCATGTTTTCAGGGAAAACTGTTAAATTCTCAACAATTGTGCCAAAACGGTTTAACATGTAGTTAAGTAAAATAGTTGAATCAGGAATAATGATACGTTCTGCAGATGAATGAGAGATATCTCTTTCATGCCATAATGACACGTTTTCATAAGCTGTTAGCATATGTCCACGAATCACACGTGCTAAACCAGTCATGTTTTCTGAGCCAATTGGGTTACGTTTATGAGGCATTGCTGAAGAACCTTTTTGACCTTTTGCAAAAAATTCTTCTACTTCGCGTGTTTCTGATTTTTGTAATCCTCTGATTTCTGTTGCAAATTTTTCAATACTTGTTGCAATCAAGGCAATTGAAGATAAGTATTCAGCATGCAAGTCTCTTGGTAACACTTGAGTTGATACTTCTTGTGCTCTAATACCTAGTTGCTTACACACATATTCTTCAACAAAAGGTGGTGTGTTAGCAAATGTTCCTACTGCTCCACTTACTTTACCAGCTTCAACGCCTTTAGCTGCATGTTCAAAACGCTCAATGTTGCGTTTCATTTCAGAATACCAAAGAGCTAATTTCAAACCAAATGTTGTCGGTTCAGCATGAACACCATGAGTTCTTCCCATCATAACAGTGTATTTATGCTCAACTGCTTTTTTGGCTAGAATATTTTTAAAGTTTTCTAAGTCTTGGCGTAAAATATCATTTGCTTGCTTCAATAGATAGCCATAAGCTGTATCCACTACGTCTGTACTTGTTAAACCGTAATGAACCCACTTACGCTCTTCACCTAAACTTTCAGATACGGCACGTGTAAAGGCCACCACATCATGTCTTGTTTCTGCTTCAATTTCTAGAATACGTTCAACATCAAAACTAGCATTTTCACGAATTTTAACCACATCTTCTTTAGGGATCTCACCTAACTCTGCCCAAGCTTCATCGGCTAAAATTTCAACTTCTAACCATGCTTGATAGCGATTTTCGTCTGTCCAAATACGTCCCATTTCTTCTCGTGTATAACGTTCTAACATTGTCTTATCCTCTCTGATTCCATATTTTAGTTGCTTTTATTTCGGCTTCTGTTTGAGAAACATCTTCCGTTAACATCGTGATGTGTCCCATCTTTCTTCCGGGCTTGACTGCTTCTTTTCCATAGTAGTGGAAAAACCAATTTGGCTTCTCACTAATCAACTCTTCTGAACGAGTCATTTCATCACCTAATAAATTTACCATAATTGAAGGCTGATGTAGATATATTTTTGGTAAAGGCCACCCACAAATTCCTCTTATGTGCCCATCAAACTGACTAATATTACATGCTTCAATGGAATAATGCCCTGAGTTATGAGGTCTTGGCGCCATTTCATTGACTAGTAATCTCTCATCTTCAGTCACAAACAATTCAACTGTCATAGTGCCACTAACTTGAAGCTCTTTAGCGATTTTAAGGCCAATCTCTTTTGCCTGTTCTTCACACCCTTGAGAAATTCTTGCTGGAACAATTGTTTGATAAAGAACATTGTGTCGATGTTCATTTTCAGCAATTGGAAAAACTTCGTAAGTTCCACCTGTCGTACCAGACACAATAACAGAGACTTCCTTCGAAAATTCAAGCCATTCTTCAAGAATACATTCACCTTGAGCTACTAATAAAAGAGCTTCATCAATTTCTTCTTCATGATGGATTACAACTTGTCCTTTACCATCATACCCACCAGAACACGTTTTTAAAACAGCTGGTGTGCCTATTTTTTTTAAACCATTTACTAATTCTTCCTTTGTTTCAACAAGGCTAAAGGACGCCATTGGAAGACCCAGTGTCTCAAAAAAAGTTTTTTCTCTACCTCTGTGTTGACTGATTTTTAATAACTCTAGCCCTTGAGGCAACTTAGACAAAGGAACTTTTTCAGCTAATACCTGAGAATTAACATTTTCAAATTCATAAGTCAGACAATCTGATTTATTTTCTAACTCTGCTATTTTTTCAGCATCATCATAAGCAGCAACAATAGTCCAATCTGCTACTTGAGACGCTGGACAGTTTGGTGTTGGATCAAGTACACCCACAACAAATCCCATTTCTTTTGCACTCATTGCCATCATTTGGCCTAATTGACCACCACCAATAATGCCGATTGTTTTTCCCGGTTTCAATAAATTAGTCAAAATGAGCCTCGCTTTCTAACACACTTTGAGTCATTTTTTGGCGGTAGCTTTCTAGTGACAGTGTTAAAGCTTCACTTGAAATAGCCAGTATCTGAACAGCCAAAAGACCGCTATTTTTAGCGCCTGCTGTTCCGATTGCTGTTGTGGCTACAGGAATACCTCCTGGCATCTGAACAATTGATAACAATGAGTCTAGGCCATTTAAGGCTTTTGATTGAACAGGTACACCAATCACTGGTAAAGTCGTTTTAGCTGCGACCATACCTGGTAAATGAGCTGCTCCTCCTGCTCCTGCAATAATCACTTTAATACCATTAGCTTTAGCTTCTTCTGCAAAACGAAACATCAAATCAGGTGTTCTATGAGCTGATACAATATGCTTCTCATAAGACACACCAAACTCTTCTAAGACCACACAGGCCTCTTTCATCGTCTCCCAATCAGAGATACTTCCCATAATTACTGCTACATCTGCCATTATTTATGAACCCCTCTCTTTTTCTATATTCTAACAAGGATAAAAATCAGGGTCAACCTTATAACGAATTTTAAACCAATATTATTTATTATAGTTCGTATTTACCTGCTCTGAAAATAACTTATAAACTTTTTCATACTCATTTTGATTGTTTTTATTAACAAAAACACTTTGACCATTCGTCACTCGCCTTAGCTTATTAGGACTTGCTAAACCAATAAGCCCGTAGCTTGGTTCAGAATAGTCTGATCTTAAACAATTTCTACCTAAAACATCAGCTGTTAACTCAACCATAAAGTCTTCTTTGAAAAATCCTCCACTTAGCGCAATCAAACGGTAATCTAACTCTATAATATCAACTAACCATTTCGTATTTAACAAGATACCTTCAATGACACTACGTAGCATATCTTCTTTTTGATGACCTAGCTTTAACCCAATTAATTCACCACTTACCTCACTCGACCAAAGGGGTGCTCGTTCTCCAGATATATAAGGTAAAAAAGTAATACCTCTGCTACCAATGGGAGACGTTTCTAAAATATGAGCTAACTTACTATAAATAGAAGTATTCTCATAAAACATCTCTCCTGCCCACTCCAATACTTTTCCACCATTGTTTGTCGCCCCACCAATCACCCAGTATTCTTTGGTTATGTAATAACAAAATGTTTTTCCTTCAGGGTCTAGCTGACGTTCTTTAGTAATTTTTCTAACAGCTCCACTTGTTCCAAGGGTTACTGTGCTTGACGTGCCATGGGCCAAGTAACTACCTAAACTAACTAAACAACCATCACTACCACCAACAAACACCTTAACTGGCCAAGTAATACCTAAGGCGCTTTTCATCTCTTCTGCCATTTCCTCAGACCAATCCGTATCAACTAATTGAGGTAATTGTTTAGTAGATATGCCTAGATACTCAAGTACGTCTTTATCCCACTTGTTGTCTAAGCTATTAAAAAGACCTGTCGCAGAGGCAACGGAGTAATCTAAAACAGTCTTACCAACAAACTTTTCCATTAGACATGTTTTTATATCTTGCCACATCTCAACGGAATCAAACCAAGTTTCTTTTTTGAAATAGCCTATTTTAGCAAATGGAGACATTTCATGAATTGGTGTCCCCGTACTTTGATAAAAGCTTGCAGCTAACTCTTTGTCTTCTTTAAACTTCTTAATCCACTTGCTTGGTCTTTGATCTAACCAAATCAATAAATCTCCATATTCTTTTTCATGAAAGACTGGCATAACACTATGCATTGCTGTACTAAATAACAGTTGATCAAATTGATATCCTTCTGACAAAAACAACTGAATTCCTTGTTTAATACTCTCTATTATTTCTACTGGCTTTTGATAGACTCTTCCACCTGGCTCATAATAAGTCATCACTTTGATTTTTTCTTCTTTAATCATGACTGTTTCTTCAAACAGGTTACACTTAATTTGTGTTGTTCCAACATCTATCGTTAATTGAAGCATTTAATCGTCTCACCCTTAATTTTTTATTGCTTATAGTTTATCATGATTATTTCCATGTCCATAAAAAAAAGATTGAAAGAGAATAATTTTTAATCCTCTTCCAACCTATTTATTTTAACGACTTATGATAATAACACCAATAATAATTAACCCAATTGAAACAAGTTTTAACGGAGTAATTTTTTCTTTGAAAGTAAAGTAAGAAATAAATACAGTCCAGACATAAGTTAAGCTTGTCATAGGAAAAGCAATTGAATAATCCAAGTATTTGAATAAAGCAATATTGGTCACAGCACTAACAATATAAAGAAAACTTCCTAATAATAGCCACTTATTTTTGATAGCATTTACTACTGTTAAATCAGTTACTTCGTTCATTCCTTGTTTAAGCCCTAAAGCTCCTAAGCTACCTGAAATCGTTGTTACTAACAAAATCACGACAATCATCACAATATTACTCATCTGCCTTACCTCCTTCATAGCCAAGTAACGCAGAACCCGCAATAATAAAGAAGGTTCCAAAAATCTTAGTCATGGTAATAGGCTCATTTAAAAACAAGGCTCCAAATAAAATCGACATCGCAAAACCGATACTCATCATTGGTTGTAGGATAGAAACTTCACCAAATCTAAAGGCAACCATTAATAAAACCATTCCTAATCCAGCTAATACAAAGCCAACAAAATAAAGTAAGTAGGCTGAGCCTCTACTAGTAGCATCTGCTCCAAATTTCCATGCCAATTGCCCCAAACTGCTCATAGTTGCAGCAGATAAAATCAACATCATAGCAAGTTTCATATTTTTCTTTGTTTCCATTTAACTAACTCCTTCCAAGTGCTTCTGAACAAAAGCAAACACTGTTTCAAAATAACGATCTTCTTCATAAATCCAAGAAGATAGATGAGGTGCATCTTTCACTAACAGACTCTCTTTAACGCCTTTTGTTGCTGCTAAATTCACTGCCATTGCTTCTTGAGGGACAAATTTATCCTTCGTTCCATGAATTAACAATAATGGTCGTTCATTTTTTGCCAATTGAGTCACACATGATGCTTCTTTTAGAGAAAAGCCTAAACGTTTTTGACTAAAGATGTTAGCAAAAAATAGAATAGGTGTTGCTGGTAATTTCAAAGCAGATGTCAACATGTCTGAAAACTCACTATAAACTGAAGAATAACCACAATCTGCTACTAATAGTTTTACTTGGTCTGGTAACTTATCGCCACTTGCCATCATGATAGTCGCTGCTCCCATGGAACCTCCAAATAAGACAATCTCAGCTTGATCGTCGCGACGTATAACTTCATTAATCCAAGCCTTCACATCTTCTTTTTCAAGCCACCCCATACCAATCTTCTCACCTGTACTGCTTCCGTGAGCTCTTAAATCAATCACTAACACGTTATAGCCTGCTTCAGAAAACTTCAAGGCAGGAAAGCTCATATCTCTTTTTCCTGATGAGCGATAGCCATGAACTGCAATTACCCATTGATGGGTTTCTACAGAGTTACGATATTCTCTAGCTACTAAAGTTTCTCCATCTAGTTTAATTTGCCATTCTGAAGTCATCTCTTCCTCATAAAACTGATGACCTACTTCATTTTGACGGTCTTCTATATCTGTATAAACAGTTCGTTCCTTGTTAAAATTATCTGGATTGAGCAATTTATGCCCAGTATTAACATACCAGGGTGAATTTTTATACAACGCAGCATTGATAAAGAAACTACCTGCATAAGCACATCCAATCACAAGGAGAATAATAATTACAATAATAATGCCAATAAGCCAACTTAACATAATCTTGTTCCTCTCATTAATTTTTTTTGTAACTAAAATTAGTGTAACATTTATTGGTATACTTGGCTTTAGAAATTTAAAAGAGAATCCAACATAATCCTTTTTTATGTTAGATTCTCTTTATTTTGGTCGTTAAACGCCAATTAAGAAAAGCGTTTCTTTAGCCACTTGATTTCATATAAATCTTGAAAGGCATTTAAATTGTCCAACGCTTCTTTTGCATAGACTTCAGCATCTTTTGTTAGAGTCTCTTGCCAAAAAGCAGTGTCGACTGACTCCTCTAAACTTGAAGCTACGATTGCTTTCGAAAAAGCCACAATTCCAATATCCCGATCATTTTTCATGGTTTCTGCAAAGGTTTGTCCTTTATCTAAAAAGTGTTTAACTTGTTTGAAATCTTTTTTCTCTAAGTAAACAAGAGACAAATAAGCATCTAATCTTGGACGTTTCCAGTATGTATTTAACTCTTGGTAGATTGCCAAAGAACTCAATAAGAAATCCTCTGCTAACTCATATTTTTCCTGAGCAAAAAGTGCTGCTCCTGCATTTGTATAAAAAACCGATAAACTAGATAAAGGTCTCTTATTGGCACACAAATTAATAGCCTCTAAAAAGAAATGATAGGCCTCTTCAAATTGACATTCATTAAATTTAATCTCACCTAGATAATTATTAGCTGCTGCAATATTAACCGCATACTTTTTAGCAATCGAATCCGTTAGCATAAATGTATTAATAGATTCTTTTAATAATTTTTCAGCTAGTATATTATTGCCACTCATCATCTCATAAAGACCTTTTAGTCTCAGTAAAATACCTATTGATTGATGATTATTTTGCTTAATCGATAATTCCAAAGCAAGCTCAATGTACTCAATCATTTTTTCAGGCTCATCAATTTGAATGTAATAATAAATCATTTGCTTGTAGCCTGGTAATAAATAATGCTTGTCCTTTAACTCTTTTGACTGACTGATTACTTGAAGAATGTTAGCTACACCTGTTTCATACTCACCATATTTGATGAAGAATCGGCCTTCTAGGTAGAGATATTGACAGTATAACTCTTTGTATTCATCTAAATCGCCGTACTTATCTTCTAATTGCTCAAACACATTTTTTATGGTTTTAAAGTCTTTTAATACATTTTCTTGATTAAAAACTAAACTATCTAAACCAAGATTTTTCCCTTTCACTTCTACTGGGAATAATTCATGAACAAACCCTAAATGTTTTTCCAAATACATTAACTTATAGGTTAATGATTTTAAATCCTCACGAGCCTTTCGGTAATGGTAAGCCAAATTATCGTAGAGCAGATAATCATTTGGATATTGGGCAAGTTTACCTTCTAAACAATCCGCAATCTTTTTATGATAAAGTCTCTTTTTACCATTAGATTGATTCATATAAACAAATTCCCGCAATTTAATATGGGTAAAGGTCGCTGCAATTTCACTTCCTACATTAATTTCTCTTAAAATGTTTTTACCTACTAAGTCTTCAAGTAAATCAACCATCTCGATCTCATCAATCTCTAAAATCGATACCAAATCGCTGATATAGGCATAATCATAAAAGTAAGACACTAGATTAACAATAGCCTGTTCTTTTTCAGATAAATACAAGAATCTATTTTTTAAAGCATCTTTCATTTTAACAGTCATCGTATTTAAATTAGCATTACTTTGAAGAAGAGAAATATATTCCTGTAAGAAAAAAGCATTTCCTTCTGTGTGCTCAAACACATTACTAACTGCTTGAGAACTTACTTGTTGATTAGGCAATTTCTTATGGATAAAGTTTTCAGTTTCATCAAAAGAAAACGGCGTTAACCTGACATCTGTCAGAAGACCAGACTGAATCAAACTATTACTAAACTGTTCTAGTTGAATATTTTTTTCATTTCTAGCAGTCATCATAAACAACACATTATTAGATACGTTTAACAAGACACTAGACAATAAATCCATACTTGCTTGGTCCATCCAATGAATGTCTTCAAAAATAATCAGCATTTTTTTAGTTTCACTTAATAAATTAAGTGTTTCCGTCAAAACCTCAGTCATGGAAGTTAAGGAAACATCATCACTTGAGTAACCTTTTGATTTCGGTAAATAATCTTCAATAGTTGGGAAAAAGATATCAACAACCTCTTCCCACATATCAAGTTCAATTAGACCAGCTTCTTTAATGAGTCCTGATAAACCACTCACAATTCCTTTCCATGGTCTGAAATCATACTTTTCTTCTACTTGATAACACTGAGTTTCTAATACATTAAACCCATCAGACACGTTATCAAGAACCACATTAGTCAGAGCACTTTTCCCAACTCCTGCTTCCCCACTAACCAAAATTGATTTGTGTGGTAGGTCATTTTTAAAAGAATTAATGGTTGTTTCAATTTGCTTAAGCTCTTTAAACCGCCCAAAAAACAGAGTATTAAACCGTTGCTTACCTTTATTCTGTTCATCATTTAAGCGCTTTAATGAATGTTCGTAAATATCCTTACTTTGTTTGTTTGGTGTAATCCCTAACTCCATTTTTAGAATATTAGACAGACTATAGTAAGTTTCAACAACTTTCTCATCTCGATTATTCATTTGATAAAAACGCATTAATAGTTGATAATTTGATTCGTCAAATTCATCAATATTGATTAAGCGTTGAATATTTTTCTCTACATCTCCAAAACGGCCCATCTCAATGTCGTTTTCAATTTTTTTAAAGCATTCTTGTAGAAAAATCTTTTCATAGAAGTTTCTCATCTTGATCATCCAAAACTCAAAACCTTCACAGTCTTTCAGAAAAAAGCCTTTCAAAAAAGAGTCTCTATATAAGGATAAATGATTTTGTGTGTCTGACATGAAATCATCCACATCTAAATCAATTTCAATCTCTTCAGATAACGTCAAAAGTGCTTTATTAGGAGATTTTATAACCTCTAATCCAAATAATTTATTGGCTTGATAAATAGCGTTACGAAGATTTTTCTTAGCATTCTGCTCATTTTTATCAGGCCAAAAAAGACCAGCCACTTCATCTCGACTTGCGGATTTCGTTACTAGTAAATAATAGAGCAGGGCATCAATTTTAGAGAAAGAAAATAACATTAACTCTTCATTCATTCTAATTTCTGGGTTTCCAAATAACCGACAACTTAATTTTGACAAAGCAACTTCCCCTTTCACAATAAAACAACTATTTCCCTTATAATAGATAATTTTAGATCAATATATCACCTCTTATTATACCTTTATTATGTTAAAAAATAAACAAAGTGTATAATTAAGATAGTTTTTTTATTACTAGGCAAATTTTGTTATGAAAAAGATAATGATTGGCACAGCCACAATGTCAACAAATACAGCTCCACATAAAGGTACGATTAAAAAGGCTTTTGTCGAGCGGAGATTATATTTTTCACAAATAGCACTCATACACACAACAGCAGTCGCCGATATGCCTAGTCCCCAACCAGCATAACCTCCTGTCATAACAGCACTATCATAGGTTTTCCCAAGCATTGGAAAGACAATAAATAATGAAAATAAAATAACGATAATCATTTGAACAACTAATAGAATTAGTAATGGTCCCGCTAAGTCGGCGAGCTCCCATATTTTAAGAGTCATTGTTGCCATGGTTAAGAAGAAAGATAAACCGACTTCCATAATGATATTGATTTCTTTAAAATTTAAATCAAAAATATTTTTTTTGTCATTGAGATTTCTAAAAATAATCGCTAAGAACATTGCCCCTACATAGTTAGGTAAGGCAAAATTTTGAATACCTAGTTTACTAACTAAATCTGAAATAACAATACCACCAAACATAAAGATAAAAATGAGTGTCAAATGGCTTAAAAATGATTTTACTTTAAAATCATTTTCTGAAATAACGTCTTCTTCAGATTTTTCTTCAACAGACTCATCTGTTTTGATTTCTAACTTGTTTTTCTTAATCAACCAGTTACCTACAGGACCACCAATCAAACTACCTGTAATTAACCCAAATGTAGCCGAAGCAACAGCTACCGTTGTGGCACCAGTAACACCTAAATTTTCAGCCACAGGACCAAAAGCTGCTGCATTGCCGTGACCGCCTACTAAAGATACCGTTCCTGCCATAACACCTAAAACAGGATTCAGTCCTAATACTGACGCTAAACTAACTCCAACCACGTTTTGAATAATAGCTAAAATCCAGCAAGCTACCAAGAACAAGACTAATAACTTACCTCCGCTTTTTAATAGCTTAAAACTTCCCCCAAAACCAACACAAGTGAAAAAAGTTAACATAAATGGCAACTGTAACGTAGTATCCATGTTAATAATCAGAACTTCCGAACTTCTAAAACCCCATACGATTAATGAAAAAAGTAAGCCTCCAATAACTGGTGCCGGTATACATAATCGGTCTAGTAACTTAACCTTGTTTCTAATAAAATAACCGAGCATCAATAATACTCCTGCCAGTGCCAAAGTTGCTATCATATCCAGTTGCAAGTTCTGAATCCCATCAATTGTCTCAAGTTTCATCTCCTTCATTCCTTTCCTTTTTGTTTGAATAGTGGTGCTATAAAAAAATGATCCTAGAAAGAAAGAGTTACCTCTAACTTCCTAAGATCATTGGGATGTTTTTCTATTATGATTTGGATAGGAAGATCACATCATTTTTATTTAAACAAACCTTTGATTGCTGCTTCAACTTTGTCTTCATCAGCAATGTAAGGAATTGTGATATGATCTGTTCCTTTACGCATTTCATTGTATTCAATAGATGTTGTAATGGCATTTTCATTTCTTGCCCAACTACGACGTGCAACTCCACCCATAGTATCCCATGAAATAGCTGATTTAATGATTTCATCTGTTAATTCAGATCCGTCTAGCACTAAACCAAATCCGCCGTTGATTGATTTACCAATACCAACACCACCACCATTGTGAAGAGCTACTAAACTCATACCGCGAGCAGCGTTACCAGCGTAACATTGTGTCGCCATATCTGCTGTAATATTACTTCCATCTTTGATGTTTGATGTTTCACGGAATGGAGAGTCAGTTCCTGATACGTCATGGTGGTCACGACCAATCATGACAGGTCCAATTTTTCCTTCTCTTACCATTTCGTTAAATTTAAGGGCAATATTAACACGACCCATAGCATCTTGATAAAGAATACGTGCTTCTGTACCTACAACTAATTTGTTATCTTCAGCGTCACGAATCCAGTTATAGTTATCACGATCTTGATAACGACGATTTGGATCAATTACTTCCATAGCAGCTTTGTCAGTTGCCATTAAGTCTTCGTGTTTACGACTTAAACAAGCCCAACGGAATGGTCCATAACCATAGTCAAATAACATAGGTCCCATGATGTCTTCTACATATGAAGGCCAGATAAAGCCATCTTTATCATCGATACCGTTTTTAGAAATTTCTTTAATACCAGTGTCATAAATAGCTTTCATAAATGAGTTACCGTAGTCAAAGAAATAAGTTCCTTTAGATGTTAATGATTTAATCACTTCAAAGTGACGTTTAAGCGTTTCATCAATTAATTTATGGAATGTTTCTTGGTCTTCACCTAGTAAACGAGTTCTTTCTTCAAAGGTAATACCTGCTGGACAATAACCACCTTCGTACACGTTATGACAAGATGTTTGGTCAGATAATAAGTGAACGTGAATATCATTTTGGTCAATGTATTCAAGTAAGTCAACAATATTACCATGGTAAGCAATAGAAGTTGTTTCTTCTTTATCCATGTATTCTTTAGCTAATGCCATAGTTGCTTCAGGTGTTTCTGTTACGTGAGAAATCCAACCTTGTTCTAAACGAGTATCGATACGAGAACGGTCAACTTCTGCAACAATTGCTACAGCTTTAGCGATTTCTCCAGCTTTACCTTGAGCACCACTCATGCCACCTAAACCAGATGTAATGAATAATTTACCTCTTAAATCACCGTCATCAGGAATACCTAATTTCAAACGACCTGCATTTAATAATGTATTAAATGTTCCGTGAACAATCCCTTGAGGTCCAATGTACATCCAACCACCAGCAGTCATTTGACCGTAGTTAGTCACACCCATTTGTTCTCCGATTTCCCAGTCATGAATATTGTCATACTCACCTACTAATAAACCGTTTGTAATAATAACGCGAGGTGCATCTTTTTTAGAAGCAAATAAGCCTAATGGATGTCCTGATTCTACTACTAATGTTTGCTCATCAGTCATTTCTTCTAAGTAGCGCATAATCAATTGATATTGCATCCAGTTAGAACAAACTTGACCAGTTTCTCCGTAAGTTACTAATTCATATGGATAAAGAGCAATATCAAAATCTAAGTTATTATCAATCATAACTTGCATTGCTTTAGCTGCTACACATTTACCTTTATACTCATCAATTGGTTTTCCATAAACACGAGTTTTTGGATACCAACGATAACCATAAATACGTCCACGAGTTTTTAATTCTTCTAAGAATTCCGGAATCACTTGGTCATGGAATTTTTCAGGTACATATCTTAAAGCATTTTTTAAGGCTAATTTTGTTTGTGACTCAGAAAGTCTAAATCCTCTATCTGGAGCCCGTCTAATTCCCTCTTGGAATACAGGCATATCTGGTAACACTTCAGGTAGTTTAATTGTCATTGCCTCACTAATAGTTTTGTTGCTAATCATTTTACTTCCTCCTTAAATGTTTTGATAAAAAGTCAACAAATATGATACGTTATGATTCTTTTAGATAAGTAATCATTTCTTTAGGTTATGCCTACACTATAAATTACCTTAGTCAATTTAAAGTCTATCCATGCGTCTTTTGTTATTTTTTTTATTTTAAAAACCGTCAAAAAAGCGGTTTCTAAAATTTGACAAAAATTAGATGGCAAAAGAGTAAAGTAATTACGAATAAATCTTGTTATAATAGTATTGTAAATCAAAGGAGGAAAAAAACAACATGATCGCTGATAAAATTTTAACAAACTTCAGTCAAATTTTTTGTCCAACAGATTTAGGACGCGCCTTAAAGGGAACAGAAATGAATGAAGCCACTATTATTGAAGACGGGTACATCGCTATTAAAGATGGTTTAATCTTAGCCATTGGCTCTGGTACTCCTGAGAAAGAACTAATTGGTAGTCAAACAAAACTAATTGACTACAGTGGTAAAATGGCGTCTCCTGGTTTAATTGATTGCCATACACACTTAGTTTATGGTGGTAGCCGTGAAAATGAATTTGCCAAAAAACTAAACGGTGTTAGTTATTTAGATATTCTTAAAGAAGGTGGCGGTATTTTAAGTACCGTTCGCTCAACTAAAGCAGCGTCTTTTGACACTCTTTACAACAAATCAAAACGACTACTTAATCAAATGCTAGCTCATGGTGTGACAACTGTTGAAGCTAAAAGTGGTTACGGTCTTGATTGGGAGACTGAAAAACGTCAATTAGAAGTCGTAAGAGAATTAAATCACACTCATTCAGTTGATTTAGTATCGACATTCATGGCAGCACATGCTATTCCACCTGAATTTAATGGAGATGGAGATGCCTTCATCGAATTAATTATTGAGGAAATGCTGCCTAAAGTTAAAGAAGATAATCTAGCAGAATTTTGTGATATCTTCTGTGAGACAGGAGTTTTCAATGCTAAGCAATCTCACCGTTTGTTAACAGCAGCTAAAGAGTTAGGCTTTAAACTACGTATTCATGCCGATGAAATCGATTCAATTGGCGGAGTTGATGTGGCCGCTGAACTTCACTCTGTAAGTGCTGAACATTTAATGGCCGCAACTGATGAAGGAATCAAAAAAATGAGTGAAAGTAACGTGATTGGTAACCTTTTACCAGGAACAACTTTCAGCTTAATGGCTGATACTTACGCTCCTGCTAAAAAAATGTTAGATGCCGGCATGGCGATTACACTTTCAACAGATAACAACCCAGGAAGTTGTCCTACTTCAAACTTACAATTCATCATGCAACTAGGTTGTTTCAAAATGAAATTAACACCTATCCAAGTATTCAACGCTGTAACGATTAACGCTGCTTACTCAGTAGGTCTTGGAGAAACAATTGGTAGTTTCAAAGTTGGTAAACAAGCAGACATCGCCATTTGGGATGCACCAAATGTTGATTATCCACTTTACTTCTTCGCTACTAACCTTGTACAAGATGTTTATAAAAAAGGTGAAGTAGTTGTTAAAAACCAACAATTAATCTAACCTAATCAAAAAGAGCCTGACTATAACTAGTCAGACTCTTTTTTGTATCATGTTTATGACGGATAGCGTGTCATCAAATGATACCCTTTATCGTCTTCTAAAACTTGTGTTTCAGTAATAACAAACTGTTTATGCTGATAAAAAGCAATAGCTTTTTTATTATGAACCAAACACTTCAATTGTATCGTCTCACCCTCAAAATCTACTAAGACTTTTTCAAGTAAGAGACTCCCTAAGCCAGAGCCTTGCCTAGTTGCCTCTAAGAAAAACAAATGAATAAAATTGTCTGGTACATAATAAGTTAAAAAGCCAACCATGTCATCATTATCATACATGATATAAATTGTTTCAACTTCAATCAAGTCCGAAAACTCAGTGACACTAACTGCACCTTTATCTTTCCAAGTAGACGTTTCTTTTCGAATACGGTTGTAAAGAGCCGTTAATTCTTTTAACTCACTATCTTCTAAATCATGAAATAAATAAGTTTTAATATCGATCATAAATTCTCCTTTAGAATGATTTACAAACCAAAGTCATCAAACTTACCAATAGTATGAACATTTTCTGAGATACTAACAAAACTTTCTGGATCAGCCTCTTCAATCGCCTCTTCTAATTCATTCATTTCAAAACGAGTAATTACTGTTAAGAGCACTGATTTTTTTCGATGATCATAAGCGCCTTCTGCTTCATTATTTAGAACAGTAATCCCACGTAACAATCGCTTTTTAAGTGCAGCAATTACTTTTTCCGGCTCTTTTGTAATAATTAACACTTGCATTTTTTGTTGTTTCGTATAGACAAAATCTGTCACTTTTCCACTAACAAAAATAGAAATCACACTGTAGAAAGCATAAGGAAATCCAAATAGAAATCCTGCAGCAATAACAATAATCGTGTTAATAATTACTGAAATATAGCCAATACTCTTACCTGTTTTGCGGCGAATTGCTATGATGCCTATATCTAAGCCTCCAGTTGCAATACCATTTTTTAACGCAAGACCCAAAGAACAGCCACCAATAGCACCACCAAAGAGAGCACAAATAATTGGATCTTCAGTCAACACTACTCTTGGGACTAATTCAATAGCAACAGTAGCAAATGTCACACTGATTAAAGTGAACACCACTAATTTTTTATTCATCTTGAACCAGCCGTATATCAAGAAAGGAATATTTAACACATAGTAAACTAATGAAATAGAAGGTTCAAAACCTGTTAATTTCTCAAAAAGAGTTGTAAAAATTTGAGAAAATCCTGTAATTCCACCTGTATATATATTAGCTGGACGCCAGAAAAAATTTAGGGCAATAGCATAAAGTAACGCGTATAAAAAGACAACTGTCAATTTATGAGTATATTCTGAAAAAGTTCCTTCTCTTTCTTTTAATTGCGGATGCACGACTTAAAACTCCTTTTTAAACTGACTAACCTTCGATTATTTGACCAACAATATCACTGAAATTAGCATATATCTCTGTTAGAGAGATGCTTTCTTCTGTTCCTTTGTTCATATCTTTAACACGAACAATGTTGTTTTCTAACTCATCTTCACCAATGGTTAAAACAACTTTCGCATTCATTTTGTTAGCTGATTTAAATTGTGCTTTTGCTTTACGATTTAAATAATCACGCTCACTAATGAAACCTGCCTGACGTGATGCTTGAACTAGTTTTAGGCTTTCAATGTTAGTTGTATCACCTAAACCAACTACATAAACATCCACATCAGTTGCTGTTGGAATTTCCACACCTTCTGCTTCCATTGTAATAATAGCGCGCTCTAAACCTAAAGCATATCCAAATGCGGCATCATGAGTTTCTGGACCATTAAATTCTTTCACTAAACCATCATAACGACCACCAGCACAAATAGTTGTAATCGCTCCATTAAATCCTGGTGCATTACTCATAATCTCAAATACAGTGTGGTTGTAATAGTCTAAACCACGTACCATACGGTGATCAATTTCGTATTCAATACCTAAACTATCTAATAATGTTTTAACTTCATTAAAGAAGTTAGCTGAGTACTCATCTAAATACTCTAAAATAGATGGCGCATTTTCAACAATTACTTTATCTTTTTCATCTTTACTATCTAGAACACGTAAAGGATTGTCATGTAAACGACGTTGTGAATCTTTACTTAACTCATCAAATTTAGGCTCTAAATAATCAATCAAAGCTTGACGGTACTTCATACGACATTCTCTTGTTCCCAGAGAGTTAATAACTAGTTTTGTATGTTCTACTCCCAATTCTTTATAAAAATCTAAAGCAGATAAAATACCTTCAACATCTACTGCTGGATTACTGCTTCCAATGATTTCTACTCCGATTTGGTGGAACTGGCGTAAACGACCTGCTTGAGGACGTTCGTAGCGAAACATCGGTCCAATGTAAAACACTTTATATGGATTTTGGTGCTCAGGTCCAAATAACTTGTTTTCAACATATGATCTAACTAAAGGGGCTGTCCCTTCTGGACGTAATGTAATATGACGTCCACCTTTATCTTCAAAATCATACATTTCTTTGGTAACGATATCTGTTGTATCACCAACTCCACGAATTATAACTTCTAAATGTTCAAACATTGGTGTTCTAACTTCGTGTAAATCATATTTTTTAAAAACATTTCTAGCAACTGTTTCTACAAATTGCCATTTTTCTACTTCACCAGGTAATATATCCATGGTGCCTTTTGGTTTTTGATAGCCCATTTTATCAACCACTTCCTCTACATATCATTATGCTTATAGTACAAAAAAAAAGGGCGCTACACAAGAGTAACCCCCTTTTTCATTCATTTTTTATTTGAAATCAAATTCGATTTCTAAATCTACAACGTCTTCAACTGCTTTTAATAACACACCGCTTGTTAAGACTTCTGTTGCTTTTTCTAACTCATCATAGATTTCAATATCTTTATCATAATCAATAAAGTTAACATATTTTCTAAATGTATCATAAGCTACTTGAGTTCCTTTACCCATAGTACCACGGTCAGAAACAAATTCGATAGCTTGACAAGCTGCCATGATTTCAGTTGCTACAATACGACGAGAGTTGTTGATAATGTCACGAGCAGTACGAGCTGCTGTTGTCCCCATACTTACAAAGTCTTCTTGGTTTTCACATGAAGTGATTGAATCCACACTAGCTGGATGAGCTAAGATTTTGTTTTCTGAAGCTAATGACGCACATGCATATTGAGTAATCATAAATCCTGAGTTAACACCTGGGTGTTTCACTAAGAATGATGGTAAACCACTTAGATTAGTATTAACTAAACGTTCTACACGACGTTCAGATACGTTACCAATTTCAGCTGCACCAATTCCTAAATAGTCAAATGGTTGTGCCATTGGTTCACCGTGGAAGTTACCACCTGAGATGACATCTCCACTACGAGTAATGATTGGGTTATCTGTTACTGAGTTAATTTCAATTTCAACTTTTGTTTTCACATAAGCAACTGTATCTTTACTTGCTCCGTGAATTTGAGGCATACAACGTAGTGTATATGGATCTTGTACGCGTTCAGAAGTTGCTGGAGTTGTTAATGTACTTCCAGCGATTAATCCACGAATGTTTTTCGCAGTTGATAATTGACCACTTTGTGGACGAATAATGTGTAATTCTTCGTCAAAAGCATTCACAATACCGTTATGAACTTCTAATGATAAAGCACCAGCGATATCAGAAAGTTTTAGTAATTGAATAGAATCATAAGTAGCCAAAGCTCCGATTCCTGTTAATACTGTTGTACCGTTAATTAAAGCTAAACCTTCTTTAGCTTCTAAATGAATAACTGGAACACCTGCTTTTTCCATTGCTTCTTTACCAGTCATTAATTCACCGTTAAAGAACGCACGTCCTAAACCAAGCATTGGTAATACCATATGAGATAATGGTGCTAAATCTCCTGAAGCTCCTAATGAACCTTTTTCTGGAATATGAGGAACCACACCATTGTTTAACATAGCCATTAATGTTTCAATTGTGCTCAAACGAATACCTGAATAACCTTTTAATAATGAGTTAACACGGATTAACATAATCGCACGAACTTCGTCTTCTTTTAATGGATCTCCGAAGCCACTTGAGTGAGTACGAATTAAGTTTTCTTGTAATTGGCGTGTTTCTTCTTGAGGAATACTTACTTTAACTAAAGAACCAAACCCAGTATTAACACCATAAACAGTACGTTTACTTTCTACAATGTCATCAATGATTTTTCTTGAAGCATTAACAGCTTCGATTGCTTCTTGAGATAAATCAACTTTCGCTCCAAAACGTGATACTTCAATCACTTGTTCTAAAGTTAAGTCACGGCCATTTAAAATAATTGTTTCGCTCATTTTTATTTTTCCTCCTATGGGTTCTAGTTTCTCTAGAGCCATCTGATTAAATTTTTAATACGTTTGATACTATTAATTATAACCAATGTTATCTAAAATTTGTCAAATTTACGAATTAGCTTGCTTTTTATTTCCATTTAAAATAAAGTAGAAAATTGCAGCTACAACAATTCCGATACCACCTGCAATCAAGCTCTTAGCGTCTGCTCCCATAGATAACATCCAAACACTGACAGCAATTGCTAAAAATGGAATCACAGGTCCAAACGGTAATCTAAAGGCTGTTTTAACTCCAGGATTTTTCTTACGTAAGAAAATAACAGCTAATGCAGTTGGAATGTATTGAATGAAACGGAATACAACGCTTAATTCAGCTAATTGTTCAAAACTACCTGAAAGTAATAATAAACTTGTCAACACACAAGAAATAATAATAGCAATATAAGGTGCTTCTTTTGAATTTTTCTTAGAAACAACTTTAGGTAATAAACCTTCATCTGCAATTGAAGCCCCGTAACGAGGAATCATCATTGAATCCCCAACGTTAAGCCCTAAGATAGAAATTAATGCCCCAACTGAGATCAACCATTTACCCCAAGGTCCTACCATCATACCAAAAGCATCTTGAACAGGTGCACCACTTTCTAAAATCCCAACACCTAGCATAGCGATTGTTCCTGCAATAATCATAAAATAAAGAATTGAAACGACACTAATTGATCCTAAAATAGCTCGTGGCATGTTTTTCTTAGCATCACGAATCTCACCAGCTACAACTGGTAATGCTTCAAATCCGATGAATGCGTAGAAAATAGTCATAGAAGTCGATCCGAGCGCTTTAGATAAAGTCATACCTTCTTTTAACTGTAAGAAAGGAGTAAAGTTACCATTATCAAATCCGCCTTTGATAAAGAAGATTGATACGCATACAAAAACAATAATAGGAATTAATTTAGCAATAGTTACTGTTATAGTAAATATTTTTGATGATTTTAAACCTGTACTATTAATAATAGATAGCAACACAACAAGGGCGATACTAATAAATGTGTTCATTCCTGTTAATGCTGGGAATGCCATAATTAGAAGTTTAGCAAAACCTGCAGCCATTGCTGACCAAGCGATAATTGTTACAAACCAACCAAGTAAACCTACAATAAATCCTACGAAATCACCAAATGCTGATTTGGAATACTGGAAAGCTCCTCCGTTCTTGTCAAAATAACAAGATACTTCGGCAAAACAAACTGCTAATAGTAAAACTAAAACTGCATCAAAAATCATTGCTAAAAGTGAAGCTGGTCCTAAGTCTTTATAGATAGTCGCAGGTAACAAGAAAATTCCCGATCCAACTACGGCATTAATACCGTACAGCGTGGCTCCTCCTAGACTAAATTTTGCATTTTCTTTTTCTGAACTCATGGTGTTTCCCCTTTCTAATCGGTCAATCATTTAATTTTGGTTCTTTTAGATCTAATCTGTTTATTAAGAAGAGATTATCAAAAAGACTTCCTATCCAAATCAAATTTATGACGAAACGGACGGTTCACTTTCGTTCTATTTCAAGTTTAGTCATGACATTTTTGGCAAATTTTGATTTTCTCTTTACTTCATCATTTGTCAATGGACAATGACCTCAATGACAATTGGGTCATTGCTGGGTACTTCTGATGTAAATGCAATGCGTTCTTTAGCCTCTAATTCAGATAAAATAACCATTTCATCTGATTTTAGGGAAATAACTTCTCTTGTTTCTTGCCCCAACAACTCTAATTTCAATGGTTTTAGAGCATAATAAATATAGGTCACACCACTCTGAGTCCGGGTGACACTTTCTGTGTATTTAACTACCATATCTCCTTCAAGATCATCAGAAAAAATCAAATTAAAATCTTGGCATGTCCCAAAACTTTTGGTTTTCTCACTACCTCTAAATCGATTGACCTCAAAAGGCTGTAGCACTACTTTTCTAAGGCCAAATTCATTAGTATGGTGGAGTTCTAAGGGATTGTCTAAAGACATGATCAATCGCTCAAATCCATCTAAGCTTGTAAAATCACTTTGGGCTAAATTCACTTTAGCTGTTGATACTCGGTAATCAAATTGTCTAGTTCCATAATCCCCATTTGGTGGGTAGAGAAACAATTCAGTTGTTTCTCCACCACTCCAATTTGAGGTTTTATAGTCAGTTGGTGAGATAAGTTGTTTTTTCATCTCTATTCACCACTTTTAGAATAGACCAGTAATGTTTCCGTCTGAATCAATATCAATTCTTTCTGATGCTGGTGATTTTGGTAAACCAGGCATCGTCATAACAGCTCCAGTTAAAGCAACAATGAATCCTGCTCCAGCTGATACTTTTAAGTTACGAATTGTAACGGTAAAATCTTTTGGTGCACCAATTTTTGTTTGATCATCAGAGAATGAGTATTGTGTTTTAGCCATACAAATTGGCATATTACCAAATCCTAATTCTTCTAATTTTTGCAATTGTTTACGTGCTGCAGGAACGATTTCTACCCCTTTACCACCATAAACTTTTTGCACAATTTTGTTTAATTTTTCTTCAATACTATCTTCTAAGTCATACACAAATTTGAAGTTATTTGGACGATCAGCTAACTCAATTACTTTTTCAGCTAAATCTTTTCCACCTTCTCCACCATTTGCCCAAACATCTGAAAGAACAACTTCTACACCACGTTCTTTACACGCTGTTTCAACTGCTTCTAACTCAGCATCTGTGTCTAATGGGAATTTGTTAATAGCAACAACTACTGGCATACCATAAACTTCTTGCACGTTTTGAATGTGTTTATCAAGGTTAGTTAAGCCTGCAATAACTGCATCTACATTTTCAGGTTCTAATTCTTTTTTAGGCACGCCACCGTGCATTTTTAGAGCACGAATAGTTGCTACTAATACAACTGCATCTGGTTTTAAGTTACCTAAACGGCATTTAATATCGATGAATTTTTCTGCTCCTAAGTCAGCTCCAAATCCAGCTTCTGTAATCGCATAGTCAGCATATTTCAAAGCAAGTTTTGTTGCAATCACACTGTTACAGCCATGCGCGATGTTAGCGAATGGACCACCATGAATAATTGCTGGTGTGTGTTCTAGTGTTTGCACTAAGTTAGGGTGAATAGCATCTTTAAGTAATGCTGCTAAAGCTCCTTCAGCTTTTAAGTCACCTGCAGTAACAGGTTGTCCTTCAAAGTTATAACCAATAATCATGCGTTTTAATTTAACTTTTAAATCATCTGGATCATTAGCTAGACATAAAACAGCCATAATTTCTGATGCTACTGTAATATCATAACCATCTTCACGAGGTACACCATTCACACGACCTTGAAGACCATTCACGATATGACGTAATTGACGGTCATTCATATCCACTACACGTTTCCATGTGATGTTACGACTATCAATTCCTAACGCATTTCCATGATGGATATGGTTATCGATTAAAGCTGCAAGTAAGTTGTTCGCTGCTCCAATAGCATGGAAGTCACCAGTAAAGTGTAAGTTAATATCTTCCATAGGAACAACTTGAGCATGTCCCCCACCAGCTGCTCCACCTTTAACACCAAAAACTGGTCCTAAAGAAGGTTCTCTTAAAGCGATCATTGCTTTTTTACCTAATTTAGCAAAACCATCTGCTAAACCAACTGAAGTTGTTGTTTTACCTTCTCCTGCTGGAGTTGGCGTAATAGCTGTTACAAGAATTAATTTACCATCTTTTTTGTCTTTTAAATGCTCTAATTCATGAGCACTTAATTTTGCTTTGTAGTTACCATATAAAGTTAGTTGTTCTTCCTCAATTCCTAAAGGTTTTACCACTTCTTTAATTGGTTTCATTTCAACCTGATTTGCGATTTCGATATCTGATAAATGTGACATAAGTAAACGTTCATCCTTTCTTTTGTAGAAAAAATCTATTTTGATTAAACCACTTTTAAAATCTCTTCATAAATCTCATCAGCTAATGCACAGCCTTTAGCTAATAATGTTTCTCCTTCTTCTCTATGTTGTGCTACAAACTCTGCATCTTTAATGCTTGATAGGTTAATTAATACGTTTAACCAAGCGCCTTGTAAGCCAGCTTTTAAGTTAAGTGCAGCTACACCTAAATCACTTGCTGCGTTTGTATTGGATTTACCAATAGCACGTTTTGTAATTTCTAAAGCATTCACCATTAATTTCATCATATGGAATGGTGATTCTGCGGCACCTTGTAAAGCTGTTTGCATCGCAGCTCTTCTAGCTGCTTTTTCATTGTCAGTTTCTTTTGGCATATCAAAAACTGCTGACACTGCGTTGAATGCTTCTGTATCTTCATCAATAGCATCTAATAGATGTTTTTGAAGAGCTTTTGATTCGTCAAAGACTAATTTCATGTCTTCTTCAAATTCAGCATATTTCTTTTTACCAATCGTTAACTCACACACCATCTTAGTTAAGGAAATACCCATTGCTGCAGCTAATGCCGCCGCAGAGCCACCACCTGGTGCTGGAGCGTCTGATCCTAGTACATCAACAAAACCTTTAACTGTTAATTCAACTAATTTCATCTTTTATTCTCCTTCTTATCCTAATAAATGGTTTTCTAATACTTGTTTACCATAGTCAAAGTCTTCAACTTGTAAATAGTACTCAGCACAATCGATTAATGCTTTAGCTGGAGTTAAACCAATGATTTCACTACCAATAATGTTAACGCCATAACGTTTAGCTTCCATACGGATTGTTTCAAATGTACGGTATAAAGGAGTTCCTTCAAAGTTAACCATGTTCATAGAAACTTGAGCGATGTTACGATCTTCTAACATAACGCCGATTCCTTTAGCGTATTTAAATCCGCCACCTGAAGCACGAATAATTTTAGCAATTTTGTTAGCAATTGTGATGTCTGAAGTATCTAAGTTAACGTTAAACGCTACTAGAGGCATTCTCGCACCAACTGCTGTGATACCTGCTGTTGGGTGAATTTTTCTTTCACCAAAATCTGGTGCCCATTCTTCTTCTAATAATTTCTCTGGCATACCTTCAAATTGACCTTTACGAACTCTTGCAAGGTTTTTACGACCTGGGTTTGAAGCTGAATCTTCATATAAAAAGATAGGAATATTTAATTCATCATTTATGCGTTTAGCTACTTTTTTAGAAATCTCAACACATTCTTCAACTGATGAGTCTTTAATAGGAATAAATGGTACAACGTCCGTTGCGCCCATTCTTGGATGTTCCCCGTGATGTTTAGTCATATCAATGTTTTCACTAGCGTATTTAACTAATTGAAAAGCTACTTCTTGAATTCCTTCTTCATCTCCAACTAATGTAAAAACACTACGGTTATGACTTGCGTCTGATGAGTGATCTAAAAGGGTAACTCCTCCAACACTTTTAGCTACTGAAACTAACCCATTAATCACTGATTCATTTTGACCCTCACTAAAATTTGGAACACATTCAATAATTTTTGCCATTGACGAAAACATCCTTTCTCATAATTGTTTTTAACAGTAAACATATTTTTTGCTTACTAACCTAACTATACCTTATACTGATTAAAAAATATTCACAAAAACCACTTACATAGAAAAAATTTGAATAAATTCTCCCTTCCCATATGTTATCGTTTAACTCACCTAAATTTATATAACGCTTTCATTGACACCCAAAGAATAACATTGCCCTTTTAGCGTGTCAACCAAGCTAAAGTCTTAAATTACAAAGCTCTAGCCTTGATTTTAGCTGTTCTTTTTTCCTAAAAAAACTTAGACATCCTAACTCAGTTTCCACCCTTTTTTTTCGTCAAAAAAATAGGATTGATTTTTGACACTTTTTTGACACTCACCTTTTTTACTTAATTTAATAGGTTATAATATAAATTATTTCCTACTTATTTTTATGAATTATGACTCTAACAAGCTTTCTCTAGAACCCTCTTTAATTGAATCAAGAAGCGTCAATTAAAAAGAAAGCATTTAACCAAATAATCACTTAATTAACCTAATATTTTTTCTAAGGACTATTTGTTAGCGTTTTCACTTTTCAAGAAGTTCTTAGACGAGTTTTTGACGATAAAAAAGGACAAAAAAATAATTAAATAACATTAAAATTTTTTTATCATATTCCAAACTATTGTTACTTTAACTGTTTTTAATGTTTGCTCGTTATTTAACGAAGGAAAGGAGTCTTATTATGACCCGTTGTTTACTCACTGATTTTGGAAGTACCTTTACCAAACTAACTGCCGTTCATTTAGAATCAGCAACTATTTTAGGTTCTGCTAAAAGTAAAACGACTGTAGAGACAAATATTATAGAAGGATTTAATCATGCAAAGGACAAATTATTGGCACAATTAGATAGTAGTGATCATACTTTTGACCATAACTGGGCCTGTTCATCTGCTAAAGGTGGCTTTCGTATGGTAGCCATTGGCCTTTCAAAAACCTTAACTGCTGAAGCAGCTAAACGAGTTGCTCTTGGTGCTGGGACACGAATTTTGAAAGTCTATAGCTATGGATTAAAGGATGAAGACATCGAGGAAATCAATCAACTTCAACCCGATATTATTTTAGTTAGTGGTGGAACAAACGGTGGAAACACTGTAGGTATCATTAATGACGCTAACAAGTTAACCAAGTTAACCAAGTTAAATTCATCTATCCCAATTGTTGTTGCAGGAAATGAGGAAGCTTATTCTTCGATTAGTCACATTTTTGACAAACATTCTATGTCCTACTACCTGACTGAAAACGTCATGCCACAAGTAAATGTGCTTAATCCTGATCCAACGAGACAGATTTTAAGACGGATTTTTATGGAACAAATTGTAGAGGCTAAAGGGATGGACGTCATCGAAGAACAGCTAGGAACCTCCTTAATCCCAACTCCTAGTGCTGTCTTACAAGCTGCAGAGCTTCTTTCAAAGGGAACGACTGCAACTAGTGGCCTAGGTGATTTATTAATAGTAGACATTGGCGGGGCAACGACCGATTTACATTCTGTAGGAGACGGAAAACCTATTGACCCTACTATTCGAATGGAAGGGTTACAAGAGCCTTTTGAAAAAAGAACTGTCGAAGGAGATCTAGGTATGCGCTACTCTGCTTTAAGCTTACTTGAGTCGACTACTTACCAAGCATTCACTCATTATTTGCCTAATCTTTCAGAAGACACTATCTATCAAGAGTGTTATAAACGTGCCCATCACCCTGAAATGGTAGCCACTACTGAAGAAGAGCATCTATTTGATGAAGCTATGGGAAAAATTGCCATCGAAACAGCCTTTAACCGGCACGCTGGTACATACCGTAGAGAACCAACGCCTACTCGAGTGCTTCTCTATCAGTCTGGTAAAGATTTAAAAACTTTCCATACCATTATCGGGACCGGTGGTATTTTGGTGAATAGCCAGCACTCAAAAAGTATGATGGAAGCTTCTCTTAGAAAAGAAAATGATTCCTATTTAAAACCCGTGGATTCTTCTCTTTATCTAGATGCTTCGTACATGTTGTCAGCTATGGGAACATTAGCTGAGCATTACCCTGAGGAAGCTCTAGCTATCATGAAAAAATACCTGACTAAGCTGTAATATACCAAAAGCGGACTAATGAACTAATTGTCATTAGACCGCTTTTTTATTTTAGTGTTTTTCTTTCCATCAATTCAAATACTAGTTGTTCAAAAGGAAGTTGATCTTCATTTAATTGATTGTATAAATAAGCAAAAGAATTCGACGCTTGTTTTTCAAGGGAATAATCGACTGTAGAAATATGCATTAACTCACTAACTTCATTGTTATCAAATCCCAATACTCCTATATCTTCAGGACTCTTAAACCCAACTAATTCGATTTCTGAAATAAACTCTGCAGCTGATTGGTCTGAATAAAAAGCAAAAACATCAGGTTTATCCAAACTTTCTAGCCATTTTTTTGCCACTTCTCTTCCTCCATTTTTATTATAAGCAGCTTCTATAAGCCATTCCTCATTAAGAGGAACTTGTTTTAACTCATGAAATTCTGTTAAAGCCCTAAGCCGAGCTTTTGTATTCAAATTTTCCATATTACCTAAAACGTGACCTATTTTTCGATAACCCCGATCATATAAATAATTAAGAGCTTTCAAATAGCCTTCATAATGATCCACATAAGAAGAATAAATCCATGGCTCCTCAATTCGATTCCACGTAGCAAGTGGCCCATATTGACTATAGGGTTTGATGGTTTCCCAATCATTGGTCCTGGTCAGAATAAAAATACCATCAACTTGTTTGTATTTTAGTTGATTTAAGGCCTCTATTTCTTTTTGCTTATCTCCACCTGTTAAATAAAGGTTAACATAGTAGCCATTATTTTTAGCATTTTCCATAAACACTTGGAGAAACTTACCCAATGCACTCATGTAACTGGGGGCGATAAAACCTATTGTCTTAGTGACACCAGATTGCAACTGTCTGGCCAACAAATTAGGAATATATCCAATTTCTTCCATAGCTAACAGAACTTTTTGACGACTTACTTCACTGACATACCCATTACTTGTTAGTACCCTTGAAACCGTTGATTTAGAAACGCCTGCTTTTTTTGCCACATCGATAATCGTTGCCATAAGCTCCCCCACTTTCTTTTTTAGTTTATCATAAAAAGGACTTGACATGGGAACATTCCCACAATGTATGGTTAATTTGTAAGCGAATTAATTATTAATTTAGGAGGAATAACATGAGTAGAGAAGCATTAAAAATCGTCACTATTGGTGGAGGTTCTAGTTATACACCAGAATTAATTGAAGGTTATATTAAACGTAAAGATGAACTACCTATTAAAGAAATTTGGTTAGTTGATATTGAAGCAGGTAAAGAAAAATTAAACATTGTTGGGGAAATGGCTAAACGTATGGTAAAAGCGGCTGGTCTTGATTGGACAGTTCACTTAACACTTGATCGTCGCGAAGCTCTTAAAGACGCTGATTTTGTCTCAACACAATTTAGAGTTGGTCTTTTAGACGCTCGTATTAAAGATGAGCGAATTCCTTTATCACATGGTGTTTTAGGACAAGAAACAAACGGAGCTGGCGGTATTTTTAAAGCCTTAAGAACCATTCCCGTTATTCTAGATATTATTGAAGACATGAAAAAACTATGTCCAGATGCTTGGTTAGTTAACTTTACAAACCCTGCCGGTATGGTAACAGAAGCTGCTATTAAACATGGTGGTTGGAAAAAAACAGCAGGTTTATGTAATGTGCCAATCGGACATAGAAAACAAGCAGCTGAAAAATTAGGTATTCCTGAAGAAGATTTATTCTTCAAATTTGCTGGAATTAACCACTTCCACTGGCATCGTGTTTGGGATAAAGAGGGTAATGAACGTACTGATGAATTAATCGACTTAATTTACGGACCACAAAACGACCAAGAAAGTCACTTAAAAAATATTTGGGACGCACCTTTCCATTATGAACAACTAAAAGATTTAGGTATGCTTCCTTGTGGTTATCACCGTTACTACTATATCGAAGATGAGATGTTAAAACATTCGATTGAAGAATTCAAGCGTGGAGAAACTCGTGCCCAAGTTGTTAAAGGCACAGAGGCTAAATTATTCGAGCTATACAAAGATCCTCAATTAGACTACAAACCTAAAGAGCTTGAACAACGTGGGGGAACTCATTACAGTGATGCAGCCTGTGAACTAATCGCTTCTATCTATAATGACAAACGAACTGATATGGTTGTTTCAACTCAAAATAATGGTACTATTACAGATCTACCATATGATTGTATCGTTGAAGTATCCGGACCTGTGACTTCTCATGGTCATGAACCATACAACTGGGGCAGCTTCCCACCAGGAGCTCGTGGTATTATTCAAAATATGAAAGGTATGGAAGAAACAGTTATCAAAGCAGCTATTACTGGAAGTTATGGCGCTGCGTTACATGCCTTCACTGTTAACCCGTTAATCCCTGCTGGAACAATGGCTAAAACGATTCTTGATGAGTTATTAATTGCCCATAAAGATCATTTACCACAATTTAAAGAAAGCATTGCTCATATTGAAGCGACACAACCAGAAACAGTTCAATATGTAGCAGAATTAATGGCATCAAATTAAAAAAAGTTGTGGCAGAAATAGTTTCTGTCACAACTTTTTATTTTTAATGTGATTTTCTTTTTTCTAAAGTCGTGGCTACTTCAATTTTTATCGGAACGTCAGGCTTATCTTCTAATAAGGTATTCAATGTGTCTACAGCTAATCGACCCATTTGCTCTGTGTACACCTTAACAGTTGTCAGTGGTGGCATAACATATTTAGCCACACTTACATCATTGAACCCAACAATAGCCATCTCTTGAGGAATTCGAATCCCTGCTTCGACAATAGCACGCATAGCTCCTACAGCAATGGCATCATTTGACGCAAAGAAGACACTTGGCCTTTCTTCAGGTTGAGTACGTTCTAAGTAAGTACTCATTACTTGGTAACTATCATCAACAGTAAAAGGAGACTCTAATTGGCAAGTCATTCTTTTATCTGCTAAAGTAGCTAATTCATAAGTGAGATACTCTAAGCGTTGATCTAAAATTTGCTTTTCTAAACTCTTCGTGTATTCAATCCCAGACATGATACCTATAGAGTCATAATTTTCTTCTAAAAACAACATAGCAACTTGCTTCATTGCTTGTCTAAAATCAACGACAATCGAAGAATAACCAAATAAACTCGCATCATAATCAACAAATAATAAAGAAGGAGACATCGTTCCCAATTGCTCAATTTCAGTTTCATCAAACTTACCTAAAGCAATAACCCCATCTATCTCTTCTGATGAAGACTCACCTAGTTCTTCTTTTATCAGGATAATCCCTAGCTCTTCAGCTCGCTTTTCAATTCCTAATCGAATGGCTAAGTAATATAAATCTTCTAATTCTTCTTGTTCATTATGCCACTGAATCAACTTAAACGTCTTTTGTTGTGACACTCTTTTTTTATGATGTTTTGTGTAATTCATTTCTTCAGCCGTATCAAAAATTCTTTGTCTCGTCTCCTCATTAATCGAGAGACTCTTATCTTGATTTAAAACTCTTGAAACTGCTGCTGAAGAAACACCTACTTTATCTGCTATATCTTTAATTGTTGCCATTCAGACACTCCTTACATCTAACTTACTGCTCACTTAAAACTTTAAATAAGCGATGAATCGCTTAAAGCCTTCTAATCCTTGTTCATCTAATTTATACACACCAGCATCTTTTAACACTTGTAAAAATACTAGTCCAATTTCCTTATTTACAATGGCATCTACGGTTTCTCTAGAAATTTGCTGAGTTTCTTTAATCCTTGTTGCCCACGTTTCATGATACTCTGCCATCTCATGAGCTTCATCTAGTAAGAATCTCTTCACTTCTATCATCTCACGGTTTAATCTTGGAGGGAGAATAGCTAGTCCCATGACTTCAATCAAGCCAATGTTTTCTTTCTTAATATGATGTAGATTTTGATGAGGATGGAAAATACCATCTGGAAATTCTTCTGACGTATTATTATCTCTCAAAACAAGATCAAATTCAAATTTACCTGCTCTTTTTCTCGCAATTGGTGTGATGGTATGATGATTCACTCCATCAGACGTTTTCGCTACAATGGACAAGTCTTCATCAGAGTAACTTCTCCACTTAGATAAAATAAAATCAGCTACTTCGATCAATTCTTCCTTGTTCTCACTTCTCAAACGAATCACAGACATAGGCCAATTAACAATTCCAGCTTCTACGGAAGAAAAGTCAGGTAGCGTAAAGGTTTCACGCATCTCTGATTTTTCTAGAGGAAAAGTAAAACGACCTGCTTGATAATGATTATGAGATAAAATTGAGCCTCCCACTATTGGAATATCTGCATTCGATCCAACAAAATAATGAGGTAGCCAATCAATAATACCTAATAAAGATTGGAAAGTTTGACGATTAATCACCATTGGCTCATGTTTCTTTGAGAAAATGATACTATGCTCATTATAATAAGCATAAGGTGAATATTGGAAGCCCCACTCATTGCCATCGATTTGTGTTCTGATGACACGATGATTAAATCGATTTGGATAGCCTGAGCGACCTGCATACCCTTCATTCTCTAGACATAACATACATTTTGGGTAATCACTCTGTTGTTTTGTTAAAGAAGAGGCTATTTGTTTTGGGTCTTTTTCTGGTTTTGACAAATTGATCGTAATATCTAAATTCCCAAATTCTGTTTCAACAGGAAATTCAATATTTCTGGCAATTTCTCTTGTTTTAATGTAATCATTTTTTTGACTCAACTCAAAAAAGTAACGTGTGGCTTCTTCTTTATCTACTTCATAAAGTTCATTGAATCTTTGATTAACTTGGCTAGGACTCGGTGTGACTAAGTCCATTAACTGACCTCTTAAGGCTTCAACTTCATATTCTGATTCATCAATACGTTTATTCTCTTGGCCTATTTTAACTAATTCATCGACTAATTCTACTGGAGAACAATCCGTTTTATGTTCTGATACGTTTTCTTCTAAAAAGTCAGCTTCACCAATTAAGAATAACAAACGATTGGTTAAATAGATTCTATCTGATGTTTCCCAGTTTCCCTCTTCTATCAGAAAAGTGACAAATTCACTAATGACAGTTTCACGGTTCATGTTTACGACTCCCTTATTAACAGACTTAACTTAATTTTCTTGTTCCATTATCAATACTCGCTTCATAAAAATCTGCTGAGTAACCAATTTCTTTTTCATAGACTTCGTTGACTTTTTCTTTAAACGTTTCAACAATCGCTTTTGGTACTAAAGCAATCCCACAACCGCCAAAACCAGCACCAGTCATTCTAGCACCTAACACACCTTCGACTTCTTGAGCCGCTTTAACTAATGTATCAAGCTCAATACCTGTTACCTCATAATCCTCTTTTAGAGAGTTATGAGAAGCATTAAGTAGTAAACCAAATTCTTCTAAATCACCTGCAACTAAAGCTTGCTTAGCAAGGAGTGTTCGTTCATTTTCAGAAATAGCATGTTTAGCTCGTTTGATTAGAACTGGATCAGCAATTAACTCTTGATGAGCTTCAAAAGTTGCTACATCTAATTCACATAACTCTTTAATGGCTAATTCTGTTTGTAAGCGCCGTAAAGCTTCTTCACACTCACCGCGACGTTCATTGTATTTTGAATCAGCTAATTCACGGCGTTTGTTGGTATTCATAATCACAATTACATTGTTTAAAAAGTTAGCTGGTACTAATTCATACTCTAATGTATTCGTATTTAATAAAATAGCTTGATCTTTTTTTCCCATACCAATAGCAAATTGATCCATGATTCCTGAGTTCACACCAATGTAGTCATTTTCCACTTTTTTACCAAGCTTCACTAAATCAAGCATGGCAACATCTAAATGAAATTCATCCGTTAAAATCAATCCCATTAATAATTCAATCGACGCAGAAGAGGACAAGCCAGCTCCATTTGGAATCGTTCCATAAAAGAAAACATCTAATCCTTGTTCAATCACATGACCTGATTCTTTTAAGAACTTAATCACGCCTTTAGGATAATTCGTCCAATCATCTTCTTTATCATAGTCAAGTTCATTTAAATCAATCGAAATAATTCCCTTCTCAGGAAAATTATCAGAGTAGAATCTAAATATTTGATCATCACGCTTCGCAACTAAACCGTAAGTACCAATTGTGATAGAAGCAGGAAACACATTACCACCATTGTAGTCAGTATGCTCCCCTATTAAGTTGATTCTACCTGGTGAAAAATAGTTACCTTCACTCTGTTTGTTGAATACGGTTTCAAATTTCTTTTCTAATGTGTCGATAATTGTCATTTTCTTTTTACACTCCTTAGTAAATATTTAGTAAATTAATTATAAAACTTTTATCTTATTTTTTCAATACAAAAAAGCTTAATTGTCTAAAAATGACAGTTAAGCTTTCCTTTTTCATTTAGTTAGTTGTAAACTGCCACTTTGTCTGGTAGCTTATTTCTTGATTCGGCTCTAAAATAGGTGATTTTTCTTCTGGTAAATTGATACTATTAGGACAATGTTGCGTCTCTAAACAAATACCTGAGCGCTCTTGATAAACAATGCCCTCTTTTCCCTTAACGTCTTTAACAAAATTGGCTGTATAAATTTGAACACCAGGCATATTAGTTGTGACTTCTAGCGTAATTCCAGTTCTAGGCGAACTTAATACCATCGCTTTTTCTTCATGAGCAAGAACAAAATGATGATCTAATCCATTGCCTAATCTAAGTTGTTCATTAGATAAATCAAATTGTGTTTCGATTGGCTTAGGAGTAAGATAATCCATTGGTGTCCCTGAAACACTCCTTCTCTCTCCAGTTGGAACAGAATCTTCACCAATTGGCATAAAATAGCGACAAGGTAACTGTAGTAAATGATCCAAGACGTTGCCATCTTGGTGACCACTTAAATTAAAGTAGCTGTGGTTTGTTGGATTAAATACTGTTGTTTGATCTGATAAGCCAATGTAATTGATTGTTACTTGATTACCTTCAAGTTCATAAGTGACTCTCATCTCCATGTTTCCTGGAAATCCCTGATCTCCATCTGGACTAATCATCAAGAAAGTAATGGCTTTATCTGAGACAGACTCTACCTGCCACTCTCTTAGGTGAAACCCCTTAGAACCACTGTGTAGGTTATTGCCTCCATTATTTTTCTCTAATTGATAGGTCTTTTGATTTAATTCAAAGAGGCCTGATTTAATTCGATTCGCATGACGACCCACAACAGAACCAAAACAAGCATCGTTAGTTGTGACATAAGTATCCACTTCTTCATACCCTAAAACAACATCTTGCCAATTGTCCTTATTATCTTTAACCTTTAAACTAACTACTGACGCTCCAGCATTGGTGACAATCATTTGAAGCGCTTCTGTCTTTAACTGATACGTTTTGAACATCTTGCTAACACAGCCTTTCTAACAAAAATGAATCCGTTTTCCTGACATAAGCATAGCACAGACACAAATATGTATTCAATAATTTTAAGTAAATTTTTTAGTAAAAAATATTCTAAAGGAAATATTTTTTTAAAATTTTAGATCAAAACATTTGTCCCAGATACTAAAGTCTAGTAAAATTTAATCAACCTATAGATACTTAAGGAGATTTCAATATGAATAGAGTACCAAAGAATTCAGTGGATTGGCATTACGATGACAAAGCATCTTGGACATGTCCAAATCATCAATTTCAATCTCCTATCAACATTGTCCATAGTGATACTAAACCTATGAATGACGATGGAGAATTAGTTTTAAGGTATCGAAAAAAAATCGATACTATGGTTAGTACGGGCTACTGCTTACAAGGTTATTTGAAAGGTGTAGCTTCACTTAACAGTCGTAAGTTTACGTTTCAACAATTTCATTTTCATTCGCATGGTGAACACACCATTGATGGTAAGCAATTTCCTTTAGAACTTCACTTAGTCCATCAATCAGATAATGGTAAAATAGCCGTGATTGCAGTGATGTTTGAAGTTGGCGAAGAAAACGATACAATTGACGACTTATTAAATCATGTCAACCAAACAAATTTTGACAATAAAATCAACTTGCTTCATCTAGTTCCTAAAAATCTTGACTACTATCATTACTTAGGCTCATTAACAACTCCCCCATTAACTGAAAATGTAGAGTGGTACGTTTTAATGACACCAATGACATTATCTGAAAGACAACTTTCTCACTTACGTTTATTCCATAAAGATAACTACCGAGAAGTTCAAGATTTAAATGGCAGACAAGTATTAAACAAAACATTCAAATAAAAAAGAGCGACTGAGAGGTCGCTCTTTTTCTATACTCTTATTCGTTTGTCTACAATCGGATGTAATTTTTTTCCTAATAAAAAGACTAGTAATATTTTAATAATGGCTGTTGGGATAAACGGTAGCACACAAGCTGTAAAAGCAACAACTAATGAGCTTGACGTAACAAATGAAAAGTAAAACATTCCTACTACATAATTAACAATAGAACCTAATAATAACCAGGTAATCACTTGGACACTACTACTTTTTTCCTTAGCCACACCGGAACAGTAAGCCATCAAAGGAAATGAGAAAATGAAACCACCAGTAGGTCCAAAGAAAATACTAGCTCCTCCAGAAAAACCAGCAAAAACAGGGAAACCAACTAAACCTAATAAAATATAGATTGTCGCCACAAGTGTTCCCTCTTTTTTCCCCAGTAATAACGCAACTAATGGGATAATAAATGTTTGAAGGGTCATGGGCACCCCATAAGGCATTGGTATACTTAATTGTGATAGTACTATAGTTAAAGCTGTAAAAAGCCCTATTCTAGTAATTTGTTTTACGGTAAATTGATTCATCAAAAAACTCCTTTCTTTGTCATATTATAAAAAGAAAGAAGTTTATTGTCAACTTATTTTCATATATAGATGACAATCAGTTGACAACCACTCTGATTTCACCTGAATTAAAGGTTTGAAGGTTCCCTTCAGTTGTTTCGATTATCAATTGCCCTGACTGATCGATGTCTCTGACAGTCGCATAAAATTCATTTTTACCTTGATGAATGAGGACTTTTTTGTTCATCACCATTGATTTTTCTTTGTAAGAAGCCATCATACTGACTTCATCTAATTCTTTATGTAGGCTTAAAAGAGTATCATAAATACTTGCAACTAATTGATTGCGACTGACTAACATATCCTCATCACTTAAAACTCGCCCAGCTTTTTGTTGCACATCTGGCGAAAATGTTGATTCTTCAGTAGACACATTTAAACCAATCCCTAAAACCATCCAAGCCATGGCACCACTCTCAAAATCAGTCATGGCTTCCGTTAGAATACCACAGACTTTTTTGCCTTCATAAAATAAGTCATTGACCCATTTAATACCTAATTCTTTACCTGTTAACTCTTTTACCACATTCGCTACAACAACAGCTGTATAAGAAGTTATGAGTGTTGGGTGACTATAAGTGAACTCATCAGGTTTTAAAATGACACTCATGTAGATTCCAGTGTCTTTAGGTGATTCAAAATGTCTTCCATAGCGACCAATTCCTGCTGACTGCTCATTAGCAATTACTAAAGTTCCGTGAGAAGCCCCTTCAATGGCTAATTCTTTTGCTCTTTTGTTAGTCGAATCAATCAAGTCATAGTAATAGATAGAAGCTTTCTTTCTAGATTCACTTAAACACTCTCTGATACCAACTTCAGACATTTGATTACTTGATTCAGATAAGGAGTACCCTTTATTGGTTATTGCTTCTATGTCATAGCCTTCTTTTTCTAACTGCTTGATACTTTTCCAAACAGTATTTCGTGAGACCTCTAGAGCCTCTGCTATTTTAGCTCCAGATATATGTTGTCCTCTATTTTGCTCTAAAAAAGATAAAACTTTCTCTTTTGTTGTCAAAAAAAAACCACCTTTTGCTTCTCTAAATTTTCTTTATTATAGCACAGGAAAATAGACAAAAACTATGGAACATAAAAACCGGTAAGCATCTTTCAATACTTACCGGATTCTTTATTTCTTTTTACGTTCAGATACGAATTCATTGTTGTAGAATTGACTGTTTTTAGAAAGTTCTTCATTAACAACTTTTAATGAATCTCTTTCAATTAGTGTTTTTTCATTTGAAGACAAGTCTGTCCCTAACCCTAATTTATGTCCCTCTATTTTGACACCCATACTGGATAAAATAGTTGGGTACATATCAAATGGTGCAAATTCTCTATTTTTCGTTTCAATCTTATCATTTTCAAACTCACCATTAATAATTAAATTAGTGGTTGTTCGGTGATACTTAGGATCAAAACCAGCAAAGTAATGTTTGTCCATACTTAAATGATCACCGGTTAAAACAATAGTTGTTTGATCATAGAAATCTTGTGCTTCGATCCATTTAACGAAATCATAAACTTGTTTTTGCGAATGAAAAATAACATTAGAATATTGTTTGTCAAAAGGTGTTGGTGTGCCTTCTTCAATATAACCATCTGGGAAATGAGTATCTGCATTTTCCATTGTAAAATTAAATGGTTTATCTTCGGCTGCAAGTCTTAATAACTCTTCTTGAGCGTATTGATAAAGTTTTTTATCTTCAAATCCCCACCAAACTTTGTAGTCATCTGGAATCTTACCGATTTTTTTCGCATGTTTCCAATCATAAATATTAAAATCCTTATGATTAGTGAAAAAGGCTGTTAACCCACCAAAATCAGCATCTGCCCCAAACATAATCGTTTGATTGTACCCCTCATCATGCAACACATCTCCTATACTTACTGCTCCAGGTAAAAAATAACCTGATTTTCCATAGGAGTTACCATTCATAGGTACTTTTAGAGGTAAGCCCATACTCATATTAACCATAGATGCTACGGACCAACTAGATCCATAAGTTTGCTCTGGTCCACCCATTTTATCGTTGTCAGAAAAAGAAATGCCTTCATCATATAATTTCTGAAGATCAGGCATTAGGTTTTTCTCCATGTAGCCACCATTTGTTGTATCAAAATAAGAATTTTCATAAGATTCTAAATAGATATGAACCAGATTTCTTTTTTCTTTCGGGAAAGTTAATTTGGTGTCAGTTGGCGAATGATAATTATCCTTGATGTAACTTGAATCATCAAAATAAGCATGATAAACAGCTTTTAATTGCAGTTCTTTAATGCTATAAGTTACACCAAAAAGAAACATACCAATCCCTAATACAACACCTGTTCTTTTGATTGCTTTATCAGTGAACTTGACTTGTTTCTTCCAAGAAAATGTAAATTTAACGACCATTCCTAATACAAAAAAGAAACTTACTGTTACTAACAACAAGACTGGACCATTAATCACTGCATCAGTTACACCAGATGCTGTTCCTGTAATCGGTGATTTAAAATTGAAAATAAATTGTTCCGGCGTTAGTTTACCAAAATAATCAATAAACCACACGGTACCAATCCATAAAAAAGCACCAATTATACCTAAACAAACAGATACACCAATGATTATTTTTTTAGTTAACGTTAATGGCTCTGTGTTCTTTTGAATCGTGATACTTTGAGTAACCAATCCTTTTAAAAATAAAACAATGACTCCTATTAATAATGCAAACAAAAGATATTTTGCAACAAACATCGTCTTATAATTGGCTAAACTTAAAACATATGGTTTATTCAACATAAATCTCATAATAAATAAAGATAAGGTGTTCACTCCTAATGTGTACACTAAAAAATGTTTAATCGTTTCTTTAGTTGTTTGAGGTTTAAATAACAATCTGTCTAAACCAGTTACAACTCCTCCAATGAATAAAAATAATAATAATCTCATGAAACTCCTCCTTAGGTATTCATACAAATAAAAGCATACGCAAAAATGACAATAAAAACAACTAACGTTTTAATAAGAATAAATAAAAAACCGACCATCAAGAATAATTTCTCCTTGATGGTCGGTTTTTAGATAGTTAGTAAGTTTCAAACCACTCAACAATTTCTTTGATTCTTTCCACTCGTAAGTTTGGTAAACCAGTTCGGGATAATCCATGGCTCGAACTTGGGAAAGTCACCATTTTAGTTGGAATCTTGTTTTTCTTCATGGCTGTAAACATTTGCTCACCTTGTTCTTTTGGACAACGTAAATCTTCATCACCATGAAGCACAAGTAATGGCGTTGTTGCTTGTCCTGCATAAGCTAACGGTGACATGTCCCAAAGGTCTTTAACATCTGTTAAGTCTTTTTGTAATTGATACTTAACAAAGAAGGCTCCTACATCACTAGTTCCATAAAAACTAATCCAATTTGAAATGGAACGTTGAGTGACAGCTGCTTTAAAACGATTGGTGTGACCAACAATCCAGTTAGTCATAAAGCCACCATAACTACCTCCTGCTACATAGACTTGATTTTTATCAATGTCAGTGTATTCTGTTAAGACATCATCAAGTCCTAGCATTAAATCTTGATAATCTTCGTTACCATAATCACCTAATATTGCTTTCACAAAATCTTGACCATAGCCTTGACCTCCGCGAGGATTCAGCATGATGACACCATAACCATTTGCCGCATGTACTTGCATTTCGTGGAAAAAAGTTTCTCCGTATGCTACTTGAGGACCTCCATGAATATACAAAATAGCTTTGTGGTTCTTTTTAGCTTCGACTGGAGGTAAATACCAACCTTGAATACGCCAATCATCCACACCTTTGAACCAAAACATATCAGGCTCACTTAATTGAAGATTCGCTAAAACCGCTTGATTTGGATTATATATTGGCTCTAATTTTCCTGTATCAAGATGAAGAGTTCCCAAGATACTTGGTTGTGTTGGTGTTGAATACACAACAATCATCTCATCTGCCCCACTTAACTGTCCATCTGTTAAATGCAAGGCTTGATTAAATACTTCAACTAGTTTGCCAGATAAATCACCTTTATATAAAACAATTTTGCCGTGATGCGTCACAGGGAAAAGATAAGTAGAGTCATCTAGCCACTGAATAGACACACCTAGATTTTTTTGTTGAAAATCGCTGATTAATGCATCCCCTACTTCTAAATCCTCATCTTGAGTTAGACAAGTCAGAGTCTCTTCGGTAAAGTCATAAACATACAACTTCTCTTGAGTCACAAAACCATGTTCAGCATTATTTCCCACTAATAAACATCGTTTATCTTGATACATAGCTGCAAACGAAAAACTACCATTAGGTATCTCTCTTGTTAAGGAGTATCTCTCTTTTGTTTTAATGTCATAATGATAAACTGTTGAGCCATACACCCACTCATCTGCTTTATCTAAATCCTCTGATAACAATAAAAATGACTCATCTTGTGCAACATAATTTAACCCAAAAGCATTTGTTTCTTCCAAAATAAGTTGGCTCGCTTCTTCTAAGTAGACACTCTGTTTTTTTAATTGATACTTAGTCGCTTCATCGATTAATCCTGAGCCATCTTCTTTATATACGAGCTTTGTCCATGAATGAGGTTGCGGCCAATCACTCTTATTTTCTGATTCTGGAATATCTGTTGTTTGAAAATAAATTGTGGCACTATTAGCCGCCCACTTATAGTGACTCACACTATTTGTTTCATTTGTTAAGTAAAAGGCGCGTCCACCTGTCACAGGCATTAACATGACTTGTTGTTTCTTATCTTCATTAGTAGTTAAGAAGCTAAGATATTTTTTGTTAGGAGAAAGTTCTAATTGGTTCACAGCATATCCCTGATTTCCCCAACTTGTTCTTTCTTTCGTCACTAAATGATACGACACAATTTCTGATTCGTATCTATTTTTTTCTTGATTGATTGTGTTTTCAATATAAAAAACTAAATCACCTACACGTACCGGTTGAGCTAGACTCTTTAAATCAAACAAAGACTCTATTGTTATTTTTCCCATTTTTTCACCTCATTTTTTTGTTATTAATCATTGTATCTAAGTATTGGTAAAAAGAAAAGGAAAAAGGGATTATCTTCTAAACAAGGCTAGTAACAACCATAGATTGATTCACTTCAAATACTTTAGGCTCTTTGTTTTTAGCTAAATCTTTCAAACTTAGTTGGTTAAAACGATTGGTCTCATAAAAATTGATGTAATAAGTAGCCCCACTTAAATCCATAAAACTTGTAAACTGCGTATAATCAATTGCGCCATTTGCTTTAATTTTTACTCCTTTAGGAATATAAACAGCTGACAACATTCTCGAAATCGTCTGAATACTTGCTTCAGTTGATTGGACTTTTTCTGTGTATTGATTCATGAAAGCTAGATGAACAAAACGAGAAATCGATGTGTAATCACCAGGTAAGCCTAATGCCCCACTTCCTGCTCCATTTCCTTTAGCAATAAACTTTTGGTAAACACCTGTCTGTTTACTCGTATTTGATAAGTGTGCATATTGATTTAAATTGGTTAAATGCCAAGGAAATCTTGGACTATTAGCCATCACACCAACTGGGTTATCATAAATTTTTAGCCCCTCTTTCACTGGTTCTATGACAATTGAACTGCCACTTTTATCTGCCACAATCCAGTGTAGCGGTAGTACCCCATTTATGACTGAGTGATCTTCAGGGACAATATTAATCCCTCGTATCTTTTCCTTAACGTCCTCAACTGATTGGCAAGTTCCTAAAACAAATGCCACAACATCATGTGGAGCTAAAGATAATCCTTCTATTGCCCTGTTTTCTTCATAGTAAGCATCATCAGCAAAATACAGTGAGGCGATACCTAACCCTGCTTCATTAATACCATCAGCAAATGTATACTCTTGAAACAAACGGCCTGCACCTACAAACGAATAGCTACTCTCAAAACCTTTACTCTCTTCTTTCTTATAAAAAGAATAGCCTGATGGTATATAAATAGGTTGGCCTTCTAAAGGAATCGAAAAGTCCATTGTTCTAGCTAGAAAAAAATCATGAACTGCATTTTCATACACAATACTTGTACACATAGTCCTCACTCCTGTTCACTTTTATACCCTTTAGTATACTCTTATTAACATGAAGATACAAAAAAAGAAGTAGGAAATTTCCTACTTCTCTTGACGGTAACGCAGTGCTAGTTCAACTGATTTTTCAGCTAAAACATTTTGTGGATCAATCACATGTTCATTTTGATAATTCGCCAAATCTTCCATTAATGAAAGCTCAGTACATCCTAAAATAACGACTTCACAATTTAGTTCTTCAAACATTTTAGCTAATATTTGATTGTATAGAACTTCATCTAATTCATTATTTTGTTTAATTTTATTAAAAATAAGTGTACTCACCATTTGTTGAATTTCTAATGTGGGATGAATTAACTCAAAACCAGCTTCTAAGATAAAGCCGTCATAAATTTTATTTTTAATGGTTCCTTCTGTTCCAATGATACCCACTCTTGTGCCTTTTTCATACTGTTTTGTTGCTTCTTCAACAGCTAAACGGGGCATGTGTAAAATTGGGACAGGACTTGCTTTTTCTAGTTCATTAAAGAAATAATGAGCTGTATTACACGTTAAAACAAAGAATTTTGGTTCTAAAGCACCATATGACTCAATGATTTTCAATAGATAAGGTAATGGATTTTCATTCTCTTCCTTATTCATCAAATAAGAACTTCTATCAGGTATCGTTGAATAATTAACCAAACAATAATCTAAGTAATCTTGATCATTTTTTGTGGGTGTTTTTTGATTAATTTGTTTTATGTATAACTCTGTTGCTATGGTTCCCATTCCACCAATAATGGTAAAGAAATTATCCATCATGACTTACCTCCCTACTCGATGTCCATATTGTTTAAATGCTTTACGGTAGTAACGGAACATGCGTTGAAGTAGTACCCAACGTTTCATGCTCTTGTCACCTTCATAATAAAACGTGTAACCAAAACGTTTGTCTGTAATCATTTTTCTAGCAACTTCTTTAGCAGGGGACTCTGGTGTGTATTTTTCAAATACATCTACAGGAGCATTCAACCATAATTTTCCTTTATCCTCAGGAATATCAGCGATAAATAACTCTTTATCTTTTAAATCATCGTAGACATAATCACGGACAACCCACTCAGCTAAATTAATACCATTTAATGTTAGGAAGAAACTACTTCTTCCTTGTCTTAAGTTAATTTCAAAGTATTTAAACGTATTATCTTTGATATCATATTTCAAGTCAAAGTTAGCAAAACCAGTGTATTTAATGTCTTCTAAGAAGAATTTGACTTGTTTAAAGATTTCCTCATTGTAATCTGGAATAATCCCTAAATAGTTACCAATCCCTAAAGGCGTTGGATCTTCTAAAACAGCATTTCCTAAACACATCATTTTAACTTCATGATTTTTATCCACATAAGCATTTAACACACGCATCGGGCTGTCATTTCCCACAACAAATTCTTGAAGAATCATGCTATCTTCATAGCCATCTTTGTAAATACCATGAATCACACGATTGAATTCAGTGATGTTATCAATGATATACACTTTTTCTTTAATAGGTGAGGTGAAATCATTCCACGTCACACTATTAACAGCTTTTAAAGCAACTGGAAAATCGAAGGGTTGTAACTCTTCTTGAGCTTCAACCATAGCTCGTGTGATTACTTTAGTTTTTGGATAAGGCAAATCGTATTTCTCACAAATAGCATAGAAACTTTCTTTGTTTTCCAATTCTTTTTCTAGCTCTTTATCAATGTACGGACAGATAAAGTGAGCTGATAATTCTTCAATATGTCGAGAAATTAATTCAGTATACCAATCGCCCATTCCCATTAAAATCAAAGGTACATCACTAGATTCATATTCTTTGATAACCTCACGCATTTTGTTAATAAAGATAGGATCAGTATCAAAATCTTTAATGTACTCAATGTCTAAAATCTTAGAATACTTAGTTGGTGCAATCTCTGCACTCGCTATTGTTCTCACAGGTTTTCCAGTTAACTCATAAAAAGACCGAGCCATTCCATACAGATTCAAATCGCCACCTAATAATACTGGAATAAAGTCCTTTTTCGTTGTTGTCATTACATATTCTCCTTCTTCTAATTAGTTCTCAATAAAGAACACCTTGTACCACGCAATGAAGGTATAAATTGTAAATATTTTTTGCATATTTGCAATTCCTTGTTTTTGTTCTTCTAATAATCGATTTAAATAGTCTGTATTAAAGAATTTCTTAGCAATATCTGAATTAAATGATTCTTTAATCATTGCTTGATATTTATCTTCTTTTAACCAAGTTGCAAGTGGTGAAGGGAAACCTAATTTTTCACGGTTTACGATTCTTTCTGGTAATTGGCTTTCAGAAGCCTGACGCCAAGCAACTTTTGTCACGCCATCTTTCACACGTGTGTTTGAAGGCATTTTTTGAGCAATAGCTGCTACTTCTTTATCTACTAATGGTGTACGAACTTCTAAAGAGTTCGCCATACTCATACGGTCTGCTTTATGTAAAATGTCATAAGCTAACCAACCATGAATGTCAAAATGTTGCATTTGTGTAATCGAATCTTTGCCTTTTGCTTCGTTGAACATATCTTTTACATAAGCAGAAGATGGTCCGTTGTAACGGTTGTCTCTTAATAACTCATCTCTTTCAGATTGGTTAAAGACATAGTTAACACGGTAATATCTTTCGCTAATATCTTGAGCACCACGAATTAAGAAACGACGTCCGTGGAAATGAGGTAGGCGTTTAGCTGTTTGAGCAAATAATTTTCTCATTGGTTTTGTTGTAAATCTCTCGTACTTTTCAAATGAACCAGCTTCTAAATAAGTGTTATAACCACCAAAGAACTCATCTGCTCCTTCACCTGATAATGCTACTTTAACGTGTTTACTTGTTTCTTTTGAAAGGAAGTAGAGTTGTAATGCTGACGGGTTAGATAAAGGCTCATCCATGTGATACATTGCTTTTGGAATAATATTAAAGAAATCTTCATCATCAATCATGATTGGAATATTCTTTTGGTTGATTTCTTCCGCAAATTGTTCTGCCCATGGTAATTCACTAATTTTTTCATCATCAAATCCTAAAGAGAATGATGTGATATCACGTTCTTTAGATGCTTCATTTAAAATGTAGCTTGAGTCAATCCCACTTGATAAGAAACTACCAACTTCAACGTCAGCAATCATATGTTTCGCAACAGATTCTTGAACAGTTTCAACAATTTGTTTTTTAGCTGTTTCCATATCAACAGATTTATCTTCTTTGAATTCAAAATGATAATATTCTTTAATAGATAATTTTCCATCTTTAAAACGGAAGAAGTTACCTGGATTTACTTTGTAAACATTTTTAAACATTGTTTCAGCACTTGGAATGTACTCAAAACTTAAATGAATAGGTAGTAACTCTTCATTTAATTCTTTTACAAAACCTGGGTGATCTAAAAATGATTTAATTTCTGATCCCCACATAAAGTTTTCATCATCTTTGTAATAGTATAATGGCTTAATCCCGAAATGGTCACGAGCACCAAAGACTTCATTATTTGTTTTGTCATAAATAACAAAGGCATACATACCACGGATACGGTCTAATAACCCTTCTCCCCAAGCATCATATCCATGAATTAAGACTTCAGAATCCACATCTGTTCTAAAGTGGTAACCTAAAGCAATTAATTCTTCACGTAATTCTAAGTAATTATAAATTTCACCATTAAACGTTAATACTTTTGTATCATCTTGGTTATTCATTGGTTGTGCACCATGGTTTAAGTCGATAATTGATAATCTTCTAAAGCCCATAGCGATATTATCATCTTGGTAGAACCCTTCATCATCTGGTCCTCTATGAACAATTCTATCAGTCATTTTTTTTAATGTTTCTTCAGCAGTAGTTGGGTGATTAATATATCCTACAAATCCACACATTCTAAAAATCCTCCATCTTGTCTTTAAATTAAAAGCTATTATCAGCTCTATAAACATATAACGTATCAATTTACAAGTATACTTTAAAAGTCCAACAAATTAAAGACTTTGAACCATTCTTTTCTACTTATTAAGATTTTTTTATAATCTAAAAAGACATTTTATTTTTTAAAGAAACAACGTACAACGACATTTCCTTTCTCTGTTACCCTTATCTCAGTTTCTCCTTCATGTCTTTTCACAATTTGTTTAGCAATCGTTAATCCTAATCCATGACCTTTTTCTGTTGTCCCTTTTTGTCGTTCAAAGGCATCAAATAAATGAACAGCATCTCTTTTTGTGAGTGGTACTGAAGAAGGATTACTTATTTCTAGCAGGTAATGTGTTGGTTGGTTTAGTAGACTAAGATGAATATCACTTTTTTTGGGGCTATACTTAATAGCATTATCTAGTAAAACCTTAACCAGTTGAACTAATCTCTGATAATCCCCTAAGAATACATCATCTTCTTTAAAGTCACTTTGGAAGATAATCTGTTGTTCTTTTTCTAAAAGAGGCAAACGAAAACTTCTAATAGCATCTTCAACGACATAATCCAGAGTCACTTCTTCTTTTGATATAGAGAACTCAGTAGATTGAAGACGACTCAACTCAAGTAAATCATTCACTAGTAATTGCAATTGTTTGGTTTCTAGTAGCAACTGAGTGATATATTGTTGCTTTTCTTCTTCATTTAAAAAGTCATCTTGAAGAGACTCTAACGAATTAGTTATTACCATAATTGGCGTTCGCAACTCATGAGAAATTTGAGATAAAAATAGTTTTTGACTACTTTCTTTATTATGTTGGGCTTTTTTTGCCTTTTCTAATCTTTGACTTAGGACCGATAGAGTATCTCCTAATCTAGCTAATTCATCTTTTGTTTGTATATTTAACTCTATACCGTAATCTTCTCGAATCAACCTCTCTGTAAAAGTCACCATCTCATGAATCGGTTTAACAAATCGTTTGGCAATAATGACAGATACAATAATGGTTATTAATAAAGCCACTAGGGTACTCCAAATCAAAAACGAGGTTTCTTTAACAAAACTCAAGGTATTTTTCTTTGAAAGAACAACAACACTACCAATAATGCTTTTTTTCTCATCGTATAGAGGAACCCCATAAGCTAAATGATAGGTCTCGCCTCTTAGACCCCTTTCTAAAAAAAGCGAGTCCTTTTGTGTAAGTACTTCTTGAAGGATCACTTCTCCTTCTTTAGGCAATTGCTTTGCCTGATTTTTATGACTTGAAATAAATGCCTCACCGCTTGGTTTAACTACATAAATATCATCTGAGGACAAACGACTGATTAACTGAAGATAATGATTATCCCTAGAGCCATGATTTCCATTGCCCATCATTCGTCCATGACCACTGCCTCTAGTTGTTTCCTCTTCCTGTTGAGAGATTCCTTCTAGCATCAGTGTTTCAGCAATCATATCGCCTTGATCTTTCATTTGTTCTTTATGAATACCTAAGGCTTGATTTTTAAACAACACAAAAAACAAACTCAATAAAACACCTGCAAAAATAATTAGAATCAACGTATAGGTAAGTATCAAACGAGTCACTATTTTTTGTTTTTTCATTTGTTGTTCACCTCAAAAAGATAGCCCTTCCCCCAAACCGTTTTGATTTGCCAATTAAGTGCTTCTTCTGTCTGAAGTTTTTCTCTTAAGCGCTTAATATGGCTATCAACTGTTCGAAAGTCTCCATAATAATCAATGCCCCATACCACATCTAATAAATGGTCACGAGTAAAAATTTGATTTGGGTGTTCCATAAAATGATGCAGTAAATCAAATTCTTTTTTAGTTAAGTGAACCGGCTCCTCTTTTAGCTTCACCTCATACCTACGACTGTCTAAAGACAAGCCTTCAACGTGGTACTCATATTCTGTCTCGATGGCTAAACGTCTTGTAATGGCACGAATTCGTGCAGCTAGTTCTTTATTAGAAAAAGGTTTTACCAAATAATCATCTGCCCCAACATCTAAACCCAATATTTTGTCGTGATCCTCACTTTTAGCTGTAATCATAATAAGTGGTACCATAGACTGTTCTCTAATCCTCTGGCACACTTGAAAGCCGTCTATTCCTGGCAACATAATATCAAGTAAGACTAAATCAACTGGAGTCACTTGAAAAGTTGCTAGACCTTCTTCACCTGATTCACTCTCTAAGACACTATATCCTTCATTTTTAAGAAAGCGAGTCATTGTTTCTCTTAACTCTTTGTTATCTTCAATTAGCAATAACTTCATGTTTTTACCTCCTCATCAGTTATGACATAATTCTGCCACAATTGTCCCTTATACTTACTATAACAAATATATATGGAGGGTTTCATATGAAAAAGAAAATGTTCATCACAAGTCTTTTAAGTTTATTATTACTGACCTTTGGCTCAAGCTCTATTGCGTTTGCGATTACTCAAGGAAGTTCGTCTGACACAACTAGTAATACTTACAGCGGTTGTCGTTTTAATCCTTCGAACAACACCCTTGTTGCTACTCCTTGTAACAATCAAGGAACAAAACATTACCAGTCATGTCCTTATTATGAGGAAAATGCCACAACTCGAGCTGAGAGAAGAGCAGCTTTTCCTAACAAGGAACAACATACGCCACAACATCAACAAATGAAAAAACGTCACAATCAACATCAATCCCAGGCTTCTCATCAAAGACAACAAAGAGGACATCACTAAAAAAAGCGTTAGGAAAAGGGTAGATCCTCTCCTAACGCTTTTCTTAAACGGTTAAACCACGTGTGATTGCTTTCATTTTTTTCTCAATTTCAATAAAGTCTCGGTGAGTGAATGGAAAATCAAATAGATGGACTTGCTTAGAAAAACGCAACTCTTCTTCCAGTAAATTCGGAATGTTCGTTAGCACTAAGTCTGCCTCTTCCATATTGTCAGCTTCAACAAATCCCACGTTGAAATCATATTTGAAACGATCCACAATTTGGTTTTTGACATTATTCTTAACATAAAAAGGTAAATCTGAATCCAAAAATAGTTTTATTTCCACCTCATAATGGGTCAAAGGTAATACTGATGAAAACAAAGTCATGTATTTTTGGAGCAAGAAACTTTCCTTTGTAAATAAAGATTCACCACTTACTTCGTGTAGCTCATGAATCAATTCTCTTAATTCTTGAGCTAAGTTAGGGTAATCATCCTCTAAACTTCTAAAAATCATATGTCCATCAATATCCACTTGAATATTAGTAAATAGTTGACTAAACAAATGCACACAGAAACTAGTAACAAAGAAACGTCCATATAACTCATCAGGAATAGGACTAATTCTTTCGTTGAATTTAGCTAAAAATAATTCTGTGCTCTGATAAATATTAGAAGACATTTTTTTATGATAGGCTAAAACACTTTCTCGGTAATTATCAGTCTCATAAAACTTGGTTTTTAGTTGTAATAAAATCACGTAAAAATAAAGCTCAGACTCAATATAAATATTGTAATCTGAAATAAATGCATTCAACATTGGAATTTTTTCAATTAATTTGGGTAAATTCACATATTTTTTCCACTCTTCTTCCATGGAAATAATGTGTTTTTTTCTTAATCTTAAAATATTCACTGCCAACATGTAAGCCATTTGTTTCCGATGAATCACTGAAAACCCTAAATCAAGTTCCTCGGAAAAGCGGTCTACTGACAAATAAACTTTGTCTTCACTAATGATATCAAAAGGCCAAGTAACTCCTTTAAAAATAACCCAGGCCGTTATATAAATAATCAAACGAATCTGCTTTTCTTCACCTTCGATACTAAAAGGGCTTCGAGATAAAGTTAGTTGATAATTATTTAAAAACTGCTTAATCTTTTTAAGGGATTTTCTGATAGAACTCTCACTCACATAGTTATCTGCTGCGTATTTTGAAATAGAATGAAACTCTTCAAAAATAATAAGTTTAAAAATTTTCATAGTTTCATCGTTTTCTAAAATATAACTTTTTAACTCCATGTAGTTACTGCCACTATCTATTTCTAGTTGAATCCCTTTGTATTTCTCATAATTAATGGTGATTAAGTGATTTCGATCTTCATTATAGCTATCTACTAATTCTTGTAAACGATGAACGTAACGTTGTACGGTTCTCTCCACAACAAGTAATTCTGTACTAATTTCATTGATGGAATACCATCTATTACTGTCAGCAATCAAGTCTAACATATTTAGCATGATTTGATTTTGACTATCTAATAAATTTAAAATGTCCTTTTCCATTGCGACTCACCCCATATCTATCCAATTACCTTAATCTATTATACACTGAAACCGTAGAATAAGAGAATAAAAAAGAATACGCTTTATCTTATTAGATAAATGATAAGGCTTGTTCAATGTCTTTTAGTAAATCCTCACTATCTTCAATCCCACAAGACAGTCTTAATAAACCTGGAGTGACACCTTGTTCCAAACGATCCTCTTCACTTAAACAGGCATGAGACATAGTTCTTGGGTAAGAAACAATTGATTCCACACCACCTAGACTAACGGCAATAATAGGTAATTGTAAGTGTTCAGTCATAGTGGCTACATTTTCTTCATTTCCCAAATCAAAAGACAAGACTGCTCCCCCTGAGGTCGCTTGTTCTCGATGAACCTCATAAGAAGGATGACTTGTTAATCCTGGGTAATAAACATTTTGTATTTTAGGATGGCCAGCTAAAAATTTCGCAATGATTTGTGCATTTTGACAACTTTTTTCCATCCGAATTCCCATAGTCTTCATACCTCTTAAGACTAACCAAGCGTCTTCTACACCTAAAATTGCCCCAAAAGCTTTTTGATGTAAACGCAAAGATTTTTCTAACTGATCATCATTTAATGCTACTAAACCAGCCACCACATCGCTATGACCGTTTAAAAATTTAGTTGCACTTTCAATGACAATATCCACACCTAGAGCAAGCGGCTTTTGATACAGAGGTGTCATAAAGGTATTATCCATAACCGTTAACACGTCATATTTTTTAGCTAGTTGCACTAAAGACTTAATGTCTGCCACTTTTAATAAGGGATTAGAAGGCGTTTCAATGTATAACACTCTCGTATCTTTTGTAATCGCCTTTTCCACTTCTTCCAAGTCACTGTAATCCACAAAAGAAGATGTAATTTGATAGTTGGGTAAAATGTCTTTGACAAACTGACACGTACCGCCATAGACTTCTTTAGGCACAACTAAATGGTTACCTGACTCAAGTAGCATTAAGACAGTTGAGATAGCTGCCATTCCAGAAGAAAAAGCAAACCCATGCTTAGCACCTTCTAAGGCTGCAATACCTTCTTCAAGAGCTGCAACTGTTGGGTTACCAAACCTGGTATAACTGTATTCTTGACTTTCAAATATAGCTTGTTGATTAAAGGTTGATGTTTGATATTTTGGGATAGAAGCTGCTCCTGTGTGTGGATCCACAACAGGATAACCATGAATTAATTTTGTATTATCTAACACTTCGGACACACCCTTCACTAGATTCTTTATGTTCTATCATACACGTCTAAAAGAAATGACTCAACATTGAATTTGTCAATTAACCTAAGAGCTATTTTGTTGTCTGTCTTTATTTCTTACGGTATGATAAAAGCGTTATCATTTTTATTTATAAGGAGAGATTAACTTGGAAATTAAAATTGGTCAAACTTTTACAAAAGAAGTATACGTCACAAAGGACAATGTAGCGTCAAAATTTGAAGCTGACTTACCTGATGTGTTTTCAACACCTGATATGATTGCTGAGATGGAATCTGCTAGTTATCATCTAATCAAAAATAACATTTCTGAGGATTTAACTTCTGTTGGAACTCATGTGAATGTAAGTCATGAAAAAGGGATTGTTATCGGTGATTTAGCTATCATTACAGCTAAAGTCATTGAAATTGATCGTAAAAAAATTACTTTTGCTGTTAAAGCTATGCATAACGATGACATCGTAGGTCAAGGAACACATTCACGTTTTATCATCAAAAAATAGATAAATAAAAGACCGTGGTATAAGCCCATTATGTAGTGACCCCTAAAAGTTAGACTTTTAAGGAGTGGAGAAATCCACTCCTTTTTTGATGTTTCAAAATTAATATCTAAGCTACAAATTGTGTTGCTTTTCGAAAT
>NZ_JAFLVX010000025.1 GCF_017316185.1 Candidatus Vagococcus giribetii | reverse complement strand
CGGTTTATATTACACTCTCTCGCGACTTTTGCTTTCCTACTCATAATTTTCCCACCTAACAAACAATTTAAATACTTTTCCTTCCACTTTTAACAAACCTTTTTTAGCCAAAAAAGCTAAATTTCTTTTTATACTCACTTGGCGGCGGCTTGATGGTCTTGTCTCCATTGACAACATCTTTCACCGTTTGTTGATAGCTTTCACACTTTTCTATCCCAAACTCTTTTTCTAGCTTGTCATAGGCTGCTTGTGTGTGAAAATTACGCCCCTTCGTATTATGAGCATCTGATGCCAACATATGGACTAGGTTGTGCTCGATCATTATCTTAGCAACCTTTTGAATCTCTTTACCAAACTGTCCTATATAGCTCCCACAAGTCACTTGAGCTAAGCATCCCATTTCAATGAAAGGAATCATGAGATTTGGATTTTTCATTAGCTGAGCGTTTCGCTCTGGGTGTACGATGATTGGCGTGTATCCATTGGTACATAGTTCAAATAAGGCTCTATGAGCATACATTGGGACTTCCATCGAAGGGAACTCAATCAAGATATAAGTATCTTCTAGGTCAGTAAATAAAATTTCGTTTTGTGAAATACGACGTAATAAATCCGGGGATAAACGGACTTCCTGCCCTTCAAAAAGGGTCAAAGGAATCTCCGCCTTATCAAGTTCATCTTGTAAGTCGGCTACTTTAACAATGACTTCTTTTTTAGGATTTAAATACACCCCATTATTATGATGAGGTGTACAAAGAATATGTGTAATTCCTTCCGAAACGGCTACTCGAGCCATTTCTAAGGAAGCTTCCAACGTCTGTGCCCCATCATCTACTCCTGGTAATATATGACAATGTATATCTACTAGCATTAGCAAGCTTCCTTTCTTTTTTATGATTGGTAATATCCGTAATTTTGCTCTGTTAACTCGCCCATGTAGACCGTCCCTAAAATCTTCGAGTCTACTTGTTCAATCAACTTGGCTGCACGCTCAAGTCCTGCTTTTTCTGTTTGTTCTTCACGTACCACAAAAACCGCACCGTCTACTTGAGAAGCGATTAATTGAGCATCTGTTACTGTCCCAACTGGTGGTACATCAAAAATAATAAAATCATACTCTTGTTTTAAGATATGTAATACTTTTCTCATACGACTTGAAGCAAGTAGTTCTGATGGATTCGGTGAAATCGGGCTACTTGTAATTAAGTCTAGATTTCTCACGTCACTTGGTTGAATCACTTCACCTAGTGACATTCTTCTAATGCTTAATAGGCTACTTAAACCTTTATTGTTTTCTGTATCAAAACTGCGGTGAACAGTCGGTCTTCTTAGATCGGCATCAACTAAAATTGTCTTCATCCCTGATTGGGCAAAAGCAATAGCTAAGTTAGCTGATGTGGTTGACTTTCCTTCAGAAGGACCAGCTGATGTCACGATAATACTTTGTGTCTGACTATCTAAACTTGAGTATAAAATATTCGTTCTGATCGTTCTAAATTGCTCTGATATATTGGACATTGGATCCACTACTGTAAAAAGTGTTGCGGCTTCTGGAGCCATTAATTTCGTTTTTTTGTTCGTTGATTTTGCCATTCTTACTCTCCTCTTAGCGTAGCTCTGTTCTAGAGCGTCGTGAAATACCACTTACTGAGTCATTATTTTCTGACCCCATGTCATCTAAGTCAATGTGATTGATTTTTAGCTCTGATAAATCAATGGTGTCTTCTAAGTTACGACCCTCTGAAATACGAGATAAGTCTTGATCTAATCCATCTACTCCATCATCTAAGTTAAAGGTATCATCGATTGATTCTGTTGATAAGTTAACTGATTTTAGAGCTGATGCTTGATGACGTCTGATTTCTTTTAAGTCTTTATCACTCATTAATGGAATATGTCCTAAAATAGGAATACCTACTGTTTCAGTCACGTACTCTGGTGATTTCACGGTACGGTTGAAGAGTTGGCTTAGTAAAGCTAATCCCACACCAACAATCAGTCCTAGCACCCCACCAATAGCCATGTTGACTTTTTTATTTGGTGATACTGGTTTTGAAGAAGGCTCTGCTTCTGAGATGATTGACACCTTATCTGCTTCTGTATACTCTCCTGCTTCTTGTTTGAAGATTGATGCCACAACGTTTGCGACTGTTGCTGCTTCTTTTGGATCTTCAGATGTCACAACGATTGAGAACATTTGTGAGCTTTGAGTTTGTTCTACACTAATCATGTTTTTAATGTCATCTGATGAGCCTTTAAAGCCAATTTCTTTTTCAAGTTGTTCTCTGGCTGTATCCATAACGACTTTACCTTTGATAAAGTCTTTGTAGGTGTTAATCATCATTAAGTTACTGTTGATGTTATCTGTACTCACGTTGTTATCTTTATTTTGTGATGTCGCAATTAATTGTGACGTGGCACTATACTTCGGAGTAATAAAAAATAAAGTGATAATTGCAGAAATCCCAATACCAATGAAAAACATTGATAAAATTAATGTCGCTTTCTTTTTTAATAAACTAAAAATTTCTTGTAAACTAACTGTTTCTTCCATCTTTTCCTCCAAATTGTAGACTTCTCTATTATTATCTTTTCGTATCTCCTAGTTACTATATGTTTAAAGGTTTAAACATAAAAAAAGGAGCCACGTAAACGCTCCTCTTTATAATAGAACTAAACTAGGTGTAATTCAATACTTTTTTGCATAAAATGACACTTATCTTTGTTTTTTTATCTATTTTACAGATATTTAATTAAGATAAAATTTAATTCTTATCCAAATGCTCATAAAACTTATTTAAAGCATAAGTGTTATATTCATATGGATTAAATTGTTTATAGACTTTTTCTTCGTTTTTCGCATTTAACATACCTTTAAAAAATCCGTTTTGGTCATTAATTTCTGTCAAAATACCGTAATCTCCATTGCTTAATACGTCACGACAAGCAGGTATATCTGTTGATACACAAGGTATTTCTAACGTTAACGCTTCTAAAAGAACCATAGACTGTCCTTCATAAATCGAGGTCAAAGCAAACAAGTCACATTGTCTCATAAAATGAAACGGGTAATAGACTTGACCAAGCAAAGTAACTTGTTTAGATAAATCTAAGTCGCTTATTTTCTTTTTGATGTTTTCTTCTTCAGGACCTGCTCCAATAATGTACAAATGACTAGCTGGCTCTTCTTTTCGGAATAAGTCAAAGGCTTCTACTAAAAGGACTTGATTTTTTTCTTCTGACAAGCGACCTGTTGTAACAATATTGTAGTTCTCTTTAGAAGGATACGAAAAGAACTCACCATTACCATTAACAATGCCTGCTTTTGGCGTCATTTCTAACTCTTCTTGTAAAATCCATAATTCTTTGTCAGACCACTCAACTAAAACAAGCTCTCTTAATTTGCTTGTTTTTACTCGTCGAATCACAGTGACTTCTTTTGGTCCTTGTACACTGGATCCTTTCTTAGATAGAGCATCTTCCATTGTGGCATAGACAGTTACTAAGCGATCCTTCACTTTGGCTTCTTCATAGATAGGCATATCTGTTACGACTACCTCATCAAGCATAGCTCCTAAGGATAAACTTGATTCCTCTACCCATAAAACATTGTCAGTTGTATCTAGGACTTCATACCATCGACCAAGAGAGTTCACACAAAGTGACTTCACGTAAATCATCGGCACAATTCCCATATCTATACTTTCTGTTTCCTTATTAGGTACTTTGAAACCTTTAAGAGATTCGTTCTTTTTATTGTAAAAATAAGCTTCAAGAGATTCTTTTTTGAAAGGACGTGTCCCAAGCTCTTTCTTTTGTTTTGAAAAGCTTAAACCAGTCAAACCACCTAATAAAACTCGAGCTCCTTTTTTAAGGGCATTAGGAGATTCGTGATTTACTCCATTTAACTTTTTAGAGAACGTTACTTTACTTTGAGGTAACCAACCATACTCTTTGCCTTTGATTTCAACTAAGTATGAAGTCCCGCCTTGCGTTGTTACTTCTTTAACAAAAGACACGTACATATTTCTCAAATTGCCTGCATCAGAAAGGACAACGCTTGATTCTAACCCTACCGGCTGAGAGTAAAAAGCGTCTCCAGCTCTAGTATTTAACTTCCCAAAAGCATTAATCCCTTTCGTTGAAAGGACACGCGTTGGTGCAACTTCTACGTGTTCTTCTAATAACCATCCTAGATAGATATGATCTTGGCTTATCTTGATATAGCTCTGACCTTCATAAATAAATCTTCCAAGAACTTCTACTTGATCACTGGTGAAGTAATGCTCACGAGAGCTACCTAAGACACTATCTGGTCTAGATGAGCGAATCATGTGAGGCACTTCAGGCATCAAGACACGTCCATCTCTAATAAAGACTTCTGTATCAACCACTTCTTTTTTAGGTGCTTCACTTGGCTCTTCTAGTATTTTCTTAATATTGATAACGTTTGGTGCATAAACAAATTTGTCTGCCTCTGCATAGTCACTTAATTTTTCTTGATTAACTTTTGATATGGCTTCTGATACTGAAATGAGTGAATCATAACGAGAGTACACACTAAAAATACCTTGAAGATTCATTTTGTGAATCTTCTTCCCGTTGACTTTTCTTTCTTGGTCCAACTTCATATCACTATGCAAGTAACAATTATAAACACTTGCTGGAGTTGCTAAGACCAGTTTACTCCAGTGAAGGCTATACCCACTAAAGTCAACTGCTACATCAAATGCTTGTTTACCTAGTAGACGTCTGATTTCACGTTGATACGCTTTTTCAGGGTACTTATCCTCTTTGCCCTTTTTAACCCCATGAAGATGGGCGTTTAAATCTTGGTAATACTCTTTTACTGTATAGTTTGAGTAGTCAAAACGAAATAGTAGGGACACATTAGCTGGTATGTCTAGGACATTTTTTATTTGGTCTGATGTTCTGATATTATCTAAAAAGCAAACCACACTATATTTGTCGTAGTCGATATTTTGAACGAGATTAAGGAAACTACTCGTAATTCCATTACTTCTCATACCACCTGGGTAGATAAGCAATCTTTTCTTGCTTTCATTTGGCTCAATCACTCTCACATCAGGTAAAGACTTCTGATTAAAAATAATATCAACTACTCGTGACGTCACATGCCCATCATCATATGCAGTGAAACGTTCTTTAAAGGTTTTGTAGTTAGCTGCGTAAGACTTGCTCAACTCTGGCAATTGCTCAATGTGTTGACTTAATTCCTCTATATTAAAGGCAACTGGACCAGGTAACTCATCATACTCAAAATACTTACCTCGTTTATGAGAGTATAAATCATCATCCCAGCAATAAAAGAGAATCGGCTTATCAGTGACTAAAAAGTCAAAGAAGATACTTGAGTAATCTGTAATCAAGCAATCTACGACTCCTAATAATTGATTAGTATCCACAATATCAGGAATTAAATAGGGTTTTAAATCCATATTTGTTTTGGCCTTGTCATATAAGAAGGGATGAACTTTAATTAAGACATTGTATTCTTTGCCAAATCGGTCTCTTATAACTGACATCTCTTCTTGAATTTGTTTTACCTCATCAGAGATACCCGCTAAATCCCCCATCTTACAAGTAGGTGAATAAAGGATAATTGGTTTGCTCAAGTCAAGTGTCACCCCGAATGAAAAGAGCAGCTTCAATACACCATCTCGGTCTTTTGACCAGGTTTGGTCAATCCGAGGATAGCCTGTTTCTATAATTTTTCCTGTGTAGTTATCATTTAGTCGGTAATTCTTTAAAAACATCTCTGTCGTGTGCTGATTAGGACTAATTAAATAATCTGCCATAAAGAAGTTACGTACCACATTCCTAGCATTAGCAGGATTGCCTGGAATATCAAATCCCATAGTTTTTAAAGGTGTCCCGTGCCACGTATTGATGTAGGTTTGCTCATCTTTAATCGTCACAAAGGGTTGAAAAGTTGAGTTATTAATTAAGTATTGGGCTTTTGTGAGCCACTTTAAGTACTCATCTGAATTACGTTTGACAAATAAAACACGACTGTCATCTTGATACATGGCTTTTACTTTTTCAAGCTCTTCTCCATTGGTGACTGTCCAGATGTGTGTATAAGTTCCTTCTTTGTCAGTTTTCAGTAAATACTGAAAAATCGCAAAGGGCGAGTCTGTTAAGGACTTGCCATCACGACTTTCGTAAAGGACTGTATTTTCTACCACTGATTCATCTTGAAAATAATGGGTATAGGTATCTAATAATTTACGGTGTTGAGACACTTTAGGTAGGACAACTGGCCCTACAAAGCGCATTCCTTTTTTCAAAATTCCCATAAGTTAATCCTCTCTATTCTGTAATAATGCTTGTATTACTTGTTTAGCTGCTTGTCCTGTTTCAAGGGTCGTAAAGGTTTCTTTAAATGTGGCATACTGAGGTGTCTTAATGAGTTCCTTGTTTTTTTGCCAAGTGATAAGTGTCTGAATCAAGCTATCTTTGTCACTCGCCATTTCTCCAGGCAAATGATTTTCCATAGGGAAATAAAAGCCACGCATCTCTTCATCGTACTCTTTTTGATCAGGGATATAAAAAATCATCGGATTCCCTGTAATCGCATAATCAAACATAGATGAAGAATAATCCGTAATAAGTAAATCACTAACTGCCAGTAAATCTGCCATATCATAGCCTGTTGAGACATTGATAACTTTATCAGCATAACGATCAAAATCAAAGGCTTGAGCCACTAAGTAGTGCATTCTAACTAAAAGAATGGCTTCTTCACCTAAATTTTCAACAACCTCATCAAAAGGAAATGGCGTACTAAATTGATACTTGCCATTAACACGTTGTTCTTTCTCACGCCAAGTCGGCGCATATAAGACCAACTGTTTATCTGTTGGTAAGCCTAATTTTTTCTTTAATGTTGTTACTTTTTCAGCATTGCCACTGATTTGTGTTAAGCAGTCATTTCTTGGGTAGCCTGTTTCTAAAACAGGTCCCTGATAGCCAAAGGCACTTCTAAAAATTTCCGTAGCATACTGGCTTGGTGAGACTAAATAATCCCAACGAGCGGATTCTTTTGAAAAAGACTCACCGTAACTCTCTTTGGTGTATCCTGGAATATTGACTTCTTCAATATCTCGTCCTAATTTTTTTAAGGGCGTTCCGTGCCATGTTTGTAAGTAAGTTGTTTTCTTGCTTTTGTGTAGCCACAAGGGTTGTCTCGTATTGGTAATCCAAAAACGTGCTCTTGGCATGGTTAAAAACCATTTGAAAGAAAAGCGTAATACATAAGAAACCTTTTCTTCACGAAAAGGTTTCTCACTTCCCTTAGTCACTCCCCAGACGAGAGTGTATTCAGGGTATTCTTTTTTTAGCCATTCGTAGATGGCTTTTGGATTATCGCTATACTGAGTCCCATGAAAGCTTTCAAGATAAATTAAGTTTTGTTTATTAAACTGGCCAATCGCCTTAAACAACAAGGAGATGGTCTTTTCTACTAAGGCTTTCATTTAACTGCTCCTTATTAAATAAAGTCAACGAATCTTGTTCTAAATTTCATGTGGATATGAGACCCTACAATCAAAATAGTTCCTGTTACTAACCAGAAAAAGAGAGTTTGTGTTCCTTTTTCCCAGAACCATTCTTTTGAAAGGAATGAATCTCTAAAACCATCAATAATATAGTAAATAGGGTTAAGCTCTAATAATCTCACAACCCATTGATGTTTGTTGCCAGGGAACATTTTTTCAAAGTTCCAAATCGGACCTGATAGGTAAAAGAGCAATCTTAAAATTGATTGCAACATAATATGATAATCTCTGACTAAGATAGTGATGGTTGAGTTTAACACACCAAAAGCAAATAAGAAGACAATCATACAGAAGAAATAATAGAAATATTGCAACCAGTAGATAGTTGGGAAAATCCCAAATCCAAACATAGAAGCTAATAAAAGGAGCATCATGGCTCTGTAACTAACAAAGTTACTGGTGATATTAACCATTGGTAAGATACTCACTGGGAATTTCATCTTCGACACCATGCCGATTTGTTTGTAGATACTATTAGAACCACCTAATATCGAGCTATTGACAAAGAACCAAGTAATAATACCAATCAACATCCAAATGATAAATGGGACACCGTCTACTTTTTTCCCTTGATTGACACCAATACCGAATACTAAGTAATAAATCCCTATTTGAATGGCTGGATTTAAAAATTGCCATATAAGTCCTAAGTAGTGACTTTGGTACGTTGCTTTTTCTTCGTATTTAGAAATTCTTCGAATGATACCAAAGTTGTTAAATTGCTCTGATATGATCATTTTTACATCATTCACGTTTAAAACTCTCCTTAATGTTTCCCATTTTTCCTGTGCCAGCTAAGTGATTTTGCCACAAAGACTGGTAATTGGAAAATTCGATACAATCGTTTTGGGTTACTTACCGAGCGATATAGCCACTCTAAATTTAATTTAATAAATATATCTGGTGCTCTTTTGGTTGCACCACTCAACACGTCTAAGCAACCTCCAATCGTTTGGAAGATTGTTGCTGTTAGCTGATCCATGTTGCGACTTAACCACTCTTCTTGTCTTGGGCTACCTAGTGCCACAAAAACAATGTCTGCTTCTTTTTCATTCATTCGCTGAACGATTTCTTTGTCACTTAATTTCGTGTAGCCATCAATCCAACCAACTAGATTAAGCTCTGGGTAATCTGTTTCAATGTTTTTAGCTGCTTGAGCAACTACTTCAGGTTTAGAACCATATAAGAAGACATTTTTGTGATGTTCATCGGCATAGCTCAACACTTCCTGCATCAAATCAAAACCAGTTACTCGTTCTTTGATGTCCCCTTTTGTCCAACCAGATACTTTTACTAAGCCGATTCCATCAGCAATGCGATGTGTCGAGTTTTCGATAAAGGTTTTGACTGTGTCATTTTCCTCTGCCATCAAAACGATTTGAGGATTCACACTTGTAAGAGTTAGTTTGTCTCCTACTGCTTCATTTGATACTAAATCTTGTTTGACATCTTCCATGGTCATGACGTCAACTGGAATGTTTAAAATTCGTTCAACTTTATACTTACTCATTTTTCTCCATCCATTTTCTCTTTGATCCACTCTAATAAACGCTGAGTGGCAAATCCGTCATTGTAGGTGTTCCACACCTCATTAAAGGCATGCAAATCTTGTTTCCTATCATCTAACTGAGTCATAACCTCATCTAATGTGTGACAAACCTCAGTTGGTAGTGTTTGTTTAAATATAGGTTGAATCCCTGTTGTTTGATTGTACTCTGCTTCATCAAACCAATAAAAAATCAATTTTCCTACTGGATTAATCAACGCATAATCAAAGGCTACAGAAGAATAATCTGTGATTAAGCAATCTGCTTGTAATAGTAGCTCATCAGATGACGCTTTTTCATCCACTAACTGAATACCTTCGACATTCGTCAGCTTCTCAGCATTTTCTATAGCCATCGTTGGATGAGCTTTTATGTGTAAGCTTGTCTCTTTAGGTAACTTCTCACGTAACGCAAGTAAATCATCTACAAGCATTGGCATATTGTCTTGACGATAAGTCGGTAAATAAAGAACACGACTCATTGTTTGACTTGTAGACGTTGTTTGTTGTTTTAAGTAATCTGTTCTAGGAAAGCCTAGATAAAGTAGTTGCTTATTTTTAGCCCCATAACTCTTTTGAAAGACCTCACCCATGGCTTTTGATCCTACGACATAGTAATCAAAAGACCTATAGACACGTTTAAATCTTTCTTTATCAGACTGACTGCGAGTGACAATAGACTTGTCTTCTAAGCCAAATTGTTTAATCGCTCCCGTGGCGTGCCATAGTTGGATAATGGTTTGCTTGTCTTGTTTCTTAATATCACCTAAGAAAGGAAAGTAATTATCCGCAATCACTAATGGACTTTTGCCAATAGCTTGGATAGTTTTGGTTAATCCTAAAAAAGAATTAATAGAAACAACCTGCATGCCTTCTTGTGCCAAAGCCTCACCTTCTCTTTGAGCTCCTTTGGTGTAACACACTACTAAAGAATAGTCTTTAGCTAACTCTTTAATCAGACCATGGTCATTATTAGGAAAACTTAGTAGATATACCACTTGTTTTTTTTCTAACTTGCCATTAGATTTCTTAGAGATAAAGCGAGTATATGTTGCGTATAAATTTTTGGCTATATTAATTAATAGATGCTTCATCGGTTAAAGACCACGGTACTTGTTTTGTCTGATTGTTGATGTCTGTTCTGACGATAGTATCAACTGAGCCAGTGGATACTATTGAAGTAAATGCTCGTCCACTTAAATGAAGATAACCTAAAACCATTAAACCTGCTAGCATAACTACTAGCATTGCTTTAGTCAGTAGGGACATCTTCCCAATAGCAGGACCTTTAAGAGTTGACACATCATGACCTCTTTCAAGGGCGACCTCTTTCAAACTTTCTTCTGAAAAGTTTTTTTGAGATTCTTTGTATTTATCTTGATAGGCTTTTTTGTCAGCAGCACTTTGTTTTTTGAACCAATTAATAAAAGCACGGTAATTTTTTACAACTTCTTCTGTTGGTCCATACTCTCTAAGCTCTCCGTAATGAATCCAAGCCACTTTATCACACAGCTTTTCAATTTGTGGAAGTGAGTGAGACACAAAGAAAATTGTTTTCCCTTGTTCTTTAAAGCTTAAAATTCGTTCCACACACTTTTGGTAAAAGGTATCATCTCCAACAGAAAGAGCCTCATCAATAATCAAAACATCTGGATTTTGATGGACAGCAATTGCAAAACCTAGTCGAGATCTCATACCACTCGAATAGTTTTTGACAGGTTGAGAAATAAAATCACCTAAATCGGCAAATGCTTTAATGTCTTCCATCATGTCGTCGATTTGCTCATTCGTAAAACCACTCATTAAACATTTTAAACGAATATTTTCCGTCCCTGTTAATTGAGGTTTTAATCCTGCTCCAATAGCAATAATTGATGTTTCACCGTCAATCATCATTTGCCCTGTTGTTTGAGGTATAATACCTGCTAAAATATTAGATAATGTTGATTTACCAGAACCATTAATCCCAATCAAACCAACTGCTTCACCTGCATAAACAGATAAATCAATTCCTTTTAGTCCCCAAAAATGTGGTATGCTTTTTTCTGAAAACTTGAATAGTGCTTTGATTTTGTCAGATTTTTTCTTATATAAGTCGTATTCTTTTGTAATCATTGTTAACTGAACTTTTACATTCTCTTCTTGTTTCAAAATTGTCTCACCTTATCTTTCGTTCATTGAAACCTCATAGCGATTTTACACTAAAAACCAATATTTTTCAAAATTCTCTTAATTTTTTAATCATTTTTTACTTCTTAAAAATTAAAAAAGGGAGAAAAACAACGTTCCTTGCCTTCTCCCTTCTTCTTTATTTTAATTTACCATTGCCATTCCATCATCAGGGAAGGTTTGAGGGGCAACGACACCATTTGTTTCAAACTGATAGTCTGCTGCATCTCTCTCATCTTTTTCATCTAGTCCAAGAGATACTCGTAATCTATGAGATATAAAATCGATACTATCTTGGTGTAAGCCAACCATACTAACTGCTTCACCATATGGAGCGTAATCATAACTCATCCAAGAGAAGGCATATGATTCAAACTTATAGTTTTTAGTAAGGCCTGATTGTGCCACTGATAAAATTTTATTAGATGGCATATCTGTTTTGATATGTCCGTCTAATGCTTCTAAAATATTTTTGTACTTAGCAATTGTTCCAATGTCCATTGCTTTTACAGCAATAGCTTCTAATACTTGTTGTTGACGTTTTCCACGTTCAATATCATTATCAATGTATCGTGTTCTTGAAAAAGCTAATGCTTCTTCCCCGCTAAGAACTTGTTTTCCTTCTTTTAAGTCGACTACTTTTTCACCTTTGGCATTTTGCTCTGTTAAAGTAAATGGTACATCAATCTCAACGCCACCTAAAGCATCTACTATATCTTCAAAAGCTTTAAAATCTGCTGTAGCATAGTAATTAATCGGAACGTTTAATAGTTTTTCAACTGAGTCAATCGTGGCATCAATCCCACCATACGAATAGGCTGAGTTGATTTTATCTTTTCCAGTAAATGAAGGTGACACAATGTCTGTGTAAGTATCTCGTGGAATACTTACCATATCCACTTTTTCTGTAGTGGGATTAATGGTTAAGAGTAGCATAGAGTCAGTCCTTGCACTCCCTAAGTCTCTCTCACTATTGTCATCAAGTCCTAATATCAAAACAGATATAGGATCTTTTTGGACATCAATTTTGTCATTTTCAACACTACTTGATTTTCTAGGCTCATATGAGTTATTAAGAAAGTTGTTTGTATCCATTAGTCCTTTAACAAAATAAACAATCCCTGAAAGGACTGCTACTAATAGAATGATAATCAAACTTTTTCCAATAACACCTAAGATTGATTTCTTCTTTTGAGGTTCTCTTCTTCTACTACGTGGTTCATATTCTGTTTGGTAATCTGTATTTAGCGTCTCTGTGTTTTTATCTCGATGATTTTTTTTGCTTTTCGTCAATGTCAAAACTCCTACGTTTTCAATTATCTTTGTAATTATAACATAGGCAATCTTTCAAAAATAGTTAATTTCTGAAAATTTGTATGGATTAAAGAAATCCTTAATAAGTTTGAGATTGTTTGCGATAAAAAACTCGTGTATAATGTTCAATGACTATTGAAAGTAGGTAAAATATATGGATTTCATTTTAAAAATTTCTCTACGCTTATTTTTAACAATGATCCTAGCATTTTTATTAACACCATTAATTAAAAAATTCGCCTGTAAAGTCGGAGCAGTAGATATTCCTAACTCAAGAAGAGTCAATAAAACAGCTATGCCAACAGCAGGAGGTCTAGCTATTTATATTGCCTTTTCCATCTCAGCTCTTTTCTTTTTCCCAGATTTGATTCCTTTTGACTATGCCTTACACTTAGTCGTTTCATCAGGTATTGTGGTTATCACTGGGTTAATAGATGATATCTTTGAGCTAACACCTAAACAAAAGTTAATCGGCGTTCTAATAGCTGCCCTTTATGTTTGTTTTGTGTTTGATGTAACAGTTAGCACAATTACTTTACCTTATATCGGAGCAATCTCCTTAGAATGGTTAGCTTATCCTTTTACTATTCTTTGGATTGTTGGTTTGACAAATGCGATAAATTTAGTAGATGGTCTTGATGGTTTAGCTTCTGGTATTTCAATCATTGCCTTAGCAACGATTGGCATTATTGGCTATGTAGCTTCTGCAACTGGAGCTGTTAAACTACAAGTCCCATTAACTATTTTTGTTTTATTAATGAGCGTTCTAGGATTCTTTCCCTTCAACTTTTATCCAGCTAAAATATTTCTGGGTGATACTGGGGCATTGTTACTCGGCTTTCTAATCTCTGTTTTATCAGTACAGGGACTAAAAAATGCAACATTAATTACATTGATTACACCACTAATCATCTTAGGTGTCCCTATTACAGATACCTTATTTGCGATGATTCGTAGAAAATTAAACAAACGACCTATCTCATCAGCAGATAAAATGCATCTGCATCATAGGTTACTCTCTCTTGGTTTTACTCATAGAGGTGCCGTTCTAACCATTTACTCACTAGCCCTTATTTTTTCAATGATTGCACTACTTTATATGTTTGCTAATACGTTAGCTACAATTCTTTTGACTATCGCTTGCTTACTTGGCTTGCAAATGTTCATTGAATTGATTGGCCTAACAGGAGTAGATAAACAACCTTTATTAAATTCCTTAAAATTTATCGGTAATAAAGCTTACCGTGATAGCATATTAGAAAAAAGAAGAGAAAAGAAAAAGCAAGATTAGTCTAAACTAGTCTTGCTTTTTCTTTTCTTTATTTTCAGTTGTCATTTCTATTTCTTCAATTTTTTCTTTTCTACTCGTGACTTTGTCTTCAATATAATTACCTAACACACTCTTCTTCGCACAAATGTCTCCATAAACAATCTTCTCTATGGTCACATTGATTAGTCCACCAATGATAATTAAAGTAGAGGCTATATTAAGCCAAAGAATAAAGAAGATAAAACTTCCAATCACACCATAGCTATTAATTCGTTTTGAAAAATAATTAATATAAATACTATAAAATTGTGTAACTGCCATCCAGCCAATGGTTGTAAAAATCGACCCAGGAATGATAGTTCTAAAATGAACCTTGGCACTTGGGACAAAATAATACAACATAATCATAATAACGAAAAGAACAGAAGAGGTTAAGGGCCATCGCAACGTGTTAAACGTTGTTAAAATTTCATCAGGTAAACCTAGTACTGGTAACACATACTCCAGAATGGTTTGACCAAACCCCATAATTAATAGTAGAAAGAAAATACTAATGATAAGTAGAAAGACCATTAAGAATGAAAAGAGACGACGTAAAAATTGAAGTCTGTCTTTCTCTACGCCATATGCTTTGTCTAAGCTCATTCGAATACCGTTAATACCTTTACTTACTGCCCAAAAAGTACCAATGGCAGATACAGAAAGTAACCCACCACTTCCTGTTACGAGTAAACTACCAATCGTATCCTTAAGCGTCTCATAAATTTTTGCTGGGAGAAGCTCTTGAATATATGGCAATACGGTCTCAATATTGATATTTAAAAAAGGTAGTACGTTTCCCAATGCAATGAGCAAGGGGAAAAAAGAAAGAAGTAAATAATACGTAATCACGATTGCATAAATACTAACTTCTGCCTGTTGAAATGTTTCTATAAATATTTTAAAAGACTCTTTCCAACCAGGTCTTTTTTCTGCTTGCTCTTCTTGCATGTGCTTACTCCTTGATTAATCTTGTAACGTTAGAATTTTTGGACCTTCTTTAGTAATAGCTAAAGTATGCTCGTATTGACAAGATAGTCCCCCATCTTTTGTGCGAGCTGTCCAACCATTGTTGTCCATCTTCATTTGCCATGTACCAGTGTTTACCATTGGTTCAATCGTAATAACCATACCTTCTTTTAAGCGAAGACCTTTACCTTTTTCTCCGTAGTGAGGCACTTGTGGTGCTTCATGAATTGTTGGTCCAATACCATGACCGATGAAATCTCTAACGACTGCTAAGTTTTCACCTTCCACATAAGTTTGAATAGCATGACCAATGTCACCAATACGGTTACCTACTTGAGCTTGCTCGATGCCTAAATACAATGCTTTTTTAGTCACTTCCATTAAGCGGTCGATTTCTGGTGTTGATTGACCTACTACATATGACCAACATGAGTCAGACATAGCCCCTTTGTATTCCACACACATATCAACTTTGATTAAATCCCCATCTTTTAAGACTTCTTTTCTTGGGAAGCCATGACAGATTTCGTCATTAATACTACAACACGTTGCGTATTTATATCCTTCAAAACCAATTTGAGCGGCAATTGCATCATGTTTCTTGATAAAGTCATGAACGAATTCTTCAATATCCCAGCTGGTAATACCTGGTTTGATAAAGTCGCGTAAAGCCACATGAACACTTGCTAAAATCGCTCCTGAATCAGCCATCATTTCTATTTCTCTTGGTGATTTTAATGTAATCATTTAGTTATTCCCCACTTTCTCTTAAATAGCAATCCTATTTTAGCACAATGCTTAGGTTACAACAAATTATCACAAACTAATTTCATTGAAAAATCCAATGAGTTTGATATAATTTTGTTAGTCTATTGACTGATGAAGGGAGTCTTGTTTATGACTGTTGCTAAAATTGTCTACGCTAGTCTAACTGGTAACACAGAAGAAATTGCTGATATTGTTGCTGAAAGTTTAGAAGACCAGGGCATTGAAGTTGAAGTCAATGAGTGTACACAAGTAGATGCTGCTGACTTTTTAGAAGCCGATATTTGTATTATTGCTTCTTATACTTATGATGATTTTGAACTACCAGATGAAATCATTGATTTTCATGAAGAATTATTAGAACTTGATTTATCTGGAAAAATATACGGTGTTGTTGGTAGTGGCGATTCATTTTATACTTATTTCTGCCAAGTAGTTGATCAATTTGATAAAGCTTTTGCTTCTGTTGGCGCAACCAAAGGAGCCGAATCGGTAAAAATCGAACTAGCTGCTGAAGAAGATGACATTGTCGCCTTAGAAGCTTTTACCAAAAGTTTAATTACTACTTTTAATGAAGCTTAAACAAATAAAAAAGCCTACTATGTAAGGCTTTTTTTATTTTCATTAACTTGGCACGTCTACTAATTTTGATCTAGACTTCTTATTATATAAGATGCATTAATCGAACATTTTGTTTAATTATATAGCTTCTTACATTGTAATAGTAAAGTCCGGATTTCTTTTTAGAGATTTGTTAACCAATTTAACAATTTGAATCATTTCTTCATTTGTTGCATTCATACGTTCACTAGTTGCTAAAGAAGCAAGTCCTGTTGCTGTGATCCAGTTAGCTAAAAATGCTGTGTGAATCGCTTCATCACTCATACCTTCGTATTCTTCGATACCTTTAGCTTTTGCTAAGAACATTTGGAATCCAAACTCATTAAGTAATTTTCCATCTGCATGATCTTCCACAAAAAGAGCACGAAAAAGCATTTTTTCTTTTTTCGCAAAATCTACGTAGTTTAAAGTTAAATCAATGATTGGATCTCCAGAAATGCTTTTGCTAAAAATATCATCTCTAAGGTATGTTTCTACTTCCTCAAAAAAAGCTTCTCTTAATTCATCCATGTTTTTAAATTCTAAATAGATTGGTTGTGTAGAGCTTTTCATTTTACTAGCAATGTTTCTTGCTGTAAAACCAGAAAAACCTTCAGTGGAAACTACTTCGTGTGCCGCATTTAAAATATGTTCTCTTGTAATTGTTTTACGTCTAGCCATGTGAACCACCTTCCTATTTTATCCACAATATTTATAATAAAAAAACTTTTTTGTTCTTCTATTTACATGTTATTGTATCATGATTTTAAAATAATACCAATTACTTTAAGATAATTTTGTAATTTTTTAAGTTTTTTTTTTAACTTTAAATGCTTAATTCATTTTTTTGTCTTCATTGCTATAATAGTGTTCTTATGCTAGTATTTATAGAAAATACGTTACTATATAGGAGGAATAAAATGGTTTTAGAAAATTTTGATACGTTATTAAAAAAATACGCTCAGTTAATTACTGAAGTAGGTGTAAATGTCCAAAAATCTCATACAGTCGTTGTTCAAATCCAAGTAGAGCAAGCTCCTCTAGCTCGTCACATTGTGAAAGAAGCTTATAAACTAGGTGCTAAACAAGTTATCGTTCAATGGACTGATGATATTGTGAGTCGTGAAACTCTAATGCATGCTGATGACAGTGTTCTAGAAACAGTTCCTGAATCAAAAATTACTGAAATGAATGAATGGGTCGAAGCAGGTGCTAGTCGTATTAGCGTCGTTTCACAAAATCCTGATGCTTATGCTGGCGTAGACAATGACCGTTTGTCAACTTTCCAATTGGCTATGGGTAAAGCAATGATGCCTTTACGTCAAGCAACACAAGCCAACAAAGTTAGTTGGTTAGTTGTTGCAGCTGCTGGAAGTGCTTGGGCTGAGAAAGTTTTCCCAACTCTTTCTTCAAAAGAAGAGCAAGTTGACGCTTTATGGGATGCTATTTTTAAAGCGACTCGTATGTACGAAGCAGATCCTGTTGCTACATGGCACAACCACGATGCTTTATTAACTAATAAAGCAAATGAATTAAACAAAGAGCAATTTGATTCATTACACTACACAGCTCCAGGAACTGACTTAGTTATTGGTTTACCTGAAAATCATCGTTGGGAAGGCGCTGGAAGTATCAATGCTCGTGGCGAACGCTTTATCGCAAACATGCCAACTGAGGAAGTCTTTACAGCTCCTGACAATCGTCGTATTGATGGTGTCGTTGTTAGTACAAAACCATTAAGCTACTCAGGTAATACAATCGAAAACATGACATTTACTTTTAAAGACGGTAAAGTAGTTGATGTGACAGCTGAAAAAGGTGAAGATGTTTTGAAAAAACTAATTGATACAGATGAAGGAGCGAAAAGCTTAGGTGAAGTCGCACTTGTTCCTGATAGCTCTCCTATCTCTCAATCTGGTATTACTTTCTTCAATACCTTATTCGATGAAAATGCCTCAAACCACTTAGCTTTAGGTTCAGCATATGCCTTCAACTTAGAAGGTGGAACTGAAATGAGCGAAGAGGAATTAATCGCTGCAGGATTAAACCGCAGTCAAACACACGTTGACTTCATGATTGGATCAAATAAAATGAACGTAGACGGCATTAAAAAAGATGGCACTATCGTACCTATCTTTAGAAATGGCGAATGGGCTTAACATAAAACAGAGTGGATTTTTTGTCCCCTGACTAGTAAAGAAAGTTCCATAAAAAAATAGAGGCTGACATTTAGGGAGTTACGGGTTAAACATTTTTTGCAAAAATTAATCTAGGAGTAATAGAACCTCTAAAGTCATAGATTTCTGTATAAACTAAAGAGACCTATAAAAGTTAAAATAAACTTTTATAGGTCTCTTCTTTGTATAACGATTAAAAAATCTAGCCCCTCATCAAGTTTACTGATTAAAATAAAGACGTACATAAGGAGACTGCTCGATTGTACATATTAAGCATTGATAGCTAGAAAATAGATTGTTAGAAGTAATAATGTCCAAAGAAAGCTAATTTTTATACGACAATATTACAAAGTTCAAGACTAGCAAGAAAAAACTAGCACACTATAGTACTAAAGCTCATATTTAAGTATACGCGTTTTTCATTCAAAGCATTGATATTCCGTCAACATAACAATTCTTTTCAAAATCTTGTTGGTATTCTCTACATCTAGGTTTTCTTCTCTAGAGAAATCCTCTTAAAAAAGTTACTGTCCGGTCTAATATGAACCTAACCTAAGAAAAAATTGATTCTACTACTGCTCTCCATTCTTTGTTAATTTTATTGTAATCATTTTGCCAATTAGCTTGCGTATGTTGATAAGCTTTATAAGGCTTATCATTTGATGGAGGCTCGTATCCTAAAATATCTTCAATACAATTTTCTAAAACCGTCAACCTAGAGTCATCGTTTAATACTTCTCTTATTGGTTCATTCATTATCTTCGCACCAGCAACATTATTATCAAGATCGTGCATAACATACGGAGTTATCCCCATAGCCTTTAAATATTTTACAAGAGAGATTATTGTTCCTTTGCCTCTCGCTCTGACAATTTGCCAATTGCATAGAACATTTTTTTTCATTTCGTCAGGCATTAAGGATATTGTCTCTTTTAATACTATTTCTTCTGTATCTCCTTCAACAATCAGGATGTTCTTTGCAAAAAATATTCGAGCAAGATAGTCATCAATTTTTAAAATTAACTTCACGAGGTCTCTTTCGTTTGACTGAAGCGCCGTAAATGCCTCTTGAATATTGAAGGGACTATTGTTCACTAATTCACATTTTATATCAGAAAATGAATTAGTGGTAACGGATGAATTACTCGCCGAAAGATAGTTTAACACCTGTCCAGTCTGCTTGCTCAAATCAATCATATATGGAGAGTGGGTCGAACATACAATTTGATTATTAGACGTCATGGCTAAAGCATAAATAGTATCTCTCATTTGATTGGCAGCATTTGGGTGTAAATATAATTCTGGTTCTTCAAAACAAATTATCAAAGATCGATCATCAGATTTTTTCTCCATATCTCTCAATGCTTTGTATCTCAATAAAGCAAATACTGTCGACCTTATAACTCCCGTTCCCTGCATCTCCACAGAAGTAGGAATGTTACTTGTCATAGATACGGAAAATTTTGGTTTTATAGCATCATCAGCATTAGAAAGTTCAGCTTGAGCATTTAATCCTATACCAGCAAAAACTCCGTCAAGAACACCATTTAATCCTTCCATCATTTTACCAAACTCAGTAGTTGAATCTTCCGGATTCATTTCGGCAGCTAACTTGTCTAAATATTCTTGAGCTTTCTTATAATTATCTGACTCTTTCCTAACATCAGTGAATAACTCACTTAGTATATTTTGAAAGGTTCCTTTAGTTTCTCCAAGATTTTCTGAACCATCATGCGCAGGTATGTATAATACTTTTGGCAGTTTTGAGAGTACATTCCCTGCTATACCTCCCGGATTTTGTGCCCACTCTTCTTCATTAGAGTAGTCAAAGAAATCAATTTTATTTTCAAATGTATCTAAAAATTCTTCTAATTTAGCTTTTGATAAATTTGATTCTCTATTTTCATTTTCAAATTTAGAACCTATTAATAATTCTTCCTTAAGTCCTTTTTTAGTAAACTCAGAGATTTTTTTAAGATTTTTAAACTCGGCTTTTATGGTTTTTTTTCTAGCTCTCATTTCGATTGTGCGTTGTGAATTAGATACAAAGGTTTTTCTGTAAAATATTGAATTTCCAGTTACTTCATTGCCGTCTGGAGTTGTAGTAGTGTATGGAAAAATCCTTCCTTTAAAGCCCACCCATTCAGATGCTGCATCTGGAACTCCCCTGAATTCAGCCGTTAAGATTATTTTGTCACAAGAGCTTATATCTTCGTCTTGAAAAAATTTAAAAAAGAAACTATCTGGTAATGTTTTAGTATCAGTAAGCAATAGCTCGATTGATTTTAGTATACTGCTTTTTCCTGTGTTATTTTCTCCAATGAGAAAGCTTGCATTTGAAAACATAATTTCAGTATCATAGTGTCTCCGATATCCTTCAATTTGAATCTTATGTAATTTCATTACACCACTCCATTCCTGTATTATGAACTCATTGTACCAAACAGAACAGTCTTATTGAAGTAAAATCAGAATTTGTATATTAAATAGATTTTTTTATCGTTTAAAAATTATTTTACCTCTATTTGTACGTCAATTATAAATTTTTAACCATAATTCGTATTTTTATCGAAGAAGACATTAACAGGTATAATAATTCAATTGATATTAAAGAGAATAAGTATCCGTAACTTGAAGGGCTTTGAGTTAGTAAAAAGTTATGAGGGATTTATCATTTTGAAACCTAGTGTTTAATCAGTATATTAGGTTGTCGAATCGCCTTACGAATCACGTTTAGTCAGGAAGATTTGTTAATTTCGCTACAACAGTGATTTACAACAATTAAGGTAGACGACTTTATATCACTTTCATCCTTCGTCTTCATACGGAGGAAGCTGTAGTGAATGAAAAACAAAACCCACGTATACCTAAAAATAAATTACTTCAAATAATATTACCGGTTTTTGAGAATGTTAGACAATATGGATTTTAATAATCAAAACCTCCAGTGAGAACTGGAGGTTTGTTCTTCGGCTGAAAGCCTCTATTACCGGACTGAACCTAAAAGGCTCACTGAAGCGGTTTCCCTCATGCTCCACATTCACTCGCTGATCCTAGAAGCATCACTTATTTCTTTTTATTTTTCTCTCCTGTAAACAGTTCGTATTCTTCAAATAAAGTTAGTTGATCTGCTACATAATCTTCCTGGACTTGATTTCTTATGTATTCTTCAATTTGTTTTTTATTTCGTCCTACTGTATCAACATAGTAACCTCGACACCAAAATTTTCTGTTACCATATCTATATTTTAGATTAGCGTGTCTGTCAAAGATCATAAGACTGCTTTTTCCTTTTAAATAGCCTATGAATCCTGAAACGCTTAATTTGGGTGGGATACTTACTAACATATGAACATGATCTTTACATGCGTTAGTTTCAATTATTTCAACACCTTTTCGCTCACATAATAACCTTAGAATTTCTCCAATACTTTGTTTGTATTTTCCATAAATTATTTGTCGTCTGTATTTGGGTGCGAAAACTATATGATACTTACATTTCCATGTTGTGTGTGATAAACTTTGATTGTCTTTTTTCATAAGGAACCTCCTATATGATTGATATTTTGTGGCCGAGAAACCAAATTTATCTTATCATTTTAGGAGGCTTTTTAATACCACGCTGAAAGTTCTTGAGAACCACCCGCATAACATGTGGTTTTCAAAAGATATAAAAAGTACTCCTTTCCAAAAACAAATTAGGAAAGGAGTACTTTATTTCATGAATAATCAAATTTTTATACACATGCTCATTGGCAATATTTCAGGGTTCTCGAAAAATAAAGTAAGCCAGTTTGACGTTCGACATAATTTTCTTTTCCAAAATAGTGGCGGCTTTTTTCCTTTCCACTACTATTATACATCATAAATCCTTTCATACTTCAGGGTGAATGAGTTTACGAATTCATGGTTGTTTGACGTAGAGCCTGCTTGGTAATAGGAGATTGTTGATTGATACGATTCAATAGTTGATAGAAAATAGCCATAAAAATGTCTGAATCCATCTGCGACAAGACTTTTGAAAGTTGAGAATAACTAATACTGTCAAGTTGAACTTCTTGTTGAAGGTCAGTTGAAATCATTGAAGCACTCATATCTCGCAAGCTTTCTTTCACTTCGTTGATTACTAAAAGAAAGAGTTTGAAAACAGTGGAGAAACGGAATTTATTTTGATAATGATTAAGGCTTTGATTTTTTGGCAAATGCTAAAGGTAACTTTTCTAACAAAGTAAGAGAAAACCATTTATTGAATACTGATTTTGTTTTATACTTATCCATGTTGTAGTCCTTTTTATTTATCTTGGATAAATCATCCAATATTAGTATAAAGGGCTTTTTTGTTTTTACAATATGGATAGGCACATGTAAATTTTTTTGTTTCATGTAACACTAGTGATTTATAATGTAATAAAACACTTAGAAATAATTTTCCAATGGCCATTAGGACCCTTCAATAGTTGAAAATGATCTTCAACTACACCATCTCCATAAAAACCGGTTGCGTAAAGTACTACATTTGCTATACGTCCTGTAACCTTTAAATATGTTATAGTTGCTTTAAAGGGCTCTTTCATTGCTGGTTTACTACCTATTTCTTCAAAAAATAGTTCTGGGGTTCCCAAAACAAGCTGGCTATTCATATAACCATTCATTTGGGCATTTGGATGGAAAACCTTCCGTAACAATTTTTCGTCACCAGAAAAAACAGATGTGCGATATTGATCAATAACTTGTTTTACTTCATCGATACTTTTTCTCATTTCCATTTCCTTCACCATTCCTTAATCTGTTTTTATAATATATTTAAAAAAAATTAGCGTTAATTAAGTTGTAGCCTATAAATAAAAACGAACTTTTCTCTAATCCTTGCCGTTTTTTACTATATTATTTTGGAGAAAAGACTATAATAGCTATAAAGAAATTAAGNNTTTTATCAATTGATATTTTAAATAACGTTTTGTAACTCAATTATAAAAGGTTCACTTAAAATTATATTGGATAATTCGGCAAAATCAGTCTTTTTTCAGCACACTATCTCTTATAATTTTTTTGACCGTTACGATTCTTATTTTACAAAGATTTTCAAACAATGTTTGGTAGTAATGAAAGGAGTAAAATATGATTTCCTATTTGTCGATTGCCAATGCTGTTTCCCCGCCTTTCCAACCAGAATTAAGAGCCGTTGCAAAAAAATACACAGAATTTGTCACAGAATGGAATCCTCTATACGTTAAAGGAAGCGCTCTTTTTTATCAATTTGAGGTTAAAGAAAATTGTTTAATAACACTAGTCCCTGATGCTTGTTGTAATATTTTATTTACTTGTCAATCTGATTATGCTCGTGCTGATTTTCAAGGTGTTTTTTTAAAATCTTATGAAATTGAATTACAAAAAGACATTACCTATTTTGGATGTAAACCTTATTCTATATTAGGGTTAAAACCTGGTGGCGTCAGTATATCTAATCTTTTAAATATGAACGTTAATTTCCTTGATTTATACCCCCATGCCACCCAACTAATCAAAGAAATGGCAGAAGATATTTCTTTTGAACAACGGATTCAGACTATCAATAGATTTAAGGAAGAAGTGATGCTTTCTCAAGACGATTCTTTATTTTTAGTCGATGAAGTAAGTGTTTTACTATGTATTGAAAATGGAGAAGACTTACAGCACTTTCCCCAGATGGATTATATTGAAAAACAAGTAGGGTACTCCAAAAGACATTTTAGGCAAAAATTTGCTGAAATTTTTGGCTTTCCACCAAGCTATTACGGTCGTATTATTAGATTCCAAAACACTTTAAAAGATATTTTTTTTCATAAAGACTTACACTATGTTGAAATTGCAACTAACAACGGGTATTTTGATCAGTCACATCTAATTCGTGAGTTTAAATCTTTTACTGATTTCAGCCCCCAACAATTTGTTGATGTAACTGAAAGTTTATTCCTCATTAATTAAATGAATCGATGATTAAACCTAGGTGTTGATCTAAAAAGCATGGTCTAATCTTAAATAATATCTTCTATACATTATCTTAAAATTTTACATTTGCAAGCGAGGACCAAAAAGCACGTGGAATAAATAACAAGGTTAGTTTAAATATCTTGAAAATTAAAAGCCTATTGAACCAATAAATTAAATCATTGCGTTCATAGGCTTTTTATTTTAGGTTGTATAATTTTTGCAAATAAAAGTTACTTACATAATATTCCCAACTTATTCACGAAAGTTTATTTTTTCTCCAAAGCCTTCAAACAATGTGCATAAAAAACTGCTAAATCATCTCAATCGAACCGATTATTCTTAAAAAGAATATGATTTTTTAGTAAGAAAAAGGCAATTGATTTAAAGTCTAACAATCTATTTATTCTCCGAAAATTTCAACAATTTGGCAGCATTTTCAAAAAACACTTTATTTAGCATTCGTTCATCATCATTGAACGCTCTTCTAACTTCTTCTACAGAATACTTAAACGTACCGAATGGATAATCTGTTCCAAATAAAATTTTATCTTCACCAATGAGTTCTACACCTTTTTTCATCAGTTCTGCTGAACACATTGTTGTATCAGTGTAAACATTGTCTAATCCTTTCGTATTATTAGCAAAATCTTCCGCTATTAAACAACAATGAGCCGCAATCAGTGGATAATTTTTGAATCTTGGAGCAAATTCATAAAAATATCGTGGATTACCAAATTCTGGATTACTTGGGTAATTTTTATCTGGACCATAATAAGAGTTTTCACCCACATGAAAAATAGTTGGTAAATCTGCTTTACCAAAAACTTCTACAGCAGCTTCAACTTTAGGATCTTCCAAACTTATATTTTGTAAAATAGGATGGATCTTTAACGCTCTAGCGCCACGAGATAAATCCAATTCTAATTTTTTTTCAAGTTCAGGAATTTTCAAAGAAAAATCTGGACAAGTAAATGGAAGCAGTCGATTATCTAACTTCGAAGCTGCCAAATATTCTTCAAAACTAGTGTTAGGTAATACTGGCAGTAAACAAGCATAATCTACTTTACTTTCAGTCATATCAATTAAGAAATTCTCTAGGGTGCACTCCCAAACTCGGTATTGTCCTGCATCTATTAATCGTTGATGTTCTTTCTGATCACTTACAATTAATGGTTTAGTATAACCTGAACGTTCAACTTCAACAAAAGGATCTTCATAATCTCCTTTTTTAATATTTGTTTTAAATGTAATATTACGGTTTTCATGAAAAATATCGCCAACATGTGTATGAATATCTATAATTTTTGTCATCTTTATTTTCCTCTCTTTTTTATTTCCCGATACCATCAAACATCATGAATTTTTACTGTTCCTTCATTGCACACTCTTTTACCTGGCTAATGTTAAATCATATTAACGAGTAATTAAGTTGCTAGCTTGAGATTCAAATCTAAGAATAATTTTCAAACGGTTGTAAAGCATTTAGAAATAATCTGCCATTCACCATGACTGTTTTTAATTAAATGAAAATAGTTTTCTAAGTTAGTTTTTCCAAAAAATCCAGTTTCATAAATACAAGCTTCTGCAATATTACCTTTGACTGACAAATGTGTAATGGTTGCCTTATAATTGTCATTGTTTGCTTTCATAGATGGTCGAGAACGAATATCTTCTACAAAAACACTAGGGGTTGCCATAATTAATTCATCCCCCATATAGCCACTCATTACAGCATTACGATGAAATCTCTTATCTAAATTATCTGCATTCCCTTCAAAGGTATCAGTAATATAATTTAAAATTATTTTTCGTACAGTTTGTTCCTCCATCTTCTTTCTCCTAACTTATTTTCTAGACCTCCAACTGTTCACTAGCCTTATCATCTCCTTTTAAATTGGTTTTGAAACTCCATAATAAAACAACTACAGCTAAAACACTCAGAAAAATAACACTAGTTAAAAATACCGTTCTTTCACTTTGATTGGGTGACAATTGTGCCAACGCATTTATTATCAAGGGAGATATCGCCGCACCTACCGAAGTAAATGCCATATAACTTCCCATTGCATTAGACATTTGCGCTGGTGTAGCAGTTTCAGAAATTGCTTGAGTACCAATAGGTATCGCTAATGAAAAACCAATACCAGAGAAAATTGCTGCAATGAAAACAGTTAAAAGACTAGGGTATAAGACTAAAGATAAATAGCCTAATATTGTAACAATACAAGCAATAAACAAAACATGTCTTTGTAAAGATTTAAATATATACTTGAATATAAATCCTCCTAAAACACCAGCTCCGGTACTTAAAGACATTGCCAATGCAGCAGTGGTAGAATCACCTAATTTCATATCTGCAATGTAAAGTGAAGCATTTAAAGAAAAAGTAGCATACCCTATACAAAATAAACAAACTAATAAACCTATCAGAAGTACTTTTAAAGGCACTTTTGCTTCGTTATCGGTCACTTCTACATTTTCCGTTTTTTGATTTTTTGTGTCTTTAGGTAACCAAAATAAAACTATTAAGATAACCGGCACAATTAGAAGAAAAGCTAAATAGGCATTAGACCAATTATTTCTTGCAATCCAACCAGCCAATAACATCAGAACCACTGAACCCCCATTTTGAAAAGCAGCTTGCAAACCATACATTTCACTGCGTTCTTCTCCAATAAATAAATCCGTAGAAAGATTACTAACAGTTGTCATTAATAAGCCTTGTCCACATCCAATTAGTAAGCTAGACAGATAGATATACCATATTTTAGTATGTAGAAATATGGGTAATAACCCACCTAAAAGCATGATAATCAAAGCAAAAAGTACTATCTTTTTCTTTTGGATTTTTGCTCCCAACGCACCTGCAATTAATGTAGCTGGAAATGAAGCAATCATACCAAAAGTCATAACCATTTGAATTGCTGTTAACCCAGCTTCAGGAAAAGCTCGTCCAATATTAGCTAGTACAGTTGATACAATCAAAATCCCCATAACAATAAAAGATTGAGATAATATTGCAATTTTTACTTTTAAGTTTTTCATCTTAACCTCTTAACCTCCTATAATTGTCCACCAATACAGGTGGACAATATATTTTAAATTATATCCATCGCAGCAAAATACCCCGTATGAATGGCTTTTCTTACCACACTTGCTCCTGTGCAATCGCCGATTGCTCTGAAACTCTCCCAACCATCCCAACTACGAATTTCTTCTACGATCTCCTCGTTTGGTCTCATTCCTACTGCATAAAGAATTGTATCCGATTCCAAAATCTTTTCTTCCTCATTCTCATCAAGATATTTTAATCCTGACTCTGTTATCTCTGTTACCTTAACCTTTAACTTGATATGGATTAGGTCCTTCATTTTTTCAAGCATTTCAAATAAAGCAGCTTGATGAATTCTATTTGAATCTCTAGCTAAACTATCCATTATTTCCAAAATAGTGACCTGTGCTCCTGATTCTGCTAGATGAATAGCTATTTCACATCCCATTAGTCCACCGCCAATCATCACGATTTTTTTTCGAATATTAAATGAAGGCTCATAGACTTTTGTTGCATGATAGATTGGATATTGATCACTGCCTTTAAGTGTCAAAACAGTAGGACTTGCTCCACTAGCTAAAATAATATCTTGCGGATTAATATCATTTACTAACGCTAAATTAGCTTCTGTGTTTAACTTTACATCAATAGCATGTTTATAAGTTTGATGAATCAGATAGTCTTTAAATCGTCTTAAATCATCTTTATGACTATCTTTTTCTGTAAATTTTAAATTACCACCTAAATCTGCCTCTTTTTCGACAAGTGTCACATGGTGACCTCTTTCAGCTGCCGTAATTGCTGACTTCATTCCTCCTGGACCACCACCAATTACTAATACTTTTCGCTTATTTTTTACGTCAGGCATTCTTAAAGTATAAAGTTCATTTCCTGCTAAAGGATTAACATCACATTCATTACGTCCATCATATTTCCCACCTAAGCAATTCGTGCAGCGTAAACAAGGAGTAACATCTTGTTCTCTTCCAGCAAATATTTTATTTGGCAATTGTGGATCAGCTATTATAGCTCGACTGATAGCAATAAAATCAGCTTTCCCTTCTGCAATTATTTTCTCCATATCTTTAGGGTTATAATGAGCACCGACAGTTACTATTGGCGTTTGAACTCCTCCTTTTTTCATTGCTTCAGCAAGAGAGACATTACAGCCATGGGGAAGATAAATCGAGGGGAATGTATATTGTTTAGTCGCATAATAAGAGCCTGCTGAAACATGAAGTAAATCAATTTTTCCATCTAGCATTTTAGCAAATTCGACGGCTTCATCAATCTCCAGTCCTCCTTCCAAATACTCCCTTGCACTGATACGATACTCTATTAGAAAATCTTCACCACAGCGTTCACGAACTGCATCTACTACCATAATTGGAAAACGAGCTCTATTTTCAAGACTGCCACCATACTCGTCTTTACGATGATTAGTAGCTGGTGAAAGAAACTGTGCCAATAACCAACCATGTGCCCCATGTAACATGACTTTTTGAAAACCAGCATACTTAGCATACCAAGCCGATTCTGCAAACTCACTTGCAACTCTCTTCATGTCATCTTTATCCATTTCTTTTACAATCGTGCCGTCTTCCTTCACAAATGCATCGGGGCCTATCGGCGGTCTGCCTCCTGTCCATGCTAAATCACTTGTATCTCCTGAATGGAAAATTTGAATAGAAGGGACCGCTCCATGACGTTTTATAGCATCCGTCACTTTCAACCAACCTTGTGTAGGAAATATATTTTTTTCAAAATCGGGGACTAAAATATCATTATTTGCTCGTCTAGCAGCATCGGTTCTATTTACGACTGTTTCGCTTAAAGTCACACTGGCCGCGCCACCTCTAGCCTTGTCTTCGTAATAGAAAACAGTACTTTCATCAGGCATACCTGTATAATAGTCTGGCCAAACTAGTGAAGAAGGTGCTGCAAAAATACGATTTCTAAAAGTAATATTTTTTATTTTTTTTGGACTAAATAAATTCGGATATTTTACCATATCCGTTCACCTGCTTTCTTTTTTATAAACGACTTTTCCATTAACAATGGTCATATCAACTTCTATTTCTCCTATTTTATCGGGTTCACAAGTAAAAATATCTTCATTCAATACTTGAAAATCAGCAACTTTTCCTATTTCAATAGATCCTCTAATATTTTCTAAATGCTCTTGAATGGCACCGTTAATGGTATACATCCTAATAGCATCTTCCACAGTACTTACTAGGTCTGGTCGATAAACTAAACCGCTAATAGTTTTCCTCGTTACTAGAAATTGAACACCCATCCGCCAATTCAATGAGAATATATTTGAATCTGAACCATTGGCTATTATTAACCCTTTTTCTTGATATTCTCTAAGAGAAAATAACTCTGCTACACGTTCTGAAACAAATTTCGTTTTCATAAAATCCAGAATATTATATCCGGCTATTGATTGGACAGATAATCCTATTCCATATTTTGCAGCAATTTCAGCATTATTTTTATTGAAATCATCGCCATGTATAATGAAATGCCGAGGTTGTTCCCTAGGATAGAGTTGTTGTGCCTCAATATACCCTTTGATACAAGTATCAATTGTTTCCCCACCTATAGCATGAATGCCCAGTTGCCATCCCTGACGATGAACTTCAACAATAGTTTTTATTATTTCCTCTTTTTGTTCTTCTTCAGTTTCACCTGGAAAAGTAGAGCGACTTTTAGAACCAACGATCGTATTATCATTTCTCAACCAACCACCACTATCCCCAAATATCTTAACTGTATCTGCTTTCACCCAGTTGCTATCAAAAAATTTTGGTAACTTTGTTTGTGCTAAACCTGATATAATCGAATCATAACTTTGAATGCCATTAATACCCGCCAAAACATTAATACTTACTCTAGCAGTTAATTCTTCATCTCGTGCCATTTCTTCATAAACCTTAATACTCTTTTCACCCCAAGTGCCACATATTAAATCATTACCACCAACTCCTAAAATATCTACATGACTAGTGATACCATTTTTGTTAAGCTCAAAATTCATTCGACGAATACAGTCTTTTAAACCTTCTCTCGAAACTTTAGGTGCATGTTTAGAGACTAAAACTTGTGCCCCCCAATCATTTAAAAATCCTGTAGGTTCCATCGTACCTGGAACTCTTTCAATAAAACCTTCTTCTGTCTTTAAATCCCTTGTCTGTTCATTAATACCACATACCTCTAACGCTTTACTGTTGACAACCATCCTATGAGCACCGTAATCATTTAAAAAAACAGGGTGATCTGGAGTTGCTGAATCTAAATCCCATTTTTTTAATGCTCTTCCTTCTGTTACACATTCATCAATCAAGGCTTCATTCCAACCCATCCCCATTATCCACTCACCTGGTTCAGCTACTTTAACAGCTTCAGCTAAAATATTATGTAAGTCAGATAAATTACGCACCTTAGGAAAACTTACATCAATAAACCCCGGACTGAGAGATAAACCCGTATGTACTCCATGCATATGGGCATCATGAGTACCTGGAAGCATAACTTTTTCCATCAAATCTATGACTTCGGTCTTAGGTCCTATATACTGACGTATCAATTGATTATATCCAACATCTATAATCCAGCCATTTTTTACAGCCACCGCTTGTTCGAAATCAAAACTCGCATTAACCGTTGCAATCTTTCCATTCAAAATTACTAAATCTGCTTCGACCATCTAATTTATACCTCCCCTTTATACTTTCATTCTAGATTAATTAGTGGATAGGCTATTGTAAAAAAAGGAAGTATTAGACTAGTTTATTTAACAAACAGTAAATTTAAGTAAGACAATTTTAATGACATCGAGTAGCACTTAGGGATTTCACCGGAATGTCCACACAGAACCCTACGTGAACCTCACAATTGATTGGGCTCTTATCACTCACCTTACTAAAACTTGAAACATAAAAAAACAGCTTAAACCCTTTGATAGATGCTATCTTGATTTCAAAAAAATAGACGAACTACATGAAGAAGCTACTGAAAAAGTTAAATAACATTAACCATAAAAACTAATATTTTTTAGTTTTTATGATTACTTGTCAGTTTTTAGAGATAATTAATGTAATAATTCGATCGGTAGGTGGATACAGATGTTAAATTTTCAAGATGAGTTAGATTTAAGTCCTTATTCAGGTTTATATGATGCGTTGGTGAAAGAAGACCATTTACTTCGTAAATTAAATAACCTAGCCGACTTTATTTTTATTGTAGACGAAGTGAAAGAGCATTATTATTTAAAAGATGGTTGTTATGTCGATGGAAATCAAACTAAAACTTATTCAATTTCAATAAAATCTGATTTACATCAAGAACAAATTGAATTTGAGCAGACTAACGAATTTAAAGAATTAGCTAATTCTAGATATAAAATTGAAGCTAAAAATAGTGAATTAAAAAACCGTCACGGTTTTGGCATTAATAAAAGTGATGGGTTATTTGGTATGAATTTACAAGAAGCCACCACCCTGTTTGTAGTAAATCTGAAAAGAATACTGACACTAATAGGTTAGAAAATAAGAAAATAGAGTACTGAATCCTTATAAAAAGGAGTAAGTACTCTATTTATTTTGTTATTTGATGTAACTTATTAGAAACTCTCTAATTTTTCAGCAGCTTCTCATTTTGGGAGGCTTTTTTAATACCAAGCTGAAAGCTCTATAGAACCACCTGTATAGTAGGTGATTTTTAAAACACATAAAAAAAACTGAGAACCCGTTGTTTAAAGGCTCTCAGTAAACTTTAAATGACGTCCTCGACTGGAATCGAACCAGCGACCTATCGCTTAGGAGGCGATTGCTCTATCCTACTGAGCTACGAGGACTTGTTATAACTCTTATAGTTTCTCACTTAATTCTTTTTTTGTCCATCAAAAAAAGAGTAGATTTCTCTACTCTTTCGATAATTTCACTCTTATTTACCACTTAAGCGGCGGTGTAATTCAATGATTTCGATTGCTGTATCTTTAAACGCAATTGAAGTCATTAAGTGGTCTTGAGAATGCACAGTTAATAAAGTCACAGTCATGTGATCTCCTTGTGCTTCTTTTGTTAGTAGACCTGTTTGTGATTGATGTGCTAACGTTAAAGATTCTTCAGCGGATGCAATTTTTGCGTCTGCTAATTCAAAATCTCCTTCTTTAGCTGCTTGGATAGCTTCCATAGCATCACTTTTAGCGTTACCTGAGTTCATGATTAAGCCCATGATTGCTTCTAAATTTTGTTCATCCATTACTTATTACCCCTGCCCTTAACTATTTATTTACTGATTATTCACCCATTAATTTGATTGCTGCGTTTAATACGTTTTCACCATTCATCATACCGTAATCTGCCATGTTGATAACTTCAAAAGGAATATTTTTTCCTTCTAATTTTTTATCAAATTGAGATTTCATGAATCTGATTTGTGGTCCTAATAACATAACGTCGATATCGCCTTTTGCGATGTGAGCGTCTGCTTCAGAAGCTGATACTGCAAAAATCTCTGCTTCCATTCCTTTGCTTTCTGCTGCTTTTTGCATTTTTGTTACTAATAAACTAGTGCTCATTCCCGCTGAACATACTAACATGATCGTTTTTTTTGACATATCAATCACTCCTAATTTTATTTACATTTATATATAAGCAATTCCTGTGCCACTTTTTATTTTATGAAAACCTTATCATACCAAGCTTTCAATTTGGTCATTAGTGGGTAAAAAAAGTTACACACTGATATTAGTGTGTAACTTTCGGGAATTTAGTACCTTTTAATCTATTTTATTTTAAGAAATAATATTTCAATATTCGATAATTTTTATCTACTGTGTTACTCAATACCTTAGTTAGTCTTTATTTTGCTTTCTAAAATCTAGCCAGTATAGTAAACAACTCACTGGTAAAGCCACAACTAATAATAAAATTAAGATAACTCCTAAGTCATTATGGGAAAAAACAAGCATGGCGGTTGCGATAATTAATCCAATAATCAACAAACTATCTATATTCAAATGAAAGTATTTACTTTTTTCTTTTCGATTAATCATTTTTTCACGTCCTTTTTTAGCTTATCTCTACTATAACAACTAATTGTTTCTTCTTTATTAACACCTTATGTTTTATTTCTTAAATTTTTCCGTGGATAATAAAAATAGATAACAAACGTTACAACTTGTGTAATGTTTGTTATCTAATGTTAGTTACTAATTTTATTTTTCAAAAACATTTCAGTTATGTAGGCAATTTCATCTTCTGGTAGATGAATATGATATGTTTTTTCTAAGTTAATGAGGGTCATTTTAACAATATCCATCTCATAACGATGAGTTTTTTTAAAAGTATCTAAACCTTTAAATAAACGTTGGTGTTGATCTGTTAGTAAATTATCTACTAAAAAGCTTAAATGAAGAATAATTCCCATATCGACACCTGGTTCTAATATTAAAGATAAGTCATTTTCTATTTTTTCTGCGATATTTTTGGTCTCTGTCAACAAATCAACTAATGATGGCACACTTTTAATCGCTCCATCAAGTGATAAGGCCAAGTCATCCACTGAAATTTCTTTACTAACGAGTTGTCTTAATCTGGTTAACTCCTCATCTTTAAAAATATCATATGCTGAGAAGAAGGGAATATTTTGATAGTTCACATCAACAGTTCCTACAACAGCTTTAATGTCATAGGTATCCAATAGCTCATCAATCTTCATTTGAAAGGCTGATTTTTCCAAAAATTGCAATTGAATAATCTCTATTTTTTCGGCATCCATTACGGGTTTAACTCGTTCTGCCAATTTATTAGAGACTCCTTCACCTGTAAAACAGGTCACCACTACGGCTTTTTTAAGTGGTGCTCCTGTTCTAAATTGGCTATGCACTGCTGATTCAAAGGACAGCTGAATATTTTGATAAATCTCCTTCAAGCTTCTACCCATACTTGCCATACGAACAGACTCTAAAACAACCAAAGTAGTCACCATCGAAATAGTCTTAGTAAAAATACCTGTTTCTTCTGTTAACATATGACTAAACGAGTTGAGAGATCCCATGTCCGTTAGAATCAGGACACCACTTGATAACTCATCTTTATGTTGATTGACATAGTTTTTGACTAAATCATACATCTGAGTGACTTCCATGGTTAAAGGCATATTAAACGCCATACCCGACTCAATTCCTAATAAATCTTGGACGGCTTCTAGCATACTTGATGCTGTTGATTTTCCGTGCATCAGTAGTAAGACTTTGACTTTATTATCTTGTTTTTCAATGTCATCACTTAGATCAAAGGTTAAAAACATGGTTAAAAAGCCAATCTCATCAAAAGGTATTTCAAGATTGAATTCTTTTTCAATCAAGCTTGATAGCTCAATCGCTACTTGAAACTCAGCTAGGTATTTTTTTCTAACACCATTTAAATCTGGATGTATAATTGTTTTATTGTTTTTGATTCGCTCAATTGTGCTTTGAAGATGTAGCGAAAAGGTAAAACGCGTTCTCTCATTAAAGCTTCTACCAAGCTTATCTTCTGCTAAATCGTATAAACAATCTGTGAGACGCCAAATCTTAGGGTCAATCAATTCTTTATGAATATCATTTCTTGATAACTCATTAACGTAGACTTCAAAGTACTCATTTAAATTACTTTCAATCAAACCTTCTAAATCAATGGTCTCTAAATCGACTTTTGATAAAGAAGAGACTTTGTCTTCTATAGTAGAGTAGACGTCCATGTTTTGCATTTTATCTTGGGTCCAGACCACATGTTTCACACCTGGTTCAAAGCTTAAGTGAGATAAGCTCGTATCAAAAAAGCGATCTGCTCTCTCACCTATCTCTTTCACTTTTAGTAAACCCTTTTGGACTTGTAGAGGCAAGTCACTGACAGAAATACTCAAGTAATCTAGCTTATTAGTCCGGTAGTGCAGGAAGCTTTTAGCACAGACTAACTTCAAGTCTCGTTTGACTTGACCGATATTTCCTTCTGTCTCATATAGCATAAAAGCCATAATGGCATCTTTATCCACATCAATTCGATTGTTTAAACGACTGGCTTCTTGAGCTAAAAACAAGGTAACTACTTCAAAGCGTTCGTCTAAGGTTCTATCTCTTAAAGAAGGTAGGGTAATACTCATAGGAATTCGGCGGTTGAAGGTAGCCAAAAAGACATCTGAACTTTCCGTTGTGGCACCAATTATCTGTACAGAGGCTTCATAAGTCTTCGCACTTTCCCCTAAAGGTCGATATATCCCCTTATCGATAAAGGTGAATAGCATCTCTTGACCTTCTGGGGGTAAGCGGTGAATTTCATCTAAAAATAAAATCCCGCCATCAGCTTCTTCAATCAAGCCTGGCTTGTCTTCATCTGCTCCTGTGTAAGCTCCTTTTTTCACACCAAAAATATGACTAAACAATAATTGAGGTGTCTGAGCATAATCCGCACAGTTAAAGGAAATGAAAGGCGCTTCTTTCGGTAAACTTTCCGAACTCAAGCCAAATTCATACATACATTCAGCAAACAAGGATTTACCTGTCCCACTTTCACCAAATAAAATAGTGTGTAATCCTCTTGGTGGATAGAGCATAGCTGCTTTTGCTTGTTGAATAGACAGTTTTAAAGAATCCTCTCTCCCTACTAAGTGATCAAAAGAAACGAGTTGATTGTCTGTTTTGACAACTGACACTTCCTTTACTTGGTACAAGACAGGTCTCCCTTCAATACGCTCTAATTTACCTTCTTTATATAAATCAGATAGCAAGCGACTGACATTGCTTCGATCAATATCTAATTCCTGACTAATAGCTGTAGCACTGAGTGAACCTTGATGCTTTTCTAGTACTTGAAATATCTGCTTCTTTCGATTAGACATGCCTTTCCCCCTTAAAAACTACTTCCAGTGAACTCCTTTGTTTTTGTTGCGATTTTTACGGTTTTTCTTTTTCTTTTTACTTGTTTCACTTGGCTTTTCTTGGTTACTTCTTGAAGTTGTGTGTTTCTTAGTCACTTCTTCTTTTTTCTTTTTATCTGATGTAGATGCTTCTTCTGTCTCACCAACAATTTTTTCTTCAACAATTTGATTGTGGCTCACAAAAATTTCAGATAACTCGTTGTCTAATTGACGCATCATTTTTCTTAATTCACGCACGTCACGGTCATTGACTAAGGTAATCACTTCACCTGATTTCCCCATACGTCCCACTCGGCCTGAGCGGTGAACATAATTTTCGGCGTTAAGTGACATATCGTATTGAACGACGTAGTAAAGGTCTGAAAAATCAAGTCCTCTTGCCCCAATATCTGTTGTTAATAATAGGGATACTCGGTTGTTTTCAAAGTCATCAATCGCTTTTTTACGTTCTGTTTGGTGTTGATCTGACGCAAGAGTTCTATGATCTAATCCTAAAAAATCAAGTCTTTCAGAAGCTACACCTAATTCACTTAGTTGGTTAAAGAATACTAATGCCTTAAAGTCTTTCACATGAGCTAGACGACGTAAGTTATCTGAGCGTTTTCTAGTCGGTGTTAGTAAGTAATGATGCTTAATAACCCCTTTTGTTGTGTCTTCACTTGTCACATCAATGACTTTTGGTGTGTGTCTAAATAAAGTATCAATCTCTGGTAAAATCACTTGACCAGTTGCTGAGACTGCCACAACTTGGGTATCAGCCATGACACTCTTCATGACGCTTTTTGCGGCATTGTAATCTTCTTGAGCTACTAAATCATCAACTTCATCAAGGACTAAAGCATTGATGAGATGGGCTTTAATTTTTTTAGATTTGATTAGTTCTAACACACGTCCCGGTGTCCCCACTAATACTTCTGGGCGTTTCTTTAGTCGTTCGATTTGACGAGACACATTAGCCCCACCAATAATAGTTTGGATATTTAGCTCTAAAGGTTTAATCCACTCTCTTACTACATCAGCTACTTGAGAGGCTAATTCTTGAGAAGGTAGTAAGATTAATAGTTGATTGCCTTCACCTTTTTTAACATTTAATAGCAGTGGTAATAAATAAGCTAACGTTTTCCCTGAACCTGTTGGTGAAATCCCCAATACACTTTCTTTGTTTGCTAAGGGCTCAAATAGGTTTTCTTGAATCATTGTAGGTGCTTTAAAAGCCTCAGCTTCCCACTTTTCTTGCCACTCTTTTGGAAATGAATTTACGATTGTCATATATTTACTCCTTTGTTTCCTTTAATTTAAATGGTACTTTTTCATGAATGGTTACAGTCTCTTCGGTAACGATACAGTTGTATGCCAATACCTCTAATCCATCTGCCATGCCAACTCGAATGGCTTCTTCTAGATCAGGCTGCATCTCTTGGTTAATAGTTGCAAAGGTAATTTCTTGAAATTGAACGACAAAAAGAACACTAGTCAGATACCCTTCTCTTCTTGCTTTTTCTAATCCTGTCACGTGTTTTAAAGCGCGTGTACTAGGAGCATCTGGAAAAGAACCTACCTGGTTATTCTCTAAGGTCATTCCTTTGACTTCTATTAATAATTTTTCCTGTTTATCCGTTTCAATCAAAAAATCAAAACGAGAATCACCATAAGTAAACTCTCTTTTAACACTGATGATGTTGCCCTTTAGTATATCAAATTTTATCTTGTTTTGCTTGATTCCTTCTTCAACTAATTGATTAGGTAGTTGGCTGTCAATATTAAACCATGCTCCCTCTTTTTGGACTGATACTAAATCATAGTTGGTTTTTCTAGTTGGCTTATCTTGAAAATTAACTGCTACTTTAACCCCTGGAATGAGTAGTTCTTTACATCGTCCCGTATTTTTGACATGAGTCACTATTTCTTCACCTGCTTGATTGATACAGGTAGCTACAAACCGATTATGACGCTCTTTAAACGTCACAACTTCTATTGCTTCATACTTTGCCATACACGTCTCCTCAATTTCTTATCAGTTGTAGTATAACATGCTTTTATGACTTTGTTTTAGGTGGATTTTAGGGTACACTTACTAAAAACACTGGAGGCATTTTATGACTCAAAAGAAAAAGAAACTAATTATCATTAGTATGTGTCTACTTGTTGTGGGTTTAGGTATTCATTTTGCCATTCAGTCCAAAAACACAATGAAAACTGTTGAGATTCACTTTGATAACACTAAGGAATTTACACAACAAGAACTTGAAGACGGAGCTAAGACCGTTATTAGCTATTTCAACTATCATTACAGTGATTCTGTCTTACACCAGATTGATTACGATGAGCATTTTTATCAAAATGATATGTCCACTCGTGTCACAGGTACCTCTCGTTATAGCGACTTACCAAAAGAGAATGTCTTAATCTTAAAAACAAGCTATACAACAGGGAAACATGTTGAAGGAAGCGTTGGTCCCAACTCATTAATAGAAGGATGGCAGTTTGTTTTAACAAGAACCCATAAAAATGGTAAATGGCGCGTTCTTGATCAAGGTGTCTAAAAAAGGAGTGGAAAAAATTTGTACAATTATTATGGTTCTCTAGCTTCAAAAGTCTATGACATGACAAAGCCTGTTGGAGCATCTATCAATGGAGACATTGATTATTACATGGATCGCCTTGATGGAATAGGTGGTATGATTCTTGAAGCAGGTGTTGGGACTGGTCGTCTGTTACTACCTCTACTGAAAGAGGGCTTCAAAGTAGTCGGGTTGGATCAATCTGAAGAGATGCTAACTAAGTGTCGTCAGAATTTAAGTATACATCAATTAGAAACTCCACTCCATCAAGGAAATCTAGTTGATTTTGACTTAGGTAGCAATCAATTTGAGGCGATTATTATGCCAACCTCTACATTTTGTTTGATTGAATCTCATGAACTGGCCATGACTGTTTTAAAAAACTTCTACCGTCATTTGTCGCCTGGTGGTAAAGTTATCATTGATCTTGATCTGCCTTTTTACCCAGAATTAAACGAAGTATCTACTTCTTCTTATGAAGTTACCTCAGAAGAATTGATTACCTTAGAAAGACGAATTATTGAAATTGATTGGCTTAAGCAACACACAGTTTCTCATCTAACTTATGCTCAGTGGGACAAAGGAGAACTAGTGAAACAAGAATTACAACCCTTTTTATTAAGATGGTACGGCTTGAATGAATTTTCTATGATGCTTAAAGCTGCTGGATTTAACAACATCTCTGTATCAGCTGATTATGAGTTTGGTGTTTCACCTACTGATAGCAATCAAACTATAACTTTTGAAGCACATAAATAAGTATCATTACCTTTTCTTTTTTATGTTATGATAAAGCATCAATTTATTAGGAGGCGTTTTTCAATGAACCCAGGACAAGAACAATTTTTAGGCTTTTTCTTAATGAACACCAAAGAAGACAAACAAGAACAAGCAAAAGCACTCTTACTTGAAAGCTTTAAAGCACAAGAAACAAAAGCTTTTACCTTAGATGATTTTACAAGCTTACAAAACAACTTACTTCCTTTACTAAAAGAAGAAAGTCTTGATAACGTGAAAAAAGCAATGGCTCATTTTGCTAGTCAACTTGGCTAAATAAAAAGACATCAACCACCAGTAACTCTGTGGTTGATGTCTTTTTTATTTAATACTTTTTTACTCTGCTTCTTCCTGGAACTGACTGTTATACAGTTGTTCATAGAAGCCGTTTTGAGCTAAGAGTGACTCATGAGTTCCTTGCTCAATAATTTGACCTTGATCCATCACAAGAATCAAGTCAGCGTCCCTGATAGTCGACAAACGGTGAGCAATCACAAAACTAGTTCGCCCTTCCATGACACGGTCCATGGCTTTTTGAATTAAGCCTTCTAAACGTGTATCTACTGAACTGGTTGCTTCATCTAAAATTAAGATTTTTGGATCAGAGATAACGGCTCTAGCAATTGTTAATAACTGTTTTTGACCAAGAGAAACATTATCTCCCTCTTCATTAATCAACATATTGTAACCATCAGGCATCGTTCTAATAAAGTGATCCACATTGGCTGTTTTAGCCGCATCAACTACTTCGTAATCTGTGGCATCAAGCTTACCAAAACGAATGTTTTCGCTAATGGTGTCATTGTATAACCACGCGTCTTGAAGCACCATACCAAATAAGGAGCGGACATCACTACGATTCATGGCTTTTGTATCGATGCCATCAATCTTAATCGAGCCTTCTGTCACATCATAAAAACGCATAAGAAGGTTGATTAAAGTGGTTTTCCCTGCACCTGTTGGACCAACGACAGCAACTGTTTGTCCTGCTTTCACTTCTACATTAAAGTTTTGAATTAATGGTTTATGTGGGTCATAGCTAAATGACACATTTTCAAAGGATACATTCCCTTCAATAACTTCTGGTAAAGGTACGTCTTGGTCATTCAATAGTTCTTCTGGTTCGTCTAAAATCTCAAAAACACGCTTCGTTGCTGCTGTAGCACTTTGAAGGACTGATGATAATTGGGTAATTTGTCCCATTGGTTGAGAGACTTGCCAAACATATTGGATAAAGGCTTGCAAGTTCCCTAAAAGTAATGTTCCTTGAATAATGTAATAAGAGCCTACTACTGCCACACCAACGTAAGCACTATAGGCGGTTAAGTTGACTAAAGGCATCATCAAACCAGAAATAGCCGCTGCTCTAAAACCATTATAGGCTAGCTTGCCATTTACTTGTTTGAACTCTTCTAAGGTTTGCTCTTCTCGTCCGTATAATTTCAAGACACTAAACCCAGTTAAATTCTCTTGAACAAAGCCATTTAAATCGCCTAGAGAATCTTGCTGGCGCTTAAAGTATTTTTGAGAGATATTCACCACGATTTTTGTAATGAGTATCGATAAGGGAATAATAATCATCACAATTAATGCTAATTTTACATCAATCATGAGCATGGCAGTAATCGCCATTACAATACCTAAAATGGCATTAATGATAGCAATGAATCCTTGTTGCATCGCATTACTAACAGCATCTACGTCATTTGTGACACGAGATAGGACATCTCCAAATTGATTTTGGTCAAAGTATGACACAGGTAGACGATTGATCTTTTTGTCTAAATCTTCACGTAAATCACGCATCGAATGTTGCACCACATTGGTCATAAATAATTGAGCTAGATAATTGGCTAAACTGTAAATAATCCCAATAATCAACAATACGATTAGGACTTTACTAATGTAGTTAAAGTCTAATGATTCTCCTTTTTTGACATTTTCGGCAATTCTTGTTGTGGGTAATCCTGTTACAAAAGGCATTAACGCATTCATCACAATCGCCAAAATAGTCATTCCAATGGCTAAAAAGAAACTGCCTTTATAAGGAGAAATATAAGTGTATAATCTTCCAATTGAGCCTACTGATTTTTTCATGCTAATTCCTCCTCTGATAATTGAGATGAGGCAATATCATAATAAATTGGGCAAGTTTGTAAGAGCTCTTTATGAGTTCCTATACCGATTACTTCCCCTTCATTTAGGACAACAATTTTATCTGCGTGCATAATGGTACTAACACGTTGAGCGACAATTAAGACTGTTGACTCAGTCGTTTCATGTTTCAAACGTGCTCGTAAAGTCGCATCTGTTTTGTAATCTAAAGCTGAAAAACTGTCATCAAATACATAAATAGCTGGCTTTCTGATTAAAGCTCTCGCAATGGCTAACCGTTGTTTTTGCCCACCTGAGAAGTTAGAACCACCTTCTGAAATTGGCTCATCTAAGCCTTTTTCTTTCTGTGAGACAAATTCTGTGGCTTGAGCAATATCAAGAGCCTCTCTCATCTCTTCTTCAGTCGCATCTGGCTTACCATATTTCAAGTTATCTTCAATAGTACCTGAGAATAACAAGGCTTTTTGAGGAATGTAACCAATCTTTTGTCTTAAAGCAGACAAGTCATAATCCCTAACGTCAACTCCGTCAATTGTAATACTTCCTCTAGTCACGTCATAAAATCGTGGAATCAACTGAATTAAGGTTGACTTTCCACTACCAGTACTCCCAATAAAAGCAACTGTCTCACCTGGATTAGCTTCAAAACTAACCTGACGAATCACTGGACTTTCAGAGTTCCCTGGGTAAGCAAATGACACATTGTTAAAAGCAAGAACACCATTTGTTTGAGTTTCTTTAACGCCATTTTCTGGGTTTTTAATTGCTGGTTCCATGTCTAACACTTCTTGCACACGTCTTGCTGAAACTGCTGCACGAGGGTACATCATAAAGACTGAAGAGAACATTAAGAATGAGAATAAAGCATGAAAAATATATTCAATAAAGGCGATTAAGTTACCTACTTCTAAACTCCCCGCATCAATTTGGATACTACCGAACCAAATAACAAGTACCATAACTAAGTTGAATAAAAGGAAGAATGCTGGTTGAGCTGTCGCCATTAATTTAAACAATCTTTTTGAGCTATCCGCGTAATTGGTATTCACTTCATCAAAACGTTTTTCTTCAAATTTTTCATTGACGAAGGCACGAATTACTCGTAAACCAGTTAAATTTTCTCTTAAAATCATGTTAATATTATCAAGATTTTTTTGTTGTTTCGTTGATAATGGCTCTGAACGTTTCGCTATAAAGAGAATCCCTAATAGTAGAAACGGTAGTGCACCTATCACAAAAGTAGTTAATGATGGGCTAGTTCTAACAATCATCACAATACTCATAACAAACATGATAGGTGTGACAAACCCTGTTCTTAGAATCATTCCCATAAACGTCATCACTTGAAAAGCATCATTCGTTGTTCGTGTTATGAGTGATGACATCCCAATTTTTTCATATTCTTGGTGTGAAAAGCGTTGGATATTTTCCATCATGTCGTCTCGCATTTGTTGGACAAGTCTGGTGTTTAATCTTGCACCTACAATTGCCAAACTCAAATAAAGAAATATCCCAACAGCTATGGTTACAATCATATAACCACCAATCTTTTTGATGTATTCAAAATCATTGTTAACAATCCCAACATCTAGCATTTTAGCTAGTAAAGTGGGCAGGCCTAACTCAATAATGACAAATCCAAATACACAGATAAAATTGAGTGCTAACAGACCCTTTTGGCGCATGGCATAATGCCACATCGTTTTCATGAAATCATCTCCTAACATTAAAAAATTTAATACCAATACTATTAAACATACCACAATTTTTTTATGATTGCCTACGTTTTGCTAAAAAAGTCACATTAAAATCACTTTCGTTATTTTTCTATAATCAATTCTACTCGTTATTTTAAAAACATGGTATAATTGAAATGTAGTTGATAGGTTTGGCTAAATGAAAGGAATGATAACACATGGAACACCCTAATGAAGCAACTGTATCAGAAAAAGAACTACTGGAAGCTGGTTACCGAAAGTATGACGGAGAAGATATGTCTATTTTCTATAGCCGTGACATCTGTGAACATGCTGGAAAATGTGTTAAAGGAAATCCTGAGGTATTTGAAGTTGGTAGACGCCCCTGGATTATCACTGACAACGGAGAAGTCAATCACACGGCTGATGTGATTAATCAATGTCCGACAGGTGCCCTTAAATACATCAAAAAGGAGAAGTAATCAATGAAATATGTAGAAGAAGCAAATCGTTTTGTTGTATACGATGATCAAATGACAGAAATCGGCGAAATGACGTGGTCAAATGCTGGTGAATCGATGATTATTATTGATCACACCTTTGTTGAAGATGATCAGCGTGGTCAAGGGATTGCAGAGCAGCTAGTGGCCCTTGGGGTTGACTATGCTCGAAAGAACCAAAAAAAGGTCATTCCATTATGCCCATTTGCTAAAAAAGAATTTGATCAAAAAAAAGACTATCAAGATGTACTAAAAAAATAAGTTTGTGTCACTGAGACTAGAAGAAAAAGGAATCCCCTTGTCTTCTAGTCTCTTTTCTTTGAGTGAATGTTTCTATACATCTTGTTATGATTATGATAGAATAAATCTAAATGTTGGATTCTTATCCAAACTCAAGACGGTGAATTTTTATCTTATTATGAAACACAGAAAAAATGTTTCATGTTGTCTGTTTTTTGACAGATAGCTATATCTCAATCTGGGTGTATGACACGCCTCAGTTTGTTGTGTTTAAAAATAAATAACTCACTAAAAAACAATTTAAAGGGGATTTTTATATGATCTATAAAGTATATTACCAAGAAGACAAAGCACGCAGCCCACAAAGAGAAAAAACAATGTCTCTATATATGGAAGCTTCTTCACCTGTTGAAGCAAGAAAAATTATTGAAGACAACACAGTTTATAACATTGAATTAATTCAAGAATTAGAAGGCAATCACTTAGATTACGAAAAAGAAAATGCTGACTTCAAACTTGTGGAGTTTGACTAATTATGAAAGTTCAAATAAAAAACAATGAAACAGGTGTTTTTGGCATCGGTGGACTTGGGGAAATCGGAAAAAATACATACGGTGTTCAATTTCAAGATGAAATCATCATGATTGACGCTGGTATTAAATTTCCAGAAGACGATTTATTAGGAATTGATTATGTCATTCCTGATTATCAATACATCCTCAAAAACATTAGCAAAGTCAAAGCACTTGTCATCACACATGGTCACGAAGATCATATTGGTGGGATTCCTTTCTTGTTAAAACAAGCAAATATTCCTATCTATGCTGGTCCTTTAGCCATGGCATTAATTCGTAACAAGCTAGACGAACATGGGTTACTAAGAGACGCTGAGCTTCACGAAGTCAACGAAGACTCAGTTATCAAGTTTAGAAAAACTTCTGTCAGCTTTTACCGAACTACTCACAGTATTCCTGAAGCCAATGGGGTTATTGTTAAAACACCATCAGGTAATATTGTTTACTCTGGAGATTTCAAGTTTGACTTCACACCAGTTGGAGAGCCTGCTGATTTACACAAAATGGCGAGACTTGGTGAGGAAGGCGTTCTGTGTTTACTATCTGATAGTACTAATGCTGAAATTCCTGAATTTACTAAATCAGAGAAACTAATTGGGGACTCTATTTTACGCATTATCGAAAAAGTCGAAGGTCGTGTCATTTTTGCTACTTTCGCTTCTAATATTTTTAGACTACAACAAACGGCACAAGCTGCTGTGAAGACAGGTCGTAAAATCGCTGTCTTTGGCCGTAGTATGGAAAACGCTATGGTAAATGGTCGTGCTCTTGGATATATAAATGTGCCTGATGACACGTTTATTGATAGTCGCGAAATCAATAAATACCCAGCTAATGAAATTATGATTTTATGTACTGGGTCCCAAGGTGAACCAATGGCTGCCTTAAGTCGTATCGCTAATGGAACTCACCGTCAAATTTCAATCCAACCAGATGACACGGTTATCTTTTCAAGTTCTCCTATTCCAGGAAACACAACTAGTGTGAATCGCTTGATTAACTTATTATCTGAAGCTGGTGCTAACGTGATTCATGGTAAAGTGAATAACATTCACACTTCAGGTCACGGTGGTCAACAAGAACAAAAATTATTACTACGTTTACTTAAACCTAAATACTTCATTCCAGTTCATGGTGAGTACCGCATGTTAAATGTTCATGCTAAGTCTGCTCAAGCAACTGGTGTTGCAAAAGAAAATTGCTTTATTTTAGAAAATGGAGATGTCCTTGCTTTAACAGCTGACTCAGCTAGACGAGCAGGTCACTTTAATGCCGATGACGTTTACGTTGATGGTAATGGTATCGGAGATATTGGTAACATTGTCTTAAAAGACCGTCGTATTCTTTCAGAAGATGGTTTAGTCTTAGCTGTTGCCACAGTTGATTACAAAACACAAACCATTGTAGCCGGTCCAGATATCTTATCTCGTGGCTTTATCTATATGAGAGAATCTGGTGAGTTAATCCAAGAATCTCAACGTTTGTTATTCAATACTATTCGTAAAGCATTGAAACAAAAAGATTGTAATGAAGCAATGTTAAATGAAGTTATCGTTAATGCGATTCAACCATTCTTAGTTGAAAAAACAGAAAGACACCCGATGATTATCCCGGTTGTTTTAGAAGCTGAATAATTAGTAAGAGGCTGACTTAAATGTCGGCCTCTTATTTTTTATGGAGTTTTCTTTGCTAGTTAAGGGATAAAAAGTCTGCTCTTTCAACCACTTTTTACCACCCTGATTTTTCCCCAATAAATAGAAAAAAGTATCAGTCGCAATTACGACTGATACTTTTGTTAGTTAGGTTTGAAATTAAGCTTTGTGTACGTTAGCTGCTTGAGGTCCACGATCTGTATCTTCGACTTCAAAGGTAACTGCTTGACCTTCTTCTAAAGTTTTGAATCCTTCACCTTCGATAGCTGAGAAATGTACAAACACATCATTTCCTTCTTCTTGTTGGATGAATCCAAATCCTTTTTCAGCGTTAAACCATTTTACTGTTCCTTGAGCCATTTTATTTCCTCCTCGTGCCATAAATGCACTAAATGATATTTTGTAATACTTGCTTTAAGGTCGATAGAGGTGGTTACTACGATATAACTTTAAACTTCTATTGAATCCCAAAACTAAATTACATATTAATCATAACGCAACTAAAATAGAAATGCAAGCCTTCTAGAAAACGTTTTTTTCTAGATATCTTCCCTTCTCTAAGACTAATAAAGCTATTTTCGCCAATTATAATATGATCTAAGAGCTCAATCCCCATTAGATTCCCACACTCCATTAAACGCTTGGTGAAAAGGATATCTTGTTTAGAAGGTGTGGGATTTCCAGAAGGATGGTTGTGAGCGATAATTAACCGTGAAGAGGAGCATTTAACGGCTGTTTTAAAAATTTCTCTTGGATGAGCGACTGATTGATTAACAGAGCCAATAAAGATAGTCTTTTTCTTAAGCACCTCATTTTTAGTGTTTAAATATAACACAACAAAATGTTCCTGCTCCAAATCTTTCATCTCTAGTAGCAGTTGTTCCCCAATATCTTGACTAGATAAGATGGGGCCTGTTTTCTGTCGTTCCTCAATCATTAGTCTACGTCCCAATTCAATAGCTGCTTGTAGTTCAATAGCTTTTGCTGGACCAATCCCTTCTATTTCTTTGAGCTCTTCTAAGCTCGCTTTTTTTAACTCATACAAACTATCAAAACTAAAGATGACCTCTTGAGAAAGCTCTAAGACATTTTTATCCCGACTCCCTGTTCTAAGTAAGATGGCAATTAGTTCTTGATAACTTAAAGATTCAATCCCGTATTTTTCACCTCGTTCTCTAGGCTTAATCTCATCAAAATGTTGTTTTAATCCCTGTGACAAAAAAATCCCCCTTCCATCTACACTGTTAAATGTACGATGAAAGAGGTATTTTACATTATCTTTCTTTAACAAAATCTAAGACTTCAAATAAGTCTTTTTTAACACATAGCGCTTTTTCAAGAGCTTCTTCGCTTGGCTCTAATAAATCTGGCACCATGATAACAGGTACATGAGCTGCGTAAGAGGCTCTGATGCCATTTAGAGAATCTTCAAGCATTAAAGTCTCTTCTGCTTTTGTCCCTAATTTTTTTAATGCCACTTCAACAATTTCAGGATGAGGCTTGGCATGAGTTACGTCTTCTCCTGAAACTGTATCTTTGAAAAAGTCCATCACATCAGCCTTTTCTAACAACTGCTTAATAGCTGCTGTTGTGTTACTAGAAGCAACAACACAAGGAATATTTTGCTCTTTTAAGTAAGTAAGTATCTCAATGATACCTGGCTTTAAAGGAGCTCCTTCAGTGGCAAATCTTTCTTTTACTCGGTTTCGACTAGCATCAAAAAAAGCTTGAATCGTTTCTTCTGGTAAATAAGAAAAATCTTTTAGATATTTTTGATAGGCGTGCTCATCACTTAAACCAATCTCTTCTTTGTAATGCTCTTTATCAAAGCCTTTTAAACCAAATTCTTTAGCAATTGTGATGTTAGATTCACAATAAATAGCTTCTGTATCTAAAATTAGACCGTCCATGTCAAAAATAATGCCACTTACTTTTTTCAATTAATTTCCTCCTAATAGTGTTTCTCTGACTTGAGAAATAAAATAGAGTGATCCTGTAATTAGAATCAAGTCGTCCCCTGTTAACTCAGTTAAGGTATCAGCTAAGGCTTCTTTCCAGTTAGAGTATGCAGATAAGCCCATTTCCTCGTATTGCTCTTTTGTGAATGCTTTCGGGTAATCAAAAGCTGTCACTTTTAAATCTAATTGTGGAACAGACGTTAAGTCTTTCACCATAGCAGCAATATCCTTAGTTGATAAAGCGCCAAAAATAGCATGAATATGTTGCCCTTTAAATTCTGTTTTTAAGTTATTCACCATTACTTGCATCGCATGGTCATTATGAGCGCCATCTAAAACGATTAACGGCTCATCAGACATTTTTTCCATTCTTCCTGGCCAAAAAGCATTTTTCAATCCCTTTTGAATGTCTTTACTTGATACTCGTAAGCCTAATTGCTCTGAAATAAGCTCATACATTTGAATCGCTAAGCTAGCATTATCCACTTGATGTTGTCCTAGTAAAGAAATACTAACATGAGATAAATCAAGCTCTTCTGAACGGTAATTAAAGATTTCTCCCCAATTCTCATCTGGTTGAATGTACTTGCTACGAAAATTCTCTTGGTATCGGTAGATTGGACAATTTAAATCTTTTGCACGCTTATTGATAACTTCAAAAGCAGCTTCATCTACTTTCCCCACAACCACAGGTACATTTTCTTTAATGATACCCGCTTTTTGAGCAGCTATCTCTTCAATGGTATCTCCTAAGATATCTGTGTGGTCAAAACCAATAGTTGTAATACCAGAAACTAAAGGCACAATCACATTTGTACAGTCATAAGTTCCACCTAAACCAACTTCGACTAACACGATGTCGACTTCTGTTTCTAAAAAGTATTGGAACATAATCGCTGTTAGAATTTCAAATTCTACTGCATTTTTTAACTCTTCAACCGTGTCCATGTCATCAATAATTGGTTTAATCTCTTTGACTAATCTAACAAGCTCCTCATCTGGGATTGGCTCACCATTAATGGCAATACGCTCGTTAAAACTTTCAATATAGGGTGACGTGAATGTTCCTACTCGTAAGCCTTGTTCTTCAAGTAAATTGCGAAGAAACGTTGTCGTCGATCCTTTCCCGTTTGTTCCGCCAATATGGACTGTTTTTAACTTATCTTGTGGATTATCTAATCTTTCAAGTATTTCATTAATTCTAATCAACCCTGGACGAATCCCAAATTTGATGCGGTCATGAATCCAGGCAACAGTTTCTTCATAAGTCATTACTTAACCACCTATTTATTATTTTTTACCCTTCGTTACTACAAGTTGCTATCATTTGTTTAAGCTGAATCTTTGTTATTACACCTTTTATTGACGGGCAATTTCAACTTGCTCTTTCGGTAATTTCAGAAAGTATAAGCAATCTAAAAGACCAAGATTGTTTATACTTTCTTCCAATTACTCAGAGCAGAACAGTTGTTATTACACCTTTTATTGACGGGTAATTCTAAGCTACTTCTGCGGTAACTTCAGTGATCACCATCAATATAAAAACCACAGATTGTTTATTATTTTCTCCAATTTCTCAGAACAAAACGCTAAAATTTACACCTTTTATTTACACCTTTTTTAATTGGTTGATTCGTTCTGTTACGGCTGCTTGTTTTTCTAAGTAGTCTTTTTCTTTGCTGCGTTCACCTTCTACTACTACTTCTGGTGCGCTTGCTACGAATTTTTCATTCGCTAATTTTTTCTGTACACGCTCTACTTCTTTACTCCACTTGTCTAATTCTTTTTCAAGACGAGCGATTTCTTCATCAATGTTGATTAAATCAGCTAATGGTAAGAAAATTTCTGCTCCTGTAATCACTGTACTCATTGATGTTTCTGGTGCATTTACTGAATCAGCAATCACTAATTCTTCTGGATTACAGAAACGCTCAATGTATTTCGTGTTCTCGTTTAAGAATAAGTTTACTTTTTTATCATTTGTTTTGATAAGTAACGTAATTGGTTTAGACATTGGTGTATTCACTTCTGAGCGAATGTTACGAACAGAGCGAATCAATTCTTGTAATACTTCCATTCCTCGTGCTGAGGCTTCATCTGACAACTCAGGTACAACAACTGGATAAGGAGCTGTTACTAAAGAATCTCCTGTGTGAGGAATTTTTTCCCAAATTTCTTCTGTCACAAATGGCATAATTGGGTGTAATAATTTTAAGATTTTATCTAATGTATAACTTAAAATACTACGAGTCATTTGTTTTTGCGACTCATCTTCTCCGTAAAGAATTTCTTTACTCATTTCGATGTACCAGTCACAGAAGTCATCCCAGATAAAATTGTATAACTGACGACCTGCTTCACCAAATTCAAAGCGGTCAAAGAACATGGTTACTTTTTCAATCGTTTCATTTAAGCGTGTTAAAATCCATTTATCTGCCACTGTTTTGTGACCTTCTAAATTGATATCTTCGTAACTAAATCCTTCTAAGTTCATAATCACAAAACGTGAAGCATTCCAAATTTTATTAATGAAGTTCCAAGAAGCATCCATTTTTTCATAACTAAAACGCATGTCTTGACCTGGCGTTGAGCCGTTTGATAAGAACCAACGTAAAGCATCAGCACCGTATTTTTCAATGACATCCATTGGGTCAATTCCGTTACCTAAAGATTTACTCATTTTACGTCCATCTTCGGCACGAATTAATCCATGCATCAACACGTTTTCAAATGGTCGTTGACCAGTAAATTCTATACTTTGGAAAATCATACGACTTACCCAGAAGAAAATAATGTCATAACCTGTTACTAAAGTACTTGTTGGGAAATAGCGTTTGAAGTCTTCTGCATTTTCATCAGGCCAACCCATTGTTGAAAATGGCCATAAAGCACTTGAGAACCATGTATCTAATACATCTTCATCTTGTGTCCAGTTTTCAATGTCTTTTGGTGCGTCTTCACCAACATACATCTCACCTGTTTCTTTATGGTACCAAGCTGGAATTTGATGTCCCCACCATAATTGACGAGAGATAACCCAGTCATGAACGTTTTCCATCCAAGTTAAGAACGTTTGGTCAAATCTTGGTGGGTAAAAGTTTACTTTGTCTTCTGTTTCTTGATTTTTAATAGCCATCTCAGCTAAAGGTTTCATTTTAACAAACCATTGTGTTGATAGTCTTGGTTCAACAACAACGCCAGTTCTTTCAGAGTGACCTACACTGTGAACGTGTTTTTCAATTTCTTTTAGTAAACCTAATTCTTCTAAGTCTTTAATCACTTGCTTACGTGCTTCAAAACGATCCATGCCAGCATAATTACCCGCTAATTCATTCATTGTTGCACTTGAATCCATAACATTTACTCGTGGTAAGTTATGACGATTACCTACCTCAAAGTCATTGGGGTCATGGGCTGGTGTAATTTTCACCACACCTGTTCCAAAGTCCATCTCAACGTACTCATCAGCAATAATTGGGATTTCCTTATTCACTAAAGGTAAAATAACTTTTTGACCAATTAAATGTTTGTAGCGATCATCTTCTGGGTGAACAGCAACAGCTGTATCTCCAAGCATTGTCTCTGGACGAGTCGTAGCGATTTCTAATTTGCCACTACCATCTGCTAATGGGTAGTACATATGATAAAAGGCACCTTCAATGTCTTTATGAATTACTTCAATATCAGAAAGAGCTGTTTTTGCTTGAGGGTCCCAGTTAATAATATATTCTCCGCGATAAATTAATCCTTTTTCATAAAGTTTCACAAATACGCGTTTAACAGCATCTGAAAGTCCTTTATCTAACGTGAATCTTTCACGAGAGTAGTCAACAGACAGTCCCATTTTGCCCCATTGTTCACGAATATGACCAGCGTATTCTTCTTTCCATTCGTTAGTTGTTTCTAAGAATTTTTCACGACCTAAATCATAACGAGTTACCCCTTCACCACGTAGTTTTTCTTCTACTTTAGCTTGAGTGGCAATCCCCGCGTGATCCATTCCTGGTAACCAAAGCGTATCAAAGCCTTGCATTCTCTTTTGACGAATAATCATATCTTGAAGCGTTGTATCCCACGCATGACCTAAATGTAATTTTCCTGTTACGTTTGGTGGTGGAATAACGATTGAATAAGCAGGAGCACTTTTGTCACCACTTGGTTTAAAGACATCTGTGTCTAACCATTTTTGATAACACCCCTCCTCAACTTGTTTCGGATCAAACTTTGATGCTAAATTATTTTCTTCTGTCATATCATCTGTCCTTTCTTTTTTCACATAAGCGAACAAAAAAAGTCCTAAAGTATTTCTACTTTAGGACGAATTATTCGCGGTACCACCTAGATTACAGTACATAGGTACTGTCACTTAAAAGCGCGTTAACGAGCACTACTCGGAAAAAAACTCATTTCTGCTCCTAAGCTACCTTCATACTCTTCAAAGGAAAATCTTTCAGCCAAGGATTTTCTTTCTGATTTGCTTCTACAAGTACTACTCCTCTTAATCTAAGCATCTTTTTATTGCTTTCATTCTACAATGAAACGCCTAAGTAGTCAAACTTAAATCAAGGCTTTTGCTGCTTCTAGAGCTTTTGTGTAATCAGGCTCATGAGAGACTTCTGAAGTGATTTCTACATAAGCAAGTTTTCCTGTTGTATCAACAACAAAAATAGCTCTTGCTAAACGGTTCATTTCTGGAATCAATAAACCATAGTTCTTAGCAAACTCTAAATCAGAGTCACGAAGCATAGTCATATCAACACCTTCTGCAGCACACCAGTTACTCTGTTCTTCTTTTGTGTTGTTTGATACAGTCACAAAATTAATGCCTGTTTCTGTTGCTGCTTCTTTATTGAAGCGTTTTGTTTGTAGTGCACAGATACTTGTATCAATATCTGGAATCACACTAATAATTAATGGTTTACTTAGTTGATCAGCTAAAGTTACTTGTTGATCTTTCAAATCTTGTAATGAAAAACTTGGTGCGTTCTCACCGATAATTGGTTGAACACCTTCTAATTCAACAGGATTTCCTTTTAACGTTACTTGCATAAAAAAACACTCCCTTATCTCTATTCTTCCCTTAGTATAAATAAAGAAAGAATAAAAGACAAAAGAGTTGCTCGCAATTACAATGTTTTAAATTCTGGGTTGTTATAATTTTCATCGTAATAGATTAATGTTTGAAGTTCTGTCGTTAAATCAATGTACTGAACTTGGACATTGTGAGGGACTTTCAAACGTTTTGGTGCAAAGTTTAACACAGCTGTAACGCCAGCTTCAACTGCATCATCAATCACTTCTTGTACTTTGTTACTTGGTACTGTGGTAATCACAGTGGTAATACCTTCTTTTTTAATGACTTCTTTAATGCAAGAAATATCTTCCACTTTAATGCCATTAACTTTTGTCCCAATCACTTCAGGATTTGCATCAAATGCCGCAACAATGTTTAGGTTGGCGTTACGTCTAAAGTTATTATTGACTAAGGCTTTCCCTAGGTTTCCGACACCGATTAAGGCAATTCTTTTTTCAATTTCTGTGTTTAAAATATTACTAAAAACTTCGATTAAATAAGGCACATCATACCCATAGCCGCTTCGACCTAATTCACCAAAGTGTGAAAAATCTCGACGAATCGTTGCTGAAGGAATTTGAATCATTTGGCTAAATTCATTTGATTTAATTCGCTTCACTCCGCTTTGATCAAGGGTCTTTAAATAACGAAAATACAATGGAATACGTTTTGCTGTGGCTTTTGGTATTTCTTGATTTTTTTTCAAATTTTCCATGTACAACACCTCTTTAGAATTGTGACAACTTTCACATTTAGTGTATCACGGAAATTTTAACATTTCAATGAATTTGTGAAAATATTATAAATATCCTCACCCATTAATCATCAAAAAAGCAAAATTCTTATTTAGTCACAAAAAGAAGCTGAAACATCACTCCTTTAGAGTGGCTTCAACTTCTCTTTTTAGAACAAATCGTCCATGTCTTCTGTTGTTTTGTTTAAGAATGAATCACTTGATTTAACTTCTTCAATGACTAACCCTGCCATAGCTCTTGCAATCATGCCTTCTACATCAAGACGTTTTTCATAGTACTCTACTTTTTCAAGTTTTGGACGAGTTTTTGGCTCTGGTGGCGCAAAAATCGTACAACAATCTTCAAATGGTTGAATCGCTAATTCAAAGGTATCAATTTTTTCAGCGATTTCAATAATTTCACTTTTATCCATTGTAATCACAGGGCGAATAATAGGTGTCGTTGTCACTTCATTAATTGCTACCATGCTGTGCATTGTTTGTGAGGCCACTTGACCTAATGATTCACCATTAATAATCGCTAAAGCGCGACGTTGTTCTCTGATTAAATCTGTTAAACGAAGCATAAAACGTCTTGTAATCGTCATCCAGTAACCAGATGGTGTTGAGCGTTTGATTTCTTCTTGAATCTCTGTAAATGGCACAGTGATAAACTGAATACCTCCTACATAAGGAGTTAGTTTAACCGTTAGATCTTTCGCTTTATTAAGAGCTTGCTCACTTGTATAAGGTGGGCTATAGAAATGAACGGCTTCAATATTAAGACCACGTTTCATCGCTAAATAGCCTGCAACAGGCGAATCAATTCCACCTGAAAGCATCAACATACCTTTACCACTTGAGCCCACTGGGAGTCCACCAGGCCCTTGAATCGTTTGACAAGATAAATAGGCTGCTTCTCTTCTAACTTCTACATCTACACGAATATCAGGTTGAATCATTTTGGCTTCAATCCCAGGGATACCATGATAAATCGCACCACCCACTTCACGATTCATATCGTTACTATCCCAAATAAATTGTTTATCTGAACGACGACTTTGAACTTTAAAGGTTTGGCCTTCTTCCCAAACTTCTTTTACCATTTCAATCGCTGTTTGGCAGATGATATCTGTGTCTTTTTCAATCTTAATTACTGGTGAAAAACTTTGAATCCCAAAAATTGGTGTTAAACGAGCCATCACACTTTGGCTATCTGCTCCATTTAAAATCAAATGCATACGGTCACGGTCTGATTGAATTTTAACTTCTTCAAATTCATGTAGACTTTTCTTCACATTGTGAGCTAATTGGCTAATAAAAACTTTTCTGTTTTTTCCTTTAGTTGATAATTCACCGTAGCGAATCATAATTTCTGTATAGTTCATACAATCTCCTTTTATCCGTTAATTTTCTCAAATTTATCATAAAGTTGTTTGAAGATGATTAAAAATTGTTCTGCCTCAGCTAAGGTATTTTTCTCATCTAAACTAATACGAATCGCAGTTTCTGATAGTTTGGCAGGCACTCCCATAGAACCTAACGTACTACTTGCCATTTTCTTTTTACTTGAACACGCACTTGTCGTTGACACGAAAATTTCTTTATCCTCTAAAGCATGGACTAAGACTTCTCCTCTAATATCTTTAATACCTAAACATAAAATATGAGGCGCCTGTAATCTTTTTTCCTGAGGAGAAAAAATCGTTACTTTGTCAAAATGGCTCAAATGTTCTTCTAAATAATCACGCATGCGGCGAATATAGTTTTCTTTTAACTCTCTATCCTCAAATAATAAACGACAAGCTCTTGCCATACTGACAATACCTGGTGTATTTTCAGTCGTGCTGCGTTTGTTGTTTTCTTGGCCGCCTCCTGTTAAAAGAGGAGCTAATTTACATCCCTTTTTCCAGTACAACATACCAACTCCACGAGGTCCGTGGAATTTGTGCGCTGAAAAGCTAGCAAAATCAACACGAGAAGTTAACCACTCCTCTGTTGGAATTTTACCCACTGCTTGAACAGCGTCCACATGGTAATGAATCGATGGGTATTTTTCTAAGATATCACTAATCGCTTTTATCGGCTGAATCACACCAACCTCACTATTAATGACCACTGTTGAAACTAAAATTGTGTCATCTCTGATTAAGCCTTCTAAAGCTTCTGTATCGATTTCACCTGCTTTTGTGACAGGAATAATAGATACCTCAAAACCTAAGCTCTCCAACTGTTTAGCAGATTCACTAATAGATGGATGCTCCACTGAGGAAATAATCAAATGATTTCTAAAAGGACGTTTTTCAATAGCTGTTCCTTTTAGTACCCAGTTGTTGCTCTCAGTTCCGCCACTTGTAAAATAAAGTTCTTCTTTTGACACACCTAACTGCTGACTAATTTGTTCCCTTGATTTGTCTAATAAAGTCGCTCCTTGTTCTCCTAATCGATGCAAACTTGAGGGGTTACCAATAAAGCGTTCACTAGTTCGTTTGTATGTTTCGATGACACTTTTTTCCATAGCTGTTGTTGCACTATTATCAAAATAGATCATTTGTCGTCACTCTTTTCTAAAAATTCATGTTTATTATAACGTCTTACTCCCTATCCTTCAACTTTACAGAATTACTAAGTGAAAAAGAAAAGAGACTGACATTTTGGTCAGCCTCTTTCTTTGATTTAATGACTCATTAAATCTGATTATTTTTATTTTCAAAATAATACTTTCTAATGCGCTCAGTTGTTCCTGGTTCAATGCGTTCAATACCAGCGCTGATGGTATCTAATGCATCTTCATATAAATGCTCTCTTGAGAACAAACTTAAGCTTCGATCAATCGCGTTTTTAATTTCTGGATGAGAGAAACGATAACGGTTAGCATGTTGAATCATTTGCTCTGTTAAAGCAGCACTATCGATTAAGTTGTTTGTTTTGTCTTTTAATGTTTGGATATCTTCCTCGCAAAGACCTACTAAACGATCGATATGATTCATATCTATTCTTATCTTGTTAAGCTCACGGCTTAGTTCTTCAACTCTTTCACCAGCTACATAGAAGAATTCTAAGTAACTACTTGGGATTCCAGGTAAACGTTGCTTCTCTACATGACGTTTCAATGTACGCAACTCTAATTCATAATCATCGATCTTCTTAATAGCATCTCTTTCTCTTGGAGCAAAGTCCTTGATAGATTGACCTGTTTCAATTTGGTCTTCTTCGATGTCTTTTAATTGATCTAGACTCTCGCGATAAAAGGCAGCAACTTGTGAAAAGATTGCTTCTTTGTTTTTTAATTTTTCTTCAGTCGCATCGAATTCTTTTTGCATTTCTTGCATTTGAGCCTGGAAGCCTCTAACTTTACCTAATTCATTGTTGTTAAGCACGTAACTTTGAGACACATGATCCAGTTCAATCAATAATAAATGATTGTTTTTATCGGCATGTTCTAAGTAATTAACCAATGTACTCTTGTTGTCATTAACATAATGACGAGCATTGATTTCTTTTTCCATGATGTCATATAATTGATCAATTTCTTTAGCGATTTCACTATTTAGCTTGCCAACATTTTCAACTTCTAATTTTTCTAAATTCATTAGAGTTGAGCGGACTTTGCCTTCTAGTTTATCAACATTTGTTTGAATGATGTCATTTTCAAATACGTAATGGTCTTTGATTAATGACGCATATCCTTCTTTAATTTCTTTTAATTGTTTAGGAAATACTTTGTTTAAAACTTCAAACAATGGTGGAATTTGTTCAATGACTTCTTGAATCTCATAAGTTCTTTTTTCAGCTTTTTCTAATACAGTACGAGCTTCCATTGGATCACCAGCTGTATTAAGAGCAACAAATTGTGTAAAATCACGTTCAACATTTTGAATTTGTTTTTCTAGTTCTTTATAAGAAACCCCGTACTTATCTGGGTCAGAAGTAACAGATTCACTAATTGTTTCGTAAGCATCTAAAGCTTGTTGTACAGCTTCAGAGTTTCTTACTTCACTTTCTTTTAAGTCTGTCAATCCTTGGCGAATTTCTTCTACCTCAGATTCCATACTTTTAAGAGTGCCTTCTGCTTCTTCAAGTGCTTCTTTTACTTTGATAAAACGAAATGTTTCATTTAAATTTTCAATTTCAAAAATGAGGCTTTCTAACTCTGCAAAAGAAATGGTAGAAATATCGATCCATTTTTGATTCCATTCTCTAAAGGTGTTTTGACTTTGACCTACTAAATGCATTTTTTTGACGTCATCAACTTCTTCTAAAACAGGCAGATCAAACAAGGCAATCTTGTTTTTCTCAAGCTCCTCCAGTCGGTCTTGATTTTTTCGTCTCATAAAAAAGGCTACTAAATATAACCCAGCAGCTAAGATTATTACAAAAAGTAATACCCATAACCATATTTTAGTATTCATGAAATTTCCTCCATATTAAGTGTTAGTCGCCACTATCCCTTCAAATCACCAGAAAAAAACAGCTGTCAGAGCTTTCCTTATTTGGACGTCTTAGAGCTTGTCTTACTTTGCAATCAATCGTATATTAGAAAATTTACATCTAAGAAAGATTATAACACAAAGACCTCATCGTATCACTATTATTCTATTAAAAAAAAGTAACTTTTGTCCATTGTCCTTTATTTAGGAAGGTTTTCATCATTTGTTTAGTCTTCTTCATTTTTCGTATTGCTTTTCACTTTTTTTTTCTGTAATGTATAACATAATCTATTTAATGGGAGGTTAAAAAAATGAAGGTAACAAAATTCGGGGGAAGTTCCCTAGCAAACGGGACTCAACTAAAAAAGGTGTTAGCTATTATCAAATCTGATCCTGAACGACGGTTCATTGTGGTTTCAGCTCCAGGTAAATCACATCCATTAGATATAAAAGTCACTGATTTACTCATTGACTATGCTAATGCCTTTTTAGCAAAACAAGAAACAACAGCTATTGAAGCAACCATTATTAGTCGTTTTCAAGCTATGTGTGATGAACTTGATTTAACACTTTCTATGACAACGATTAAAACAGAAATTTATTCTTTAAAAAAGACACCTCTAGTTTCCTCAGATAGAGTGATGGATCTTTTTAAATCCAGTGGTGAAAACTGTCACGCTCGATTAATAGCTGAATTTTTAACTAAAAATGGCGTACCTGCTACTTATGTTCATCCAAAAGACGCTGGCATTCTTGTAGAAGATATCCCAGGTGATACGGTGATTAAAAGGGAAGCTTATCATACCATTAAACACTTAAAACACCACAAAGATGTTGTGGTGATACCAGGTTTTTTTGGTGTCACTAGTAATGATTCTATTTGCACTTTTTCAAGAGGTGGATCTGATGTCACCGGCTCGATTATCGCTGCTGGAATTAACGCTAATTTGTACGAAAATTTTACTGACGTAGATGCTATCTATTCAGCCAATCCAAACATCATTGATAACTGTGCGCCTATTACTGAGCTGACCTTTAGAGAAATGCGTGAATTAAGTTATGCAGGCTTTAGCGTATTACATGACGAAGCTTTGATTCCTGCTTTTCATCAAAATATTCCAGTCGTCATCAAAAACACTAATAACCCAGATGCGCCAGGAACACGTATTTCAGCTAGTAGACCATTAGATACTCAATCAGTTATTGGCATTGCCGCAGACTCAGGTTTTACTAGTATTTTTCTAAGAAAATACTTAATGAATAGAGAGTTTGGTTTTGGATTTCGCATTTTAGAAATACTCAAAGAATTCGGCTTACAGTATGAGCACATGCCTTCTGGTATTGATGACATTACGATTATTTTAAGACAAAACCAACTCACTCCTACTAGTGAGCAACAACTAAGAGATAAACTATTAACTGATTTAAAACTGGATGAAATTAAGATTGAGCATGATATTTCCATGGTAGCTATCGTTGGTGAGGGAATGAAAAACAGCATTGGCGTTGCAGCTAAAGCTACTACTGCTCTAGCTAATGAAGGGATCAATCTAGAAGTAATCAACCAAGGAGCAAGTGAATTAAGTATTTTATTTGCTATTAGAGAGCCTTACGAAGAACAAGCCACACGTGCTTTGTACCAAGTTTTTTTCGATTAGTTTTATGACTATCAGATACATACTAGGTACTAAAATATCCTCTCATTTAATGTAAGGGCACCAAAAGCAATTTTTTCATGTTATTCTACCTAATATTTATTTATAAGGCATAAAACTGTATCACTATTCTTGAAAGAATAGTGATACAGTTTTTTTATGATAATAATTGTCTCAACTCATGTGCTTGAAGTATTTTAGAAAGCAACATCATATCTCTCACTTGCAACCTAGGAGAAATTTTTCCATACATGACATTTTGGTCAGTAGGATGAGTCGTAATTCTTGGAGAGTACCTGCCAACTTCAACAAAAACATTAGATTCTTTGATGCTTCTCACAAAGTTAATTTTAAAAAATTGATTATAGGTTTCACGAATAAATTTTTCTAAAATAATTTGTTCAACTTCACTATCTAACCCAGAAACGTATACAGCTATATGTTTCTCATATAATCGACGATCAGCAAGTAAATAAATCAAACTAATATATTGTTTAATTAAAAAATCATAATCCCCAACAATATACTTAGGTGAATAAGATATTAATTCTTTAACAAGCAATTCAGCTCTTTCAAACAATTTCACATCATGAATAATCATGTCATTTTTATAAATATCACCTTTCCACGTTGGGTAAAGTATTTTAGATAGATGTTGACAAAATAAGGCAAGCTCTAGATCGAACGCGCAATTAGCCATCTCTGGAAAATAGTGAATCAATCTTTCTTCCGAAAACTCTAATAATTTAGTAAATTCATTTTTTGTTTGATGATTCAATTTAATAAATTTTTTCCCTATACTTTGAAGACAAAACCATTCTTTACTTAATAAATTCAATATAAAAAAAGATTTTTCAACTTCACTAATTTTAAAATGAGTATCTAAAATAGCATACTCCTCTAAAAAACGATCAAGGCTTTCTTGAAAATCTTCAAAGATGTTTGCTCTTTCAAAAGAGCATCCTCTTTGTGTTCTCGATAACATAATACCTGTCTCAAACATTAAATCATGTAACTGCCTTTTAGTTAACTTGCTGATATCAACAACTTCTTTAATCTCTGCCATCACTTCTTTTTCTGATACATGATCAATAGGCCATTGATTTTCTGAAAAAATATCATTAATTAGCATCAGACCTACTTTTCTAATAATAGCTTCATCACCACTTAAAAATAATTTACCATCACGTCCTTTTAAATCAATCCCATAAATTTGGAATACCTCTCTCAACAGTTTTAATCTTTCTTTTAACGGTGTTTCACTTAAGTAGTACTCATTAATTAAACTCACTCGATTTAGCTTCTCACCTAATATCAAACGTAAACCAATTTGTACCATGGAGTCTTCTTGGACTAATAAATTCCTAAAATCATGATATATCTCCATATCATTAATTTCGATATAAACTGTTGTCACTTTCTCATCATCAAAGTGGCAAAGTACATCTTCCTTACTGATATTATATTCAATTAATTTATTGGCGATTTTTTTTAAGTATTTCACTGTACTACTTCTTGATAAATCCGTTAATTCACTTAACTGCTGAATACCAATTGGTTCGATTTGTAACTCTAACGTGTCTAATATTTTGACCTGTTTTTTTATATTTTGTTCATAGATTTTATACAAATGACTCTCTTTTTTCAATTTATTTATTCGATTTATCATTCTCTACACCACATTCCCTTATAACTCAATAACTAATGACCCAACTAGTTTATACCTTTAAGATACTCTTATAACTCTTCTTAAAAATAATTATTTTGTCCTGTGAACCGACAATTTAGATCATTTACTGCCTCTATAATTTTTAATGTACTTGTGCACTGATCCTAATGATACTTCTGTCAGGTCTGAAATTTCTCTTAGACTATAGTGTTGTTTGTATAAATGATAAATTCTTTCGATTGTTTCTTCTGCTATTTTTGGTCTTCCTAAAGAGATACCTTCTTCTTTTTTTAAACGCAAAGCATCTTTTGTTAGTTTACTTTTAACTTTTTCATCCATATCTTGTACAGCCGATACAACCGTTAAAACATCCATAGTTTCTTCCGTATTAATTCCTTCATCTAGACTTACCAATTCAATATGATTTAGTTTTAAATATGTTATTATCGGAAGAAACTGTTTTAATGTTTTTTCAAACACGGTTAAATTTGCAATCACAATCATTAATTTTTCTTTTTTTGCTGCTTCTACACAGGAAGATAATAATTTTTTTAGCTCTTTATCTGAATTTTTTTTTCCTTTGTCAATCCACAAAAAATCACAATCATAACATGCTAATTGTGTCATTTGTTCAGAAATTGTAAGTTCTGAAGATTCTCGTATATAGCCATATCGTTTCATTACATTGCCCTTTCTTTTAAACTACCTTTAAACAAACTAATATCAATTAGTTTAAATGACATTTAATGAAAAAACGGGCTCCTTTTTTCATATAAAATAATATTTTTTAGTCTTTTACATCAAAAAAGTCTAAACAGAAAAAATTCTGTCTAGACTTTTGATAGCTATTTATTTTTGTTTTTTTGCTTTTCTATCTCATTTTTAATACGTTTTTCAGGAGCAAAGTCTGCTTCCCAATTATCAGGCTTCAATACTTTTCCTGTTACTTCATGATATCTTGGCTTGCCATCCGGAAATAATTTTCCCATATTGGCTTCGTGAACAATGTTAAATACCTTAGTCGGATCCACATTCATCATGACAAATGAGCCATACGTAAAATAAAGTAAATCAATTAAAGCATCCACTTCATCTACTAAAGGTTCTACTTGCTTGTCTTTTTCGATTAACTTTTCTGCTTCTGTGTCTAAAGTTTCTTTTAAATAGGCGACACTAGAGCGAAAATTGTCCTTATCGCCATTATTCGCTGCATATAAAAATTCCAAAATTTCTTCTAACTTGAAACCACTTCGATACTCAGCTACCTCTTTACTTAAGGCGCTCACTGAGTCATGGGTGTTTGGATCAAAATGATCATGAAATTCTTTTACTTGTTTGTAGGGACTTGTCATTTGATTTACCTCACCTTATCTAATCACTTGATGATGAACTAATGCTTGATAAATACCATCACGATCATTTGTTTCTGTTACATAATCAGCTTCTTCTTTCACATCATCTGGGGCATTCCCCATAGCCACACCAATCCCAATTCCTTTTAACATCTCTAAGTCATTCCAACTATCTCCAAAAGCAATCGCTTCATGCACGTCTAGCTCATAATGTTCTAAGACTTTATGAATCCCAACAATCTTAGAGCCTCCCTGTGGAATAATGTCAACGGAGTAAGGATTTGAACGAGTGAACTTACAATCTGGAAACAGAGCCTCTAAGCGCTCCTGCTCACTTTCGGGACTTAGCATAACACACTGATATACGGGACGATCAAAGATGGGTAAGGACATAAATTTATTTTCCTTTTGAGGTAAAATTTGCCATTTTTTTAGCCATTTCTCCAACTCTTTAGCAGAAACTTGATCAGGTAATAAATGATATAAATGCTTGATTAATTTTCGTTGACCAAGTTGCATGGATTGACTACCATAAAACTCTTTTCGACTTCCAAAAATCATTTGCTTGTTTTCATTATCCCCAAACTCCGCTAATCTTCTTAACGTTTCATGACTAAACGGATTCTCAAAAATACCTACTTCATGAGAAAAACAGATTTGTCCGTTATAAAGCACATAAGCATCCATTGGTAATTGACCAATCAGTGATTGAATACTTTTTGGCCCTCTACCTGAAGCAATACAACATAACACATCTTCTTGATGAAGTTTCTCTATGGCTCTTTTGGTAGAAGCAAGTACTTCACCATTACTACTTAACAACGTTCCATCAATATCAAAAAAAGCTGCTTTTATCATAGTCTTCTCCTTTAGAATAACGACGTTTGATTCGGATTAAGTCCCTCATACTCCACGCCGAGTATTTTTTTCAACAACATACCATTAGGTGCTGCATCTTTAGCTGAGTTATTATTAAAAATAACGGCTACTTGTTTGGCTTTTATCTGTTCAAAGCTTTGTGCTAACTCATCTAATTCACCTTTAGAATAGCAATATAAATTACGTTTACGTCGCCAATCATCGCTATTATCCAACCAATTTCCTTTATTGCGACCATGTAATCTAACAAACGCAAAATCAGGATTAGTCACTGTCTCATCATAAGGCACGGAATGAAGGGCTACTTGAGGTTGATCTACCATGACTAAGGTATAACGATACTCTTTCATAAAGCGAATCATTGAGTCTTTCATCTTTTCATGATACCAACTGCTATTTCTAAACTCAATACTTATTGGGTCATTTGGGTAATACTCTCTAATTTTTCTAAGATACATCACATTCTCTTTATTACAAGGAAATGATGCTGGAAATTGAAACAAGATACTAGCTAGTTTGTTACTTGTCTTCACAGGGGCTAAAAATTCCTGGTAGGCCTCAAACATTTCTTTTTCACTCGTATAGTATTCCTCATAAGAACTATGGCGTGTCATGCCCTTATAGGCTTTCAAAATAAACGTAAATGTATCAGGTGTTCTATCCACCCAGTTTTGACTAACACTCGCTTTTCTAATGCCGTAAAAGCATGTATCGAGCTCCACAATGGGAAAGAATGATGCATATTCTTCTAAGGTTAATTTATTTTTATTCAATAAACTGCCATGTTCATCAAATGTTGTCATGCCAATTTTTATCATGTTTTATCCTCCACTTTGTTCACACTATCTATCTTTACTTTACAGAATTCCCTTACATTTTTCAAACAGTCTGATTAATGGTCATACAGAATGGCAAATCTATAATCTCCTCATACTTTTTTCTCTTTATAAGTGCTACAATAATATTTATTAGGAAAGAAAGAAGGCGTTATATAAAATGAATGAACAACTAATTCAGCATATTGAATCTTTGTATAATCAAGCTAATACCCATCTACTAGAACAAACCAATAAAAGAGATCAAATTCTTCTTTTTTACTTCGTCTTTATTTCTTTTTATGTTACTCAATCAGACAAAATAAATTCTTTACCTATACACTCTATTCTAAGCATTTTAATTTTTCTTATTGGTATTATTATTTTGTCTCTGTTAATTGAATTAAGATCTTGGCATCTACAGTATGTATCCGTTGCAAAACTAGCAACTTTAATTTTAAGTAATAGTGACCAAATAACAGACAAGGATTCTCTAGGTGTTTTTATTGAAAACTATTATGATAATAAAAAAAAGGAGAAGAACAAATCTCAATATAAGAACTTCTTTGTAGGACTAGATAATAAAATTATGATGTCTATATCTATAATTGTAGGTTGTTCTTCCTACTTTATGTACAAACAAATAACCATTTTAAATAACAATTTACTATATTCTCTTATTATCATGACTACATTTTTAACCTGTTTTTTGACATTCTTTTTTTACAACAAACGAATAAAAACAGCTAAAGGATACAAACCCTGGATAATTCAGGGTTTAATAAAACAACAACCACTGGTATTAAAAAACAAATACTTAACAGTTTTGAAAGATAACGAAAGTAACTATATCCATATTGAACAAAATACAGGAGGAGTTGTTATTGTACCTACTTGTAACAATAAATTTCTATTAATAAAAATTATTCGGAATGAAAAAGAAAATCTCGAATTCCCACGAGGTTTTTCTGAAAACAACGAAGACCTTTATGTAGCAGCTAAACGAGAATTAAAAGAAGAACTCAATTTATCTGGAAGCATTGAGTCTTTAGGTCATTTATCGACAGACACTGGATTGATTACTGATAATATAGAAGCATTTCATATTTCAATTGAAAAACCAAACAATATCATTCTTCAGAACGAAGAAAAAATAATCAGTTATATTTTTTGTAGTAAAGAAGAGCTAGAAGAAAAAATAATCTCAGAAGAAATTATTGACAACTTTACTTTATCATCGTATTTAAAATATAAATTAAAAAATCCTCCAAAGTAACTAAGGAGGATTTTTTATTTAGTTCATCTAAATTAGAAATAATACTATGCACCGAAAGGGATTCGAACCCTCACGCCCGTAATTAGGCACAAGATCCTTAGTCTTGCATGTCTGCCAGTTCCATCATCGATGCATTGAGTCACTCAGTTAGCTAAGCTAATGAGACACACTCTTGTTTAGCAACTACCAAAGTAAGTGCTAACAAACAATAATAAAACTATAACGATTATCTAGTCATTTGTCAAATGCTTTAATCCGCCACCACACTGGCAAACATAACGTTTTGTATCAATTCGTCTTTGTCTAAAAATATCTGCATCACACACTTGGCACTTGTAGTGTTGATAGTTCTTTCTTATCTTTAAAGGCTTAACAAAACGAGATCCGCCTGTTTGTTTCAATAACAACTTAAACTCTGGATCTTTGTGTTGGTAGCCCTTATTGTCTAAATGCAGATGATAATGACATAACTCATGTTTAATCACTCCAACTAATTCTTCTTTACCATGTAATTCAAGAACCAATGGATTAAAATCTAAGTTAGCTGTCTTTAAATGATACCTGCCACCTGTCGTCTTGAGTCGGTTGTTGAAGGTTGCTTGATGTAAAAAAGGTTTCTTGAAATAAATCAAAGAAACCTCTTCTACTAATTGTTGTAATTCTTGATTAGTCATTTTTAGCAACTGGAATCATAGTTAATGAAATACGTTTTTTCTTGATATCCACTGAATCAATCCAAACCGTTACCACATCTCCAACAGCCACCACATCTGTTGGGTGCTTAATGAATTTCGCGCTTAACTTAGACACATGAACCATGCCGTCTTGTTTCACACCAATATCAACAAAGGCACCGAAATCGACAACGTTTCTAACGGTTCCTTGAAGCTCCATACCAGCTTTTAAATCTTCCATGCTAAGAACATCTTGTCTTAATAAAGGTGCTGGCATTTCGTCCCTCATGTCACGTCCTGGTTGAAGTAAGGCTTTTAACACGTCTTCTAAGGTTTCTTCGCCTACATTTAATTGTGACGCTAATTGGCTAACAACGACATGACTTAATTTGTCATTAGACTCAGGAGTGCCTAATTCTTTTTCTGATAGATCTAGAGCTTTCAGTAACTCTTTCACTAATTTGTAACTCTCTGGGTGAATCCCTGTATTATCTAAAATGTTTTTTCCATCTGGAATTCTTAAGAATCCAATAGCTTGTTCATAAGCTTTTGGTCCTAATCTTGGTACCTTCTTAAGCTCAGTTCGACTATTAAATGTGCCGTTTTCTTCACGGTAAATTACTACATTTTTAGCCGTTGTTTTGTTAAGTCCTGAGACATGTTGTAATAATTGAGCACTAGCAGTATTTACATTAACACCCACTTGGTTAACAGCTGTTTCTACAACAAAATCAAGTTGCTCTGTTAGTTTCTTTTGAGACACGTCATGTTGGTATTGACCTACTCCAACTGCTTTTGGCTCAATTTTAACTAACTCTGCTAATGGATCTTGCAAACGTCTGGCAATACTTGCAGCACTTCTTTCTTCTACTTGTAAATCTGGAAATTCTTCACGAGCAATAGCACTTGCTGAATACACAGAGGCTCCAGCTTCGTTAACAATCACATAAAAAACTTCACGTTTTAATTGTTTTAAATTTTCTGAGACAAAAATTTCTGACTCACGACTAGCTGTTCCATTTCCAATAGCAATCATTTCAACTTTGTATTCTTCGATAAACTCGATGAATTCCACAGCTGCTCTGTCACGTTTTTCTTGATTAGATGGTTTATGTGGGTAAATCACTTTAACAGCTAATAATTTCCCTGTTTCATCCACTACTGCTAATTTACAACCTGTACGATAAGCAGGGTCAAAACCTAAAACAACTTTCCCTTTTAAAGGTGATTGAAGTAGTAAGTTTCTTAAGTTCTCACCAAAAATTGCAATCGCTTGTTGATCAGCTTTTTCTGTTAATTCTCCACGGATTTCACGTTCAATAGATGGTCCTATGAAACGTTTGTAACTATCTTCATAAGCTAATCGAACTTGCTCCTCTGCAAAACTTGTTGATTGAGCAATTAATTGATTTTGTAAATAACTGAAAACTCTGGTTTCATCTACAGCAATCTCCGCTTTGATGACCCCTTCTTTTTCACCACGATTAGCAGCTAACACACGGTGTGACGCTATTTTTTTAACAGGTTCACTAAAGTCATAATACATTTCGTAGACAGACGTTTCATCTAATGATTTGTCCTTTTCAGTTGTACTAAAAATACCATTTTGCCAAACAAATTCTCTTAACCACTCACGGTATTTTGGCTCATCACTAATCACCTCTGCCATAATCTCATGAGCACCTGCTAAACAATCCTCAACTGTTACAAGCTCTTCTCTTGGTTGAATGAATTTAGTTGCCATTTCTTCTAAACTACCGGTTGTTGGTAAGCTTAGTAACCATGTCGCTAAAGGCTCTAATCCTTTTTCCTTAGCAATAGTTGCTTTTGTACGACGTTTTTGTTTGAACGGACGATACAAATCTTCTACTTGTTGCATTTTTTCAGCAAACTTGATTTTTTTAGCTAAAGCGTCTGTTAGTTTTCCTTGCTCTTCAATAATGCGTAAAACTTCTTCCTTACGCTTCACTAAGCCTTGTAGGTAACTAAAACGGTCTTCGATTTCTCGAATAGCCACTTCATCTAAACTACCGGTCATCTCTTTACGGTAACGGGCGATAAAAGGTACTGTGTTACCTTCTTCTAAAAGTTCTAAGACTTTTTCGATTTGTGAGGCACGGTATTGGTGTAACTCTTTTTTTAGTAATTGAAACGCTTGTTGTTCTTGCATGCTACTATCTATTCCCCTCATTTAAAAAGTACTTGTCAATGTAATAAGATACTTTTAAGTAGTACGTATCTAGGTACGTTGATAATCTACTATAACCTTTTAATATATTATAGGTTGACTCATCCATGGTAACATAATTTTTGTTAAAAAATGATTTTTTCACATCTAAAGCTAACTCTTGCTCAAAGGATTCGATTTGTTCAATGAACGGCGCGCACCATTCTAAAAAGGCAGCATTTTTATCAGATTCCTTAATAATAAAGACTTGGCTCCATCTAAAACTCAAAAACTTAAAGCTGAGTAAATGCTTACGATACTCATCTCGGTCCACTTTAATATCTTTAAAGCTATCCTCATGATAGTACTCAAGTAGGTCTTTAATCACGACTTCTTCTCGTACTTGGTCCTTTTTACGGATATGCATTAACTCTTCTGTAATAACCTCTTCTACATAAGGGTCTGGTTCATAAGAAAAATAGCCCTTTTCATCATCTATGTCATCAACCATTACTTGTTCCACAGGCTCTTGTTTTTGTTCCTCAACTAAGTAGGATACTTGTGTTTCTTTTGGTGTGTAACTTTCTGCCATTGTTACTTTTTCTTTTAGACTAGCTAATTGTTGAGTTAGTAATTGAATTTCTCTACGGTAGTTAGAGGCCTCCACTGAAAGCTCATTAAAACTTTCTTCTAACTCACTATAGGTTATTTCCCACTGAGGAAGTTGTTGCCATTTTTCTTTTTCTACTTCATATTTAGCTAATTCTTCTTTAAGCACCTCGTTAGTCACTCTCGCTAAAGATAGCTCAGTTTCAAGCTGACTCATCTCTGTTTCCAAAGTAGCTATATCTTCTAAAGATTTTTCACGTTTCTTTAATTGTTGAGCTATTTCTAATGACAGTTGCTTGATTTTTTTATCTTTTTCTTCTTGTTTCAATGTTGCTTTAACTAATTTTTTCTGGGTTTCTTCTAGTTCAATTTCAAGCTTTTGTCTTTTATTAACTTCTAGAAGTGCTTTTTTCTCAGATTCTTTTAGTTCATCATTTACACTATCAAAATCATCTTGGTATTTCGCCACTAGCTCAACTTTTTCTTGCTCAGCCATTTCTAAAGCACTATCTAAGTGAGTTAAGGTGTTTTTTTGTTTTTCTAATTGACTGCTTTGCTCAGATAATTGAATACGGTAGTCACTATTTTCTTGTTTAAGTTGTTTCACTTCTTTTTCTAAACTTGCCAATTGTTCTAGTTTTTTAGCATCTACCTTATTTTTTTCAACAACCTCACTTAGTTTTAAGTTCGCTTTATCTAACTCAATATTGATTCTTTTATTGGCATCATTTTCTTCACTAAGTAGTTGGAGTTCTTCTTCAAGAGCTCTTAACTGCTCTTTTAACAACTGAATCCCTTCCATAGAAGGTGCTTTTGGCGTGTTTTCTACCACAACAACTTCTTCATTAGGTAACTCTTGGTTAATAAGCTGTTGATTAGTTTCTTGCTGCGTTGCTAATTTTTTTAGAAGCTCTTCTTGAATCGCCATCTCACGATTAATTTTTTCAATCATTTGATTGGTTTGTTCTTCATCTTGAGACAAACTTAAATCAGTAATAAGTGTACTTTCTGCTTCTGATAACACATCAGGCTGTACTTTTTTGATTACCTTTTCTAAACAAGCTTCTAAAGCCTGAGTCGATTGAGCCACAATAGTTCTAATTTCTTTTTTTTCTAGGTCTCTTGGCACTGTAAAACTAATATAAAAACGAACCTGATTTTCAGAACGCTCTTGAATAAACCCACGAGTCACTGGGTACTCACTCAATAATCTTGCCCATTCTTTCATCATCACTCTTCCCACAATTAATAAGTGGGGGGCTTCAAGAATTGTATTTTGCCAACTTAATTCTAATTGATTTTTATTTATTTGATTGTTTTTAGATACAATCACTAGATCATTACTTTTTTCATGTACGCGTTCTTTTTTAAAGATGCGACTTTTGATTGCTATTTCTTTTATTATCATCTGACAACCCCTCTCTTTTGTTATTATGGGACTAAAAATGTTGGCTCCCACTCGTATTGATTTCTGACTTCAATATCCTGAACTAAACCAAATTCATTGATGACTACACCATGAACTGAACCACCGTAAACACCACCACCATCAATGCCGATTTTGTTATCTGAGTGCCACAATTTAGTTGCGTTATTGTCTTCATACAAATACATCGTTGGCGTGTGACCAAAAATGATTTGTTTACCTGTTTGATTATTACCTTGATGAAACTCCTTACGAATCCATAAGAAATCCCGTTCTGATGTCTGTTTCCAATCAGATAACTCTAAGTTAACACCTGCATGAACACACACATAGTTTTGCCATTCATAATAAAGTGGCAATTCCTTTAAAAAGGACACCAGTTCTTTATATCTAGAGCGAATCATCATGGCTATTTCTGTAGCGGAATATTCTGCCACAGCTCCTGGGTGAAGCAAACTCTCAATTGTTTCCCCACCACCATTTAGTAAGTAATTTTTATACCGCTCTTCAGGATCATCTAAAAATCGTAAGAGTAAATCCTCATGATTGCCTTTAAGGTAAATAGCTCCTGTTGTTTCTACTAATTCTTTTCCTAACAGTAAGCATTTCTTTGATTCTAACCCTCTATCTAACAAATCTCCAATCAGTACGAGTTGGTGCATAGAAGGCTCGTAGTCTTTAAGTAACTCGTTAAATAAATCCAGTTCCCCGTGAATATCACCAATAACAAATAAATAATCTGACATACTCTACCTCCTAATAAAAAAGGCTGACTACGCAAGTGTCTGCCTCATTAACTCGTACTGTTTGATTACTCTTGAGAAAAGTTTAATTGCACTCCTGGTGCATCTAAAGCAATTTCTGTTACTTCATAAGTCAATCTTTCAATTAAGACAAATAAAGGTTTCACTAATTCGTTAACTTCTTCTTTTGTTAAATCTTCAACTACTTCGATTTTACGACCTGCTACTTGAACAAATTGAGCCACATCTCCAGTTAAAACAACTTTTTCTAACACAATTTTAAATTCAACTCGTAACCCTAATACAGAGTTTGTTTCTGGATCAATGTTCATTTCTTTTTTAATTTCAAATGGGTTAATCCCTACATTAATCGCTGTTTCTTCTGTGTGGTTTTCTGGTAACGCATCATAATGATAGCTTTGTACAAACTCTTGTTGTCTTTTTAATTCCATGTGATTGACTCCTCTTTTCATCTTATCTTTGTATTTTTTCTATAACTTATCCAACTTTATTTTACAATAGAATCCTTTTAAAATAAATCTAATCTTGGTCTCTTTTACTCTTTCCACCTTGAAAGACATTTCCTAATCCAGGTAAAAAAGGAATCCCGTACTCAATGCCCTCATAAACAAAGGCTTTAGCTTTTCTAACAGCCGTCTCTAAATGATACCCAAGTGCCATACCTGAAGCAATGGCAGAGGCAAACGTACAACCTGCTCCATTGTTATAACCGTTTAATAGTTTATCTTCTTCTAGAATCATATAGTTCTGCCCATCATAAAACACATCATAGGCAAGTCTACCTTCAAGACGTTGACCACCTTTAATCACCACATGTTTAACCCCTGTTTTATGAATCAACTGAGCCGCTTCTTTCATCTTTTCTAAGGAATCTAGTTTACCTAGACCTGAAAGTAACTCTGCTTCTTTTAAATTAGGCGTTGTAATGTCTGCCAGGGGCATTAATTCGGTTTTAAAAAAATCAATGATGTCTTGACTTGATGTTAAGCCGGATTCTTTTAGTGCTAGGACCGGATCTAAGACAACTGGTATTTCTCGATGTTTCTTCAAAGCTTTGACTACTACTTTAGCTGTTTCAATATTAGCTAACATACCTATTTTAATGACATCAATTGCTGGTACTTCATTAAAACATTCCTCTAATTGAGTCTCTAGTAAAGATAAAGGTAACTCTGTCACCGTTACTTTATCTGTATTTGCCTCGACTGTTACGATACAAGTAAGGACATTTAAACCTGTTACTTGATATTCTTCAAATGTTCTTAAATCAGCCTGTAAGCCGCCACCACTAAGAGAATCAGAGCCTGCAATTGTTAATACTTTCTTCATGATGTTCCCCAATTCTCACTTTATTCAATTGGCCCCAAATCTGACAGAGGCCAAATCTTCATTACTACAATACCTTTGATAGCCGATTTGTCATAAAATCCATTTATTCTGCTATCACTGGCTTTTCCTCGGTTATCACCAAGGAGTATGTATTGATTTTCTGGTACAAAATTATTATGATCTTTTGCCTTACTGATATCTGCGACACTAAAATTAGTTGTATAGGGTTCTTTTAGATTGTTGTCTTGAAGTTTAAAATCTACATAGTTTTCTTTTAAATAAACCTCATCATAAATCGCATTGTTTATCATTAAGACATCATTCTTCATCTCTAATCGATCTCCCGGCATGCCAATCACACGAAGTAAGTCTTCTTTACCATTGTTATCTACTAACACCACATTAAAACGATTAATGTCAACATCTGGCTTATACATCACTTGATCGCTTTTAACAACTTGGCTTGCCATCGCATTCGTACTAACTGTCATTTTATCATAGTTTAGCACAATAACTAACAACAAACTCATAATTAAAACAACTAATATACCACTAATGATGTAAAACAACGTTGAAAATGATATTTTTCTCTTTGGAGCTTCCTCTTCGTAGTTTTCTTTTGGTTCTTCTTTTTCAAGCTCTGAAAAATAATAATCAATTTCTTCGTCCATCTCTGATGGCTTTTTTTTCTTTACTTTCGTTTTGTTCTTAGCTTTTTTTTCAGGCATCACTTTTCCATCTAACACGTCCCAGACAGGATTATGGTTCATATCCATATCTGGAAGACTTTTTTTCCCATCTGGCTTGTTCACCATACTAACTCCTTTTTGCTCACTTACTCTTCATTTTCAAGTTTTTCTTTTTCACGATATATATTCATTTTCTTGCTAAATAATTGACCATTAGTTGGTGGTGTATATGTGATCGCATTGGCTCCTGCTTCAATGGTTTCTCTAATAGAATCATCTGTAGGACCACCTGTTGCCATAATTGGAAACGTTGGAAATTCTTTTCTAATTTCTCTAACAATATTTGCTGTATTTTTACCTCCACTGACGTTTAAAATTTTTACGCCTGCTTCAATCTTTTCCTTCACATCTGTATACTCTGATGTAATGGTGCCAATAATGGGAATATCCACCATTTGAGAAATATCATAGATAGTTTCTTTGGATGTTGGCGCATTCACAACTACGCCAAGAGAACCATTAGCTTCAGCAAACATACTCATACTGACAGATCGATTCCCCTGAGTCAATCCGCCACCTACACCAGAAAACACAGGAATATCTGCTGCTTCAATAATCGCTTTTGTAATAGTTGGATGCGGAGTGAATGGGTAAACAGCAATCACTGCATCTGCGTCAATATTACGAATAATGGCAATATCTGTAGAGTAACAGATGGATTTAATTCGTTTACCAAAAATTCTGATACCTGTACAGTCTCTAATAACTGTAGGTACATGAATCGTATCTTTTCTTAAATTAGTCATTATTTCTGGGACTTGCCCTTTTTCTTTTTTCATTTTAAATATCCCCCTTACACAGATAAAAAGCCAATCACCTTAATTGGTAGATGGCTTTTATTGGTCATACTTGTACAACTCATTTACTTCGATGACTTCAATGACTTTACTCGCATAATCAGGATCTGTCGCGTAACCAGATGTTTGAAGAGCAATCGCTGCTGTCTTGTAATCAGATGCTAATAAGACACCTTGATACAAATACGGATCCCAATCTACTCCATTAACAAACAACATGGTATGATCTCTCATGCAATCGTCCCAACTTCGATAGACTTTAAAATTAGCTTTAATGTCTATCCACTTGCCATTTTTATATTCTTTTGTGCTTAATTTAACGGATTCATCATTTGGATTAAAAGATTTAATCCCAAATAAATTGTTATATTTCGCACTTAACTCACTTTTCCCCCAATCAGACTCTAAAATAGCCTGCCCCAAGATAATACTTGGCAAAATGCCATATGATTCATGTAACTCTTTAGCCACTGGTACTAACTGATTAATGAATTCCTGATTTGTATTCACTTCTTGCTGTTGCAAGGATAAAGTATTAGCAGGTTTCGTTAAACTACCTAAGCTAAAAACAAACACCACCGAACCGATTAAGATAATAATAATACTTAAAAAAATCGGGATTCGATTTGGTCCAAAGGCATCATATTTCTTTTTTCTTTTACGCTTTGCCATTATTTACCTACTTTTTTAACTGATCAATGTACTCTTCTAATGCAAGATGGTTGTTATACATATACTCAGCGTTTTCTTTACCTACATAACGAATGTGCCACGGCTCATAATTTATACCCGTTATTTTTTCTTTTCCTTTTTCATAACGAATCACAAAACCATAATGGCACACATTTTCAGCTAACCATTTTCCAACTTTTGTCGCCCCAAATTCTTCTTCCAATAAATGACCATCATTGTACCAAGTTGTATCTAGAACATCTAAAGCTAGTCCTGTATGATGCTCACTATGACCTGGAACAGTCACGTATTTCATGGCCAAATCTGTTGCTTCTTCATGAGTATGACCTTGACTTTCGTATTGAGCAATTTCTGTTGCGACAACTCCTCTTTGTTCTTCCACTGAACGATAAGATGAGATAATTACTAGGTCAATTTCCTCGTTTTTAGCTGCTTCTGTTAAATTTAGATAATCAGTGTAAATTCGACTATCCACTTCATGTCCATCAGGTAATGCTTTTAACTCTTTTGGTTCTTCTTTAATTTCTGTTGCATCATTTACTAAGACAAGGTTCCAATCATCTACTTTTCCAGGTAACTTAACTGTCTCTTTTTTTTCAGTAGAGCTAGTTGTTGTTACTGTTTCTTTTGTTTTATCTTTCCCTTGGAACGGTTTAAACTGATGGTTATAAAAAACCACTGTTACCACAATAAATAAAGATGTTACTAATAAAAATATTTTTTTTGCCATCAGAGATTTTCCAACCTCCTTATTTATTTATCCTTCATTCTCCGTATCTGTATCATTTTCAGTGTAGGCTTCAACTAAGTTTTCATCTACCCACTCTAATAAATCTACTTGAGAATCATTAATTTGTTGTTGAATGACTGCTGGCATACAAAATTCTAAAATATCATCATAACCCCATTCGCCATAGCTGATATAGATTCTTAAATTAACGACTTGCTTGTGTGGATAAGCACTAGCTCCTCCTTGAGGGGCACTTTGTTGAGTAATTAACTCCACTTTAGTCATCCCAGTTTTTATCCATTCTTTGGCAATAATTGATTTAAGTCGTTTATACTCAGACACGACATAATTTCTCTTTTCAGGAAAAAGAGTCGCTTGTCTCGCTATTTTTTGAACTAGCATCCATTCGTAATCTGAGAAAAGGCCTTTTAACTTTTGCATTTTTTCAGTTGATAATGGACGTAACCCTTTTTTCCAGTCATCCCAATCATTCATTGGGACGTCTAAAAAATAAGTCACACAAATGGTTTCACTCATAAATTGGTCTTTGATCTGATCTAAAATAATGTTCACTATTGCTTGATGCATTTATCCCACATCCTAACCTTTTTAATTTATTCTAGTTATGGCTATTTTACCCTTTTACGAAGAAAAAAGCATCTTTTTCACAACCTTGATTGGAAAAACTTAACAGAATCCTAAACACCCATGTTAAAGTTTACTTTGATATCAATAAAGGTTTGAATTTCCGTTAAAAACTGGTATAACCTCGCTCTATTTTCAAATTCTTCACGGGTTTTTGGTAAGTCTTTTGTTTCATAATATTGGTAAACTTCTTGGACTTTTTCTTTCAATAAAATGCCGTCATTTTGTTCAGAATAGGTTTCATGGATAGTTTCAATTAACCCTCTAATTTCTTCTGAAATAGCAGCGTCTACTTCAATGTCTTCTAATAATATCACCATATCTTTTAAGACCTTTAACTGCATACGTCTCATTTGAAAATAACTAATCTCATAATAATCTTTCACTAGAAGTCGGTTATCTAAATGATTTTTAGCATACTCTTCACCTTCATTGATTTCTGATTCAATGCGTGCTAGATAAATATCACAATGCCCTTCTAAACTTTTTGTATCTAATCTTTCAGACATTTGTTTAAGTAATTCTTTGATTTTCTTGTCTACTTTTTCTTTATGTTCTCTTATCTCTGTTTCAACATTTGGCATAAATAGATTGGCTAATAAAGCCAGTGACACCCCAATTAGTAATAATGAGACAGCATTGACAATAAGTGGTACATCCATTCGGCCTTCATTTAAGAAATGAGTGATCAAAACAGAGTTAACAGGAATGGCTTCTGCCATCTGGTATTTTGCGGCAATAGGAATATAAATTAGTAAATACAAACCAAAAGCCCAAGGATTGTAGCCAATCAATTGATAACAAATAAAAGCAATAATAATAGCAATAAAAAGAGCAATTATTCGGCCAATTCCTACTTTAAAAGAAGATGTTTTTGTATTCGTTACACTTAATATGGCAATAATTCCTGCTGTTGAAGGAAATTTTAAGCCCAAATAATTGGCTAATAACATAGCCAGTGTGGCCGCAATCACTGTTTTAATCGTTCGCAACCCTATTTTCATTTTCCTCACCTCTTCCCTTATTAAAAGGTAAAATTTTTCTTTCGTCAATCATTAATAGATAACAAAAACTGGCGTTAGGCTACTCTTTCGTATATCATAGTATGAATAAGGAGGCATTGCTATGAAACGATTAAAAACGATAATCCTTTTAGTGACAACTCTAGTATTTGTCACTGCTTGTGGTATGACACAAGAATTAGATGAATCTCTCACTGTTACTAAAAACTTAGACACAGCGCTAACAGAAGAAAAACAAGTGATGAAAGATTTATTAACAAGTGTGGATGCTATCATTCCTTCATTTGACAAAGATATGGAAAACGGTCCAAAAACCGGCCTATTTGTCGAAGAAGAAGGAGCGCTTTATAAAAATTACCAAACCAGACAAGATCTTTTAAAAGAGATTCAAGCTGGTCAGAAAAACCTCAACAAGTATAAACGTGAAGTTGAGCGAATCAGTGGTAAAAATGCTGTCGATGTTAATCATGAACAGCTTGATTTAATTAGCAGTAGTTTACAAATCATTATCAACAACTATGATTCTTTGATTATGTATATGAAAACTGGTTTTGAACAAGAAGAAGCTTTATACACTAGTTTACCTGTCGATAATTTAGAAGACCAAGGATCTGTTATCAACCGAACGTATGGCTCGGTAACTATGGTAGCTGAAGAAGCCAAAACTAACATGTCTTATACCTTAAGTCTTGTCAAAAATTATCAAAAAGATGCCTCAGTTCCTAAAAAATAGGAGTGATTGCTTATGTATTGGGGAAAATACCATATTGGCTTAAGAACTGTTAAAACGTCACTTGCCGTCATGTGCTGTATTCTTGTCTTTCAACTGACAGATAGAGGCACACCCATTGTAGCAACTTTAGCGGCTGTCTTTGCGTTACGAGAAGATTTATCCTCAAGTATTGATTTTGGTAAATCAAGGATTTTAGGCAATACCATTGGTGGCTTTGGTGCCTTTTTCTACTATGCTTGTCTTCGTTTATTCCAAAACGAGGCAATGGGACAATTGATTTTTATTCCATTAATTGTCGCCATTATTATTAGTTTTTCCATTCGAATTAATAATCCTGCTGGTATCATTGGTGGCATTGCAACCTTTCTTTTCATTGCTTTTTCGATTCCTAAAGAAGAGTCGTATCTCTATGCATTTAACCGTGTGATTGATACCTTTATTGGTACCTTCATCGCTGTCTTTTGGAACTTTGTAATTAAGTCGCCCTTTGAGCGAGATACAAATACTATAGAGAATAGGGGCATTCGAATTAAGAATAAAGAAAAAGAAATAGAAAAACTTCAACAAGAACTAAATGAATTAAAAGGAAAAGAACAACACGAATAATTCACCAAAAGAGTAGGTTTTAAGTCTAGTGGCTAAAACCTACTCTTTTTATTTGGTTGTAAAATCCTGTCTGATCAGCCTTAACCGCCAAACTGAAAGACCAATAAGAAAATAATAACTGGTAATAACAGACAACCTGCTAATAAAGAGCTATTCATTAACAGTTGCTGTTTATTTTTTCTATTGCTTATTAACTCAAACACAAAATAAAGAAAAATAACAACCGAGATTAATGTAAGTGTCAGTGTATTTTTTTCTGAAAATTTTAGTACTGGAATATATAACATGATTAGACAATTCATTATCAGTAACAATAATTTAAATACCATTTTAACCGTCAATTGCCTTCTCCCTTCTTGTATACGCCACTAAATTTCAATATGAATGATGATATTTTTTTACACCAAGCTAGTTATCTGTGCTATCTTTAGTGTAATTTATGTTAGGAGTTGACATCATGTTTATTTCCAAAGAAACCATTCATACATTAAGTTTAGCTTACTTAACTGAGCATTCGGTTGTCTGTTACGCTGAGTCCCAAAGTCTAGCAATCACAACTAATAAAGTCATTCTAATCATGGATCACTCACAGTTATATATTTTAGGATTAAATACATTTTTAACTAAAGTGACTCAGGTGACGACATTATCTCTTACAGATATTACCAATGAGCGCTTCTCAACTAACCCACTTTCCCTTAGTGTCACTTGGTCATTTACTTCTAGAACTAATGAATGGCATTTTCGAATCATGAAAAAAATCCTAACGTTAGGTGATGGACAAAAAGAATTTATTAATCGACTCAACTTCAGATAAAAAGATTACTCAAGAGCCATTTCGACAGCTTTTTGAGAGTGAATCAATGTTGTATCACACACTGGAACTGAGACGTCTGACTGCTTAATCAGTAAACCCATTTCGGTACACCTAGAATAGTGCCTTCTACACCTTCTTCAATCATTTGTTCTATGATAGAAGAACTTCGATTTAAGCATCGGTTAATCTATTTTTATAAAAATAGATTGTGACATACATACGTCACAATCTATTCTTTCTTTCTATTAATGATCTTGATGTTCTGTTAAATTCACTACATTTTTAGAGCCTTTAGAAGCGAAACTTTCTAATAAATCTTTCACGTCTAAACCAGTTGTTTCTTTTAAGGTTTCTTGAGAAGAAGCTAATAAATTAGTCGCATAGTTAGTAATTCTGTTAGCTCCACCATCTTTGCCACCTTGACCTGTATCCACAACAGAAATTTTTTCGATATTTCCAAGTGGTTGAGATGCTTCTTTGACTAACTCAGGTAAGATTTCTAGAACCATACTTAAGACTGCAGCTTCGCCGTATTGTTTAAAGGCTTCAGCGATTTTTTCTTTGGCTTCTGCTTGAGCTTGCCCTTGAGCAAGAACAGCGTCAGCTTTAGCTTGACCTTCCATACGAACTTGAGCGGCATTGGCTTCTGCCATAGCTTCAACACGGAATTTTTCTGCTTCTGCTTCAGAGATTTCTTTGGCTTTCATCGCTAGCGCTTCTTGTTCTTTAGCATAACGATCTGCATCTGCTTTTTTCTTCACTTCTGAGTCGTATTGTTTTTCACGACGAGTGATTTCTTTTTCTTCTAATTCAATTTGTTTTTGACGCTCAATGACTTTAACTTCCATCTCTTGAGCTACTACTTTTTGTTGCGCCATAGCACTTTCCAAATTATAGGCTTGATCAGCTTTGGCTTTAGCAATATCTTGTTCTTCTTTATAAGCTGCTAATTTTAATTCTTTTTCTTTTGTTGCTTCAGCTATTTCTGTTTGACGACCAAGTTCAGCTTCTTGAGATTCTTTTTCTGCTTGAGCTTTCTTGATACGTGTTTCTTTCAGTGCTTCTGCCTCAGCAATTTCAGCATCACGTTTTACTTGAGCGATACGTGGTTTCCCTAATGAATCTAGATAACCATTTTTATCACGTACGTCTTTAATCGTAAATGACACAATAATCAGACCCATTTTAGCTAAGTCCACACTAGCTACCTCTTGAACGCTTTGACTAAATTTATCACGGTTTTGATAAATCTCTTCTACTGTCATCGAGCCTAAGATAGAACGTAAATGACCTTCTAACACTTCTCTTGCTTCAATTTCTAATTCTTCTGTTGTTTTGCCTAAAAATTGTTCTGCAGCTGTCGCGATTTCTTCTACAGAAGAACCAATTTTGATAATAGATGTCCCATCAGCCATGACTGGAACCCCTTGTTCTGTATACACTTCAGGAGTAGATACATCTAGTTTACTTGAAAGTAAGCTTAATCTATTTGATCGTTGGAAAACTGGCAACACGAATGCCCCGCCTCCACGAACGATTTTTAATTTATTACCAGATTCATCTTTATGAACGTTTTTATTTCCTAAATAACTCCCACTGACGATTAAAGCTTCATCAGGTTTTGCTGTTTGGTACTTAGATACAAATACCACAAGTAACATCAACAATATAACTCCAACTAAAACAATCGGTATAAATAAGAATCCCATAACTAACAATCTCCTTTTAAATAAAATTTTCCTTGTAAGGAACGACATAACACACTCGGTCTTTGATTTCGATAATTAAGACCTCAGAACCAGCTTTAACTACTTCTTCTTGTGGTTCGTAGAAGGCAGCAGGTCTCGTGATGGTACCTGTAACACTAGATAATTTGATTTCACCCATTCCTTTAACAGGGATTGGTGTAATGACTGTCGCTGTTCGCCCCTCAAAATCTTTTTCTGACACAGATAAACTAGATTCTGAATTCCTAAGGGGAATTAAAATGTAAAAATTCATTAGGAACACAATAATCAGTGATAAGCCACCACTTACTAAAAAAACAAGTAGATGACTCATGTCAAAGATTTTTTCACCCATAATGCCAAACAGTGAGGTGAATGCTAGCCACGGAATGATTAACATCGGATCAACCGGACCATCAAAATCAAAAATATCTCCAAAAATAAATAAGAAAACTGAAATGACTGTGCAGCCGATTAATACATATAAATAGATGGTATCAATAGGATAACCTGCTATCAAAATGCGTCACACTCCTTTCTAATGCGCTTACCCATATTTTACCAATATTAAGATTAAAAGGGTAGTAAAATCAAAAAAATACGTCTTAAGTCCTATTTGTCTTTTCTATTCCTTTATTTTAGGACAATTTTGTTTCATTTATCTTTTTATAATCAGATAATGACTATTCTCGTTAAAAAAATTAAAAGACCTATGACTCACTTACAGTCATAAGGTCTTTTAATTCCTTTTGTTATTCTGTTGATTTTAATGCTTCAATCATATCGACTTTCTTCAAACGACGATGCATCACTAGCATAACGACTGTCGAGAATAAAATCGTCAGTAAAGCAGAGTACAGATAACTCACTGGATGAATATCTGGTGGAAACATCATCATATCAACCTCTGCTGTCTTAATAACAAACCCATGAAGAAGTTTTCCTAATGCGGAACCAAGTAAAATACCTAGTGCCGTCAAAATGTTATTTTCTCGGTACACATACATGGTGACTTCCTTGTCGTAAAAACCTAAGACTTTAATGGTTGATAACTCTCTAATTCGCTCAGAAATATTGATATTAGTTAGATTATACAACACAATAAAGGCTAACATTGCAGCTGAAATAATGAGTACCCACACAACGACATTTAAGCTGCCCATTGTGTCATCCATGGCACTACCAATCTTACTAGTAAAACTCACATTGATTGCCTTTTTCGTATCCATTAGAGATTGAGCCAACTCTTCTTCCTCTTTGTCAGTAATTTTCTCCTTGAATTTCAACAAATCAACATTGTATTCTGGTGTTTCGCCAAAAACACTTTCGTAGTAGGTAGGTGTCATGTAGATAAAATGCATGGCATAATTTTCACTAATATGAGAGACTTTCACTTGTCTTTCTTTGTCATTTGGCGCCTTAAAGCTTAAGGTATCCCCTTCTTTTATATCAAATAAATTAGCAAGCTTTTCATTGATAATGACTCCTGAATCATCTAACTTGTAAGTTTCTCCTGTCTTACGGTTTTTGAAAACCATAAAATCTTTAAAACTTTCTGTGTCTTTTGGTGTATCGATAACAACTTCTTGTTTCTTGTAGCCATCTTTAAGGACCTCAACTGTTTTTTGAGATAAGCCAATATGATGACTCACATTTGTTTGTTCATCTCTGGTTGTTTCATAAGTCTTAGTTTCCTCTTTTGTGGCATCAGGGTTATAAGTAACCATGGCATCATATTGCCAAATCTTATAAAACTGTAAATCTACAATATCTCCAATCGAATCTTTTAATCCGAATCCAGTAATAATCATTGCCATACAACCGGCAATACCAAGAACAGTCATTAACATTCGTTGCTTGTAACGGAACAGATTTCTTGCCGTCACTTTTTGATTAAAATTAAACTTAGACCACAACCAAGGTATTTTTTCTAGGAAAATACGTTTACCTGGTTTAGGTGCTTTAGGTCGCATTAATACAGCTGGCGTACTAAGTAGATCCACTCGTAATACAACCATTGCTGAGACTAACGTACATAGTAAGGCAACAATTACCGACTGAACTGAATAGCTTAAATAATAAGTAATAATAACTGGTGGTAAGTTATACAGTGAGCCGTAAGCGTCAAATATAACCGTTGGAAAGACGTAAAATCCGACTAATAATCCAAGAACACTACCAATCACACTTGCCAGAGTGGCATAAATAATAAATTTCTTAGCAATATCAAAATTACTATAACCAAGAGCTTTTAGTGTCCCAATCTCGCCTCTTTTTTCATCAACCATTCGCGTCATTGTGGTTAAACAAATAAGGGCAGCAATCATGAAGAAGAAGACAGGAAAGACTGTGGCAATCGAAGAAATTCGATCGGCATTATCTTTGTATTCACTATAAGCTGGATTATCATTGCGATCCATATAGAGATACTCTGGCTCTTTTAAATCCCCTAATTTTTTCTCTTGATCTGCTAATTCTTTTTTACTTTTATCCAAACTTTTCTGATTCTCTTTTAATTCTTTTTCTTTTGTAGCTAACTCTTTTTCTCCTTGAGCAAGAGCTTCTTTAGCTTCGTTAGGCACGCTTTGACCGGCTGATTCTGCCATAGAAAGATTAGCTCGTTGTGTTTGAAGCTGCTCTTTAGCTAAATTAAGTTGAATTTCTCCTTGTTTTAAAGCCTCTTCACCAGTAGCTAGTTTGTCTTTTCCTTCAGCTAGTTTAGTAGTACCTTCTTGTTTAAGCTGATCAAAGCGTTCTTTTGTACGAGGCTCTAAGAGAGTTTCTAATTGCTTTTGATTTTTTTCCAGTTGCTTATCATAAGCCTCGCTATAACTCACTAATTTTTCTGTGTTGTGATACGTGATATAAATCTCTGTAAATACCTCTAGTGAAAAGTCCTCTTTAGGAACTAAGCCAAATAAATCAATTGAGCCTTTTCCTATGGTGGTATTGCCTCTTGAGACTTGATCAATGTACATTGGGCTCTTCACTAAACCAACAATCTTATAACTCGTTTCTTTTAACGTGTCTTTGTCTGTATCTAGAGTAATCGTGTCACCAATTTTATACTTGTTTAACTCCGTTACTCGATTGTCTAAAGCAATTTCCCCAGACTTTTGAGGGAGTCTCCCTTCAACAAGTAAGGGTTTATTGATTGGACTGCTATGGTTTGTATCATAAGACATCAACCTTAACACCATATTTTCTTTCTTCTCTAGAACGTCTACTGTATAACTTCCTACTGCTTCTTTTACATTAGGATCTTCACTGACTTTATCTAAATCTTTTTGTTCTAGACCATAAGTAGAAACAATCTTACTATCCATCAGTTGCTGATCCTTATAATACGTATCTGCTGTATTAATCATGTCAGGACCTGTCGCTTTAATTCCTGCGTAGAAACACACTCCTAGAAAAATAATTAGCAGAATCGAAAAGAATCTAGCTTTTGATTGAAACACTTCTCTTATATTGGATTTTCTTAATGCTTTTTTACTCATCTAACAACCCTCCTTACCACTCAATATCATCAACTGAGATTGGATTGTCGTTAATTTCGATGCTTCTTACTTTGGCGTCATTCACTCGAATCACTCGATCTGCCATTTTAGCAATTTCTGAATTATGGGTAATGACAATAACTGTTGTTTTGTAGTTACGACAGGTATCTTCTAAAATCTTTAATACTTGTTTCCCTGTCTCAAAATCAAGAGCTCCAGTTGGCTCATCACATAAGAGAAGTTTTGGATTTTTTGCCAATGCTCGAGCAATAGCTACCCGTTGTTGTTCCCCACCTGATAATTGAGCAGGAAAATTCTGTTTTCTATGACTTAGATTAACTAACTCAAGGACCTCGTCTACATCAAGTGCTTTATTTGAGACTTGAGAAGCGAGTTCTACATTTTCTTTCGCCGTTAAGTTGGGAACCAAATTGTAAAACTGAAAGACAAATCCCACATCTAATCTGCGAAACGTGGTCAATTCTTTATTAGAGTACTTAGCGATGTCCGAGCCATCAATAATCACTTGACCTTCATCACAACTATCCATACCTCCAAGTATATTTAAAACCGTTGATTTTCCTGCTCCACTAGGCCCTAAAATCACAGCAAACTCGCCTTCTTCAATGGAAAAAGAAACGCCGTTATTGGCAACAATCACATTATCGCCCATAGTGTATCGTTTATATACGTCTTTAACTTCTACATAACTCATCTAATTGACCGCCTTTTATTATTTGTTGGTACTATTATAACAAATGAGTTTTGTTTTTTTGTGAATTTTTAGCAAATTAAGAAACTCAAGTCTTTTCGAACTCTTGTTCTTATTTTTATTTTCCCGTATAATGTGTCTTGGAAGAGATGTAAAAAAGGAGGCCGTCATGGCGAAAAAGAAGAAACGAACACAAAATAAATCTAACTTGAGCCTTATAATAATTACCCTTATTCTGGTTGTTGCTTTGTATATAAGTGGTATGTCACCTACTGAAGCTCTGGATTATTTTTTTGGAACAAAACAAAGTCAAGTAACAGAGAAAGCACCTGAAAGTACTTCTGGTGACAATCCTGGACCTATCGAACATGGTAAAGCAATTTTTACAAAAGATGAGTTAAAAAATGATAAAAAAGGGTGGATTCATTATGGTGAACTCGATCAATTAGGACGTCCTACTACAGCTGAGGCCCTTATCACACCTCAAATGATTGGAACCGGTACTGGGGCTTCTCAAGATATTCGACCACCTGGTTTTATCTCAGGGAAATCACCACACAACCATTCAAGAGGTCATTTGATTGGTAGACAACTTGGTGGAAGTGGTGAAGACTTAAAAAATTTAGTCACTTTGTATCAAAACCCTGTTAATACGCCCTACATGACAAAATACGAAAACATGGTGCGCCAAGCAGCTGATAACGGAGAAACCATTCGTTACCGTGTCACACCTGTGTATGAAGGTAATATCGGTATGCCCATTGCCGTTGACATGGAAGGCAAAAGCTTAAACTCTAATACCATTGATTTTCATGTAACAATCGAAAATAAAAAGTAAAGGTGTGGAAAAGCATGTTTTTAAGTGACTTAAAGCAACAAGCAACAACGAACTCTCCAGAAGAATTTTTAGCCCTACTTACTCAAGCGGGCATTCAAGACATCAATGACTATCTACTATTTAACTTGGACAACGAGATGACTGCTCCTTTTTTCAGTAGTCTATCCTTTCTAGATAACGAAGCAACTTGGACAGAAAAAGAACTTAGCGAAGCTCTATTAGTGGCTCAAACCATTGACAGCGACTCTCTTTTTTATCTAGACAATCGTATGATTGTTATACCTGTCAGTTTAAATAAACAGGACAGTGAAATCCATGAGTTAAATATTTGGGATTTCTTTATTCAATTTGAATCAGGTACATTAGCCACTAATATTTTAGCCATCAATTAATCTAAAGGAGTGTTCCCATGAAACAACTATTTTTAGTCTCATCTTTTGCTGACACATACGAACAACTTCCTGCATTTGTAGGGAGCGATTTAACAGGGCAACGTGTTGCTTTTATCAACACGGCTAGCCTAACAGAAGAAAGAATTAGCTATGTGGATAAAGCATTTATCGCCCTTGAGTCATTAGGTCTTGTGGTGACACTTGTGGATATCTATGCCGATGACGTTACGGCTATAGTCGACTCATCTGATATGATTTATGTCGCAGGTGGCAATACCTTCTATCTGTTACAAGAATTACAAAAAAGTGGTGTGGATCATTTAATCAAATCTCACATTGATCAAGGAAAAGTCTATATTGGTGAATCAGCTGGTTCAATTATTATGTCACCTAATATTCACTATATTAAAGAGATGGACGACATTAATGAAGGCCCTGATTTAGTTGACTATACTGGATTTCATGTCATTTCTCAGTCACCTTTACCTCATGTTGGTAATAAATACCTACAAGAAGCAGTTGATGTTATTTTAGATAAGTATCAAGATTCATTGGATTTACATCCCTTTACTGACGAAGAGGTCTTTCTAATTAAAGAATAAATCTCTCCTCTATTAATTTCTTATTTTCTGTTACTTTAATGATATAATAATCAATAAAAACAAAGGATACTGACTTATGGATAAAGAGCTCCTATTAATCGACTTACTTGCCAATAAACAACACATACAAACAGTTTTTAAAACCTTTTTTAAAAAGAGAATCAGCCATGTTATTCTCTTAGCTTTAGCCACTTCTCTCTTTTTCTTTGGTTGTGGCTTTTTGTTTTTTAACTTATTAAGTAGCCAAACTGACAATTTTTTCTACCTAACACGACTAGCAGATCTTTATCTTTTTTCAAAAATAATGGGTTGGCTTTTCTTAAGTTTCTTCGCTACAATTGCTTGTTTTCATCTGGGTCATTATGTTTCCTTCAATCGTCATTTTCAAGATTGGTTAGAAAACCAAATTGATTTACTGAGTGACTGGGAACTTATTGAAGAAGATACTAACTATTACTATTTTATTGATCAACAGGAAATAAAGGAAGTGCCTACCAAAAGAAGTCTTTTAAAAAAATCGATCGTCTCCTTAAATACTTCAGAAGATGACTATCATGTACTGATTGGACGAAGTCAAAGCCTATTTGGTTTGTATCGCATTTATATGCTTATTGATACTCAAAAAGAATTACCTCAGGCGACTACAAAAAAACATCATTGGCAAAAAAAATTAACTTATAGCTTCGTAGCTCTTTTTGCGAGTGGTGTCCTTCTAAGTTATCTTTACTTGGTTGGACCTTTAAATAAACGAGATATAACTGCTGCTGATTTATTAACTAATACTGAAACGACTCCTAATGAGACCTTTGATTCTGCTTTAAAAGGTGGAACCTCCACTGCGATTAAAGAGTCTTCTGAGCTTCAAATGACTTATCACATGGATCAAGCAAATGATACTTTATACCAAACCACTAATCACGGACAGTCTTGGCAACACGTTCCTATCTCTATCTCCTCTACTCGGCAAGGAGAATACACCCTTTCATCAGGTGGTATTCCTGAAGGGTATTTCATGAATCAAACCTTTGATATTTCGCCAGATTTTTCTTGGTACTTGTATTCACCAACTGAAGCCACAGATGCTAGACTGCCATTAGCTGTTCTTATTTCAGAAGACAACGGTCAAACATGGCAATCACATGACATTGCTGATAGTTATGAACGTTTGCGCTACAGAAAAATGCAAACAAATAAAAATGGCTCTTTCTTTGTCATAACAAGTATTGCCGATATCATGTCCAGTGAAAGTATTTTCATCTATGACTCAAATGACTATGGAAAAACATGGCACAAAACAGGAGAAACATCTCTTGATACACCTTTACAACACGCTAGCTTCATCTCTCAACAAGTTGGTTTTTTAGCTACACGTGATAGCTTATACTATACAAATGATTATGCTCAACATTTTGAAAAATCACTCATTCAACTGCCTGAAGGATACACAACTGAGGGTCTAGATATTTTTACGTCACCTAATGAAGTGACACAAAAAAGCGCTAATCTTCTTAGTATTCGTTTAAATTTAGTGAAAACACAAGGCTCAGATAAAGGTGCTCTCATTGAATGCGAATTTTTATCCCAAGATCAGGGAGCTACTTGGTCCTTTGAACAAGAACTTCAGCCAATTATCACCTCACAATAACTCAAAAAAGCCCTTAACCAACATAATAATGGTTAAGGGCTTTCTTATTATCATTTACTTTAGTCAATAATTGTTAATTCTTTAGGGTAATGGTTTAGGAGGTCACAGCCTGTTTCAGTTGCTACTACTAAATCTTCAATACGTACTCCAACTTCACCTGGTAAATAAATACCTGGTTCAATAGAGAAAATCATCCCTGGTTCTACTTCATTGTGATTAATCGCAGATACGTCTCCTGCTTCGTGACATTCCATACCGATGAAATGACCCGTACGATGAGTGAAGTACTCACCATAACCTTTTTCCGTAATGTAATCTCTTGCAGCTGCATCAATCTCTGCAAAGGTCACACCCGGTTTTACTTTAGCAATCGCACGCTTATTAGCTTCTAAAACAGTTTCGTAAACCTCACGACTTTTATCAGAGACTTCTTTATAGAAGAATGTACGCGTCATGTCAGAACAGTAGCCATTTTTCATACCACCGATATCTAAGATAATGCTATCTCCTGCTTTAACCAAAGAATCGTCATTCATGTGATGTGGGTCTGCTCCGTTAGCACCATATGCCACAATAGGATCAAATGAAAAACCAGTATTGCCTAAATCAGCGTAGATGGCTGCTAATTTTTCTGTCATAGCAAGTTCGGTTAACTGTTCTGGAATTAATTCAGCTAATTTTCCAATCGCTGTATCGTTATCTAAAGAAACTTCTTTCATTAACTCAATTTCTTCAGCTGATTTCACCCCGCGGATAGCGTCTGTAATATCTGAACTCAATGTGTAATGACTCACACCTTCTCCGACTTGGTTCATTAAAGCAAGTAAAAATTCTGCTGTCCAATATTTATCCACACCAATTGTTTCTTTATGATCTAATTGTTTGGCTAAAATAGCAATCCCTTTAGCTTCATCAGTATCGTCTACTGAAACAATCGGCATTCCAATTTCTGCTTCTGACACGGGGAATAATCGATTAATGATAGCTACATGATTACCATCTGCTTTTAAAACTAGAGCTACTAATCTTTCACCTGGATCGATTTCTTTACCTGTTAAATACAGTATGGTCATTGGATCTGACACAATTAACTGAGCCTGATGTTGTTCTTTCATTTTATTAATGACTTGATTCATTCTCTCTTGATACATTCTCCATTACCTCCTATTTACTAAAAAACGGTGTCACAGAAGTGGCTACAAGAAATAAACAAAAATCAGCAAACGTATTTAGCGATTTTCTTATTTATTTCTTGTAGCTAACACTTCTGCCACAACCTCAAACTAATGTTATTTTACTTGATAACGACACACGCCGTCTAGATAAGTTGCTTCTAATTCTAAAGAATCAGATAACACGATAAAGTCTGCCGCACGTCCTCTTGTGATACTGCCACAAACGTCTTCCATTTTACAGCTTAGAGCTGGCACATAAGTTGCCATCATAATAGCTTCCTCAGGTGTAGCAATACCCCAATCGACTACATTTTTTACAGCTTCTTTTAGACGTAGCACACTTCCTGCCAAGCTACCTTCCTTCATACGAGCTGTTCCATCTTTAACAACTACTGGGAATTCTCCTAACATATAATCGCCATCAGGCATACCACCTGCCATCATACAGTCTGTAATTAAGGCAATGTGATCATGTCCTGTTTTTTCCATTAGGATTTGAGCGGCATCTGGATGCACATGATGTCCATCACAAATTAACTCAGAGAAAACATGTCTTAAATTCATAGCTGCTCCAACCATACCGGGCTCACGGTGATTCAATCCACGCATACCATTAAAGGCATGAACAAAGACACTAGCCCCACACTCCACGGCTTCACTAGCTTCTGCTAAAGTCGCATTACTATGACCAAGAGCTACAACAACTCCGTTATCTGTTACTTCCTTGACGAATTCAGATACCCCAACACGTTCTGGAGCTAAGGCAATCTTTTTAATCAAGCCACCTGAAACTTCTTGCCATTCATTAAAAACATCAATATCTGGGTCTGAAAAATACCCTGGATTTTGTGCGCCTTTGTATTCTTCAGTAAAGAAAGGTCCTTCAAAATAAATCCCTTGAATTTTTGCTCCCTTAACGTCTTTATACACTTCACCAATTGTTTTAGCAACAGCGGTTAATTGTTCACGACTAGATGTTAATGTAGTTGGTAAAAATGACGTCACGCCACAAGATAATAAATCTTCTGACATTTGTTTAATTCCTTCGGCATTGTTATCCATTACATCGTTGTTTTTGAACCCATGGATATGTGTATCAACTAAACCTGGAGCAATCCATTTACCTGTGTAGTCAATCACTTCTGTAGCATCTTCTGGTTTTTCTTTTGTAACTTTACCAAAAATACCTTGAGTAATATCTAAGTATCCAGGCCCTTCAATTCCACTTGTTAAGAAAAATTTTTCTGCATAAATGACTGTTTTCATGGACAAAACTTCTTTCTTTTTTAATTTACCTTTAAATTATCACTATTTCGATTTTTCGTCAAGGAATGGTCTATACATAAAAGTAAAGCGGCTTCATTTATCTCTTATAACACATTTTTTTATCATTTCTCCCCTTTATTTTAAATAAAACTCTTTTTTTATACACATTTTATGCTATAATAAGTCCATTATTAAAACTAGAAACTTAGTTTATAGCACATTACATTAGATAGGAGCACTACATTTTGGAAATTAATAGTACAGTTACATTTGATTGGCAAGGAACACAATTTGAGGGCACCATTGAAAAAGAGTACGAAAACTCGGTTCTAATCAGTGTTATAAACCCATCATTAGAAATCAAAGACAAATATTTAGGACGTTTAATCGTTAGTAAAAAAAGCGTGACTGCTTAACTCATTCTAAACAAAAAAACCAAGAAAAGGATTTCTTGGTTTTTTTAGTGTCTTATTTTTGTTTGTAAGTTAATAGAAAATCTGCTAATGCATTCGTTGTTACTTCCAACTCATCTACTTTTGGCAAGTAAACAATTCTAAAATGATCAGGTGTATTCATGTTAAATCCTTTACCATGAACTAGTAGTACATGTTTTTCATGTAGAAAATCTAGTACAAACTGCTCATCATCACGGATATTAAACTTAGCTGTATCAATTTTAGGGAAGATATAAAAGGCAGCTTTTGGTTTTTTAGCTGAAATACCAGGAATGTCATTTAAAGCATTATAAATAAATTCACGTTGCTCATAAATTCTACCTCCTGGAAGTAACAACTCGTCCACACTTTGATAGCCACCTAATGCGGTTTGAATTATTTGTTGAGACAACACATTTGAACATAGTCGCATAGAAGCTAGCATGTTTAAGCCTTCAATATAACCTTGTACATGTCGTTTTTCCCCACTAATGACCATCCAACCACATCTAAAACCAGCTACTCGATGAGATTTTGATAAACCATTAAACGTAATGACACATAAATCAGGCGCAAGTGTGGCAATTGACACATGCTCTAATCCGTCCATCACTAAACGGTCATAAATTTCATCTGAATAAATAATTAATTGATGCTCACGAGCGATATCCACAATATCTTGTAACACTTCTTTTGGATAAAGAGCTCCTGTTGGGTTATTTGGATTAATCAAGACAATCGCTTTAGTGCGACTTGTAATTTTACTGCGAATATCTGCCATATCTGGATACCACTCTGCTTCTTCGTCACACACATAATGAACTGCATGACCTCCAGCAAGAGTTACTGCTGCTGTCCATAAGGGATAATCAGGCATAGGAACTAATATTTCATCCCCATTATCAATTAAGCCTTGCATAGACATAGTGATTAACTCACTCACTCCATTACCTGTGTAGATATCATCAATACCGACATTTGGAAATCCTTTTAACTGACAATATTGTTGGATTGCTTTACGCGCTGAAAAAATACCTTTTGAATCTGAATACCCTTCAGACTCTCTCGCATTTGTAATTAAGTCATGAATGATTTCATTCGGTGCTTTAAAATCAAAAGCTGCTGGGTTTCCCGTGTTTAACTTGATAATATCAATGCCTTTTTTCATCATACGGTCTGCTTCTTCAAGAACCGGTCCACGTACGTCGTAACTTACATAATCTAATTTTGATGATTTATTAAAATGTTTCATCTTAACTTCCTCCCGAAAAAAATCAAATAACTTTTTTTATAAAAATACTCTTACTTTTCTCTTTTTGCAAGTGTTTTGCCAATTACTTAAGAATAACCTAGGTAATCTAATCAAGACTTTTCCAAGTAATGGTAACTTTTGCACTGTTATCATTTTTTGAGATAATGTTATGACGACTTATCCCGTCATCGTCTAACTGATACTCACTTTTTATCTTATTACCATATAAAACTTCTTTGTTAAATTTAACCACAATTTTTTCTGGTGTATGTGTCATTAAAAAGGCGGCATCTAAAGAATCAACTGCCCAATCTAGGTAAACAGAGTTATTCACGTGTTTATTCATATCAATGTCATAATAACGAACAGTGTATTCTTTTTCTCCATGAACTGTTTCAAGAGGAAGCGTTTTTTCACCTCGTCTAATTCGTTTGATTTTTTCAGACTCAAAAGGCGCTAGTACCTCGTCATCAACACTACCCATTTTTCTTGTTTCTAAGTCCATAATTGAAAAAGTCGTATTCATAAAGACACATTCATTGCCTGCTTCGTCATGAACCCAAAAATGACGGTAGCAAAAGAACTTATTGTAGCTTTCGGCTTCTGTTGTCACTGTAATAGTTTCGCCTGCTTTTGGTAGACGTTTAATAAAAATATCATGTTGTAAAATAATCCAACCTAGTCCTAAAGAAGCCATAAATTCATCACTCACACCTAAAGCATCACTTTGTGCTCCAGAGGTTTTGATCAGCATTTTGACTAATGTTGGGATCTTTAAAAACTGTGTGGTATCACACTCATAGTACGGAATTTGATGTTTTTCTGAATATTGTTTTGCCACAAACATGTCCCTCATTTCTTTTTGCTTTCATCTAGCATATCAGAAAAAGAACTGATGCTCTATGTCTTTTTATTTAACTTTTAGATAAAATTTGAAAATCTACTCGAAATAATTGCTTTGTGCCACCATTAGAAGTAGAATGTATAATGAATATTAACCATTAATATTTCATTATTGTTAGGAAAGTAGGATCTGCTATGTCACAAGAAAATAAAGCTTTGTTTATTATTTTTGGAGGAACTGGAGATTTAGCTAAACGAAAACTCTACCCTTCTTTGTTTAGACTATTTCGTAAAGGAAACATTCGTGAACATTTTGCTGTTATCGGAACAGCACGTCGTCAGTGGTCAAATGACTACTTTAGAGAAGTGGTAGCAGAATCTGTTGCTTCCCTCAATCCAACTAAAGAAGATTTAGATGAATTTGTGAGTCATTTTTATTACCAAGCCCATAATGTTGATAACACTGAAGAATATCAACTACTCGGTCAATTGGCTGACTCTCTTGACCAAACTTACGACTTAAATGGCAATCGCCTATTTTATTTAGCTATGGCACCACGTTTCTTTGGTACCATCTCTCAACACATTAAATCTGAAAACATTATGACTGAACATGGATTCAATCGTCTGATTATTGAAAAACCTTTTGGAACAGACTACAAAACAGCTCTACAACTCAATGAAGAAATTTCAGCTAGTTTTAAGGAAGAGCAAATCTTCCGTATTGACCATTACTTAGGTAAAGAAATGATTCAAAATATTTCTGCTGTTCGTTTTGGTAACAATATTTTTGAATCTTTATGGAACTATAAATACATTGATAATGTACAAGTTACTTTAGCCGAAGCCGTTGGTGTAGAAGAGCGTGGTGGGTATTACGACCAAAGTGGTGCTCTTAAAGATATGCTTCAAAACCATATCTTACAAGTAGTTGCCCTACTTGCTATGGAAGCTCCAACTGTCTTTTCAGAAGAAGCGATTCGTGCAGAAAAAATCAATGCATTAAAATCAATTCGTATTTATAACGAAGAAGAAGTAAAAGAGAATTTTGTACGTGGTCAATACAGTGCTGGACGTTTAGCTGATACTGAATTTACTAGCTACAACGAAGAACCTGGAGTTGATCCTAATTCTCAAACAGAAACCTTCTTAGCAGGTAAGTTTTTAATTGATAACTTTAGATGGGCTGGTGTGCCATTTTACGTGAGAACTGGAAAACGTATGACTGAAAAAGGAACACGTATCCATATTGTCTTTAAATCAACACCTATCAACATTTTTAGAGATAGTAACGACTTAGATAGTCAATTGCCAGAAAATGTCTTAACCATCTACATTCAACCAACAGAAGGTTTCTCTTTAACTCTTAATGGTAAAGAAGTAGGTGATGGTTTTAACATTGATCCTGTTCGATTAGACTACCGTCATTCTCAAGATAATCTTTACAATAGCCCTGAGGCATACGAAAAATTAATTCTAGACTGTCTAAAGGGCGATGCGACAAACTTCACTCATTGGGATGAAGTAGCTAACTCTTGGAAGATTGTTGATGGGATTAAAGAAACTTGGGAGAAAGAAACAACTCCTATCCCTCATTATCCAGCTGGTTCAATGGGACCAGAATGTGCCTTTGAATTACTAGAAAAAGAAGGACACAAATGGATTTGGGAACCAGATGCCTGGTATAAAAACCAAGGCTTACTTGATTAAACCAAAACAAAGAGGCTGACAAAATTGTCAGCCTCAGACTGTAGACAAAGTA
>NZ_JAFLVX010000024.1:50134-50424 GCF_017316185.1 Candidatus Vagococcus giribetii | reverse complement strand
AAAGTATCCTTTTCAGAGACTCCTGGTATATAAGGAGATTCATAGACAGCACCATAATTTTTATTGATAATCCCTTTATTAGTATAAGCTTCTATATTAACTGTCTCGGCTTCCAAATCAACTGATTTAATCCAGCCTGTTTTAACTTTGCCATTTTTTGTATAACTTCCGTAATACCACAATCCATAACCTGTTCTAGCTTCTTTAGTTTTTTTAAATTCTTTAATTTTAAAGTCTTTTGTTGTATCAATTTGACTAGAACTTGAGGTATAAGGTGTATCGTATACAGC
>NZ_JAFLVX010000024.1:0-50034 GCF_017316185.1 Candidatus Vagococcus giribetii | reverse complement strand
TTGATCCAACCTGATTTTGTTACTCCATTTTTCTTATATGTTGACTCATACCATAATCCACTATTTGTTTGAGATTTTGATTTAATCGTCACGACTTCTTCTTGTAAACCAACTAAAGTATCCTTTTCAGAGACCCCTGGTATATAAGGAGATTCATAGACAGCACCATAATTTTTATTGATAATCCCTTTATTAGTATAAGCTTCTATATTAACTGTCTCAGCTTCCAAATCAACTGATTTAATCCAACCTGTTTTAACTTTGCCATTTTTTGTATAACTTCCGTAATACCACAAGCCATAACCTGTTCTAGCTTCTTTAGTTTTATTAAACTGATTATTTTCTAAACTAAAAGTTTTATCTATTTCTTCTGTTCCTGGTACATAGGGACTATCATAAATACTTCCTGTTGCTTTCTTAACAAATAAAGTTTGTTGATGTTCTCTCTCATCAATTATATCACTAACATCATTTGACTTTATCCATCCTACCTTATTCATACCATCTTTTTGATACATAAATTCATACCATAAACCATAACTGGTTCTTGATTGAGCAGAAATAGTTATTAATTCGTTCGACATTCCTAAAGTTTTATCTTGTCTCCAAGTACCAGATTGATATGGTTGATTATAAATATCAGCATTAGTTTTATTGATAAATGTCTTCTTACTAAAAGGTATATATTCAAAATTTCTTAAAGAAGAAAAAGTTCCTGTGTAATCAATATTGGTATCAAATGTTCGGTCTTTCTTAGAATCTCCTACAAAATGCATATCACTAGACCACTGCCAAGCAGATGATTCTGTATGTAACAAATTATCTTTAGATGGTACAAAAGGAAACTGTGCTTTCCAAGACGCTTTATCACCACCTAATTTACTCATATCTAAAATTTTAGTAGTAAACCAACTAGCCATACTGTAATGTACAACTTGTTTAAAACCAAATTCTTTATTTAATGTTTCCATAAAATATAATGAGTTTTGAGTTAGATTTCCATTATTTGTCGATTGTTCTTCTGCATCATTTACCATAACAGTATTGATATCTAATCCATTTTGCTGCGCTACTTGAGCAAAATATCTAGCTTCTGCCTCAGCAGTTTTTTTATTAACAAACCAGCTATAATGATAGGCACTAACCTTCAGACCAGCTGTTTGAGCATTTCTAATCTGACTATAGGCAAACGGGTTAATATAACTTGTTCCTTCAGTAAGTTTTACTACTACACCTGTTACTCCTTGCCCTTTCATCTTTAAATAATCTTGAACTGTGATTTCTCCCTGGTGAGATGAAACATCTACAAAATCAATTCTTGGCATATTTAAATTGTTAGAAGAAAGGCTTCTTTCTGCTGAAAAGCTACGAACTGTAGATTTAGTCTCAATTCTAACATTCTCTCCTAAAACACTTTGATTTTCTTCAGTTATTTTATCACCGTGATATTCAATGTTACCTTCTTCTATTTCTGAAGATGAGGTACTGCTTTCTATTTTATCAAATTCAGTAGTATTTAAATCTTTTTTACTATCATCTGTAGGTATTTGCATTTCTGAACTTTCAATTACAGAAAAATCGAGCGAACTCGTTGTTTCAGTTGCTTTTTCTGTCTCATTTTCGGTACTACTATTCCCTGTGGCTTCTGTGATAGTTAACGCAGGGACAGTTATTATAGATGTAATACATAATAAACTTACAAAATACTTTTTCAAATCTAATACTCCTCATAATTTTATTTTAAATCTTTTGATTTTATCCACCCCTTAAAAGATTTATCTTTACTTTTATAAGTCGATTCAAACCAAACTCCATAGTCTGTTTCTGCTACAGCCGAAACTTCAACTACCTCATTCTCTAAACCATTTAACTTTTCAATTTGTTTAGTATGACCAGCTACATAAGGTGAATCATAAACTGAACCATAATTTTTATTTATAGTTTTCTGAGTATCTAGTATCTGATAATTAAAGTACTCTTCTAAATCAGTTTGTTTTATCCATCCATTAACTAGTCTATCTTCAAGTTCAAATTCTGTTCTATACCACTGCCCATAACCTGTTTTAGCCTCTTCTATTACTGTAATTTCAAAATCTTTAAGACCATCAGTTTTTCCAATTTCTTGAGTCACATCTGGACTAGTATAAGGTTTATCATAAATTGATCCATGATTTTTATTAATAGTCATTTTTTTTGATATATTCTGCTGTTCTACAATATCTACCAAATCTAATGACTTTATCCATCCCTTACTAGTCTTTTTATTCTTAGTATATTTTACCTGATACCATGTCCCTTTATTTGTATTAGCTTTCGCACTAATAGTTACAATCTCATTTAGCATACCATTTAAATTGTCAACTTGTTTAGTCTTACCTTCGACATAAGGAGAATCATAAACTGAACCATAGTTTTTATTTATTAACATTCGTCCGGTTACATTTTCGTACCCAATATAATCTTCAACATCAGTTTCTTTTATCCAACCCTGATATACAACATTATCAATAGTTGTATCTATTCGATACCAATGACCGTAACCAGTATAAGCTTCTTCCAGAACCGGTATTTCCTTGTTAACTAATTCAGTAGTCAAATCGACTTGTTTATCATCAACAGAACCTGTGTAAGGGGCATTATAAATTGCTCCATAATCTTTATTTACAGTTACTTCTTTTTCGATTTTTTGTTGATTCACAATAGCAGCGAAATCCGTTGATTTCATCCATCCGTTTCTTTCTGCTTTACCATCAATAAAACTAACTTTGTACCACTCTCCATACCCAGTTGTAGCTTTTTGACTTATACTAACTGGTAATGTTTTCTTGTTTTGTAATACACTAACAGTTTTAACTCCCGGAATATATGGATCTTTATAAAGATCCGCTTTATTACTTCTAATAGCCAACCGTTTTTTATAGGAGGCTTTATTAATAACATCTGACATTTCACCAGACTGTATCCACCCTTTTTTAGTGCGATTGTTATTCTTATACGTAATTTCTTGCCAAGTACCATGCCCATTTCTTACTTCTCTAGTAACTAAAACTTCTTGATGATAAAGCCCTTTTGTCGTATCAATACTTTTATCACCACTCTGATAAGGTCTAGAGTAAACTGATGCACTCGTTTTTTCAATAAATCTTTTATGATTCATTTTTTTATCATGAATTACTGCATTTTTGTCATTGCCTAATTTAAATAAATAAATTTTTGTAAATGGCGTAGCTGATTTAATATTACTTTTTATATTTCTATCATAAGAATGCCACATTAAGTTTTCGTTTGAGCGGCTTCCCCAAAAAAAACCAATATGACAGTCAAAATTAGGAGCAGTGTAGTCTGGCTCAAAATAAATCACATCACCTTTCTCAGCCTTACCACTAGCTAGTAACTCATTAACTGAATTAAAAGCATAATGCTCTGTGTTTGGTCTTAGAGCATCACGCCAGTTATAGGCATTACAGACATCACCCCAAGCATTGGCAACATTAGTAATTCTTCTTAAGTCCCCACCGGCACGTTGAAAAGCTGTAGCAACAAAACCAGTACAGTTAAATCCTGGTCCATAACGATTAGGTGCGCCATTTGGACTCATACATTGGACACTAGGTGTCCATAGACCTCTAAATGGTGTTCCTAAATAGAAATTATCATACTCATGGGCTTGTAATTCATTTAATAATTGCTGTTTTGAAATTCCTAAAAATTCTGCTACTCCCTTTGCCTGGCTAGCACGATTAACACTACTTTTAAAACTATAACTATCTATATCATTTTTCTCAACTTGATTATAGTCAGTTGTTTGTTTGATATATTCAAGTACTTCCTGATATTCTTCTGGTGTCGTAGCTTCTTTTAAAATTCTTTCAATTCGTTCTTCCAAACTCTCCTCTTCAGAACTTGATGTACTTAAAATAGTTCTTTCAACTTCCTCTACTTCTGATGACGAACTTTCGATAGCTTCAGTAAATTCAGGCATTTCTGAACTTGTCGTAATACTTAGCTCGTCTTTAGATTCTAATGTGCTCTGCCTATTATCTACCACACTCTCAGCGGTAGCTAATACCATAGGACACAACAATGAACCTAATACCAACAGAACCATATTCTTTTTCATTCATTTCCCCACCTTTTTAATCTCATATGATTTATTATCGCATTTAAATTGTTCATTAACTATAGTTTTTTGTTTTTTTATCAAAATGTCAGTATAAAGTTATAATTTGATTAATTTAATACACAAAAAAATAGAATATTAACCTAAAAAATAAAGATCATAGAAATAAAATATTTCCACAATCTTTTATCGTTATACTTATAAAATTATTTAATATTCATTAATAAGACTCCAGCTAAAATTAGAGCGATACCAATCATTGCATTTGTACTAATTGTTTCTTTTAAAAATATAACTGAACCAGCTAAAATCAATACATTTGTAATCCCTAGTCCTAGTGGCACAATAAAACTAACATCTGACTTAGAAATAATAATCATCCATAAAATAAAGCTTAATAAGTAACAAAATAAACCTAATAAACTTAAGGTTGGAAAATTCATATTTAATTGACTGTTAATCATTTTGATTGATAAGTCCGAAGATCCTAATTTAAAAAGGATAATTCCAGATGATGACAAAATTACATAAACAAAAAACAAAATCATTTTTCTTTACCCATTCTTTCTATTTTTTCTTTTAATATTGATACTTCTTGAATTAGTGATTTAATTTCATTTGTTTGCTTTGTAATATGTTTTGTAAAAACAATTAACTGAATTAAACTAAATAACACAGCCATAACTAATAAAAAATTAGACATAGTTTCAAAGCCAAATAACGTACTAAAATATTCGGGGATCCCAGGAAAAACAGAGAAGAGCAACATAATAATACCAATCCCTAACCATAACAATGAATTTTCCAAAGTAAAAGTTGATTGTCTAATCAAACGAATGATAAATACTAAAAACAATACTGATAACAAAATCATAAATATTGAAATACTAGTCATTAATGATTCCCCCTATCTGACAAGATAAGAATTGACGTCAGTACCTCAATCATATATCTAACTGATTTGATAGGTGTGATTGATGATTTTCCTTCTAATCTTTCAAACATATTGACGCCCACTTCTTTAACTTTTCTATTTTGTTTAATCAAAATAGCATTAGTTTCTGGTTCTGGATATTTCTTAGGATAGTGTTTAGCAAAATATTTAATCACGTCTTTATTAGCTGCACGATAGCCTGAAGTCACGTCAAGAATTGTAACTTTTGTTTTAAATTTGATAAAAAACGAAATCAAGTTAATTCCGACTCTTCTAGAAAAAGATGTTTTGAACTCTGAAGGAGATCCTTCAACAAAACGCGAACCGATAGTAAAATCAGCCTCTTTTTTTATAATTGGTTCAACTAAATTTTCAATAGATTCAATATCATGTTGTCCATCACCATCAAATTGAACAGCTATATCATAATCATTTTGTTCAGCATAAATATACCCAGTCTGTACAGCACCACCAATTCCTAAATTTTTGATCAAGTGAACAGCTGGTATATTATTTTCCACTAATATATCTTTAGTTTTATCTGTTGATCCATCATTAATAACAATATAATCTAACTCAAACTTAACGTTTTGTTTAAACGACTCGATTGAACTTGCCGTTTTAAAAATACTTGCCTCTTCATTATAAGCAGGTATTATAATTAGTACTTTCATTTATATTCTCCTTATTAATATTACATGTCTAAATACAAATGAATAGTTAATTAAATACCTCATACTTCATTTGTTTATATCCATATATAAAACATTACTCATTTTGATTCATTTTATCTGAAAAAAAGAAATTATTCAATGCCTCTTGCCAAGTTAGAATAATATATCCAGTTTCTTTTGTTTTACTCAAATCTAAAACTGAATATTTAGGACACTCTGCGTTTTGCGAAAACTCTGCAGAAGCACCACGTAAGATGTACTTGTTTCATCAAACAAATGACATAATTCTCGACCTAATTGACCTAAACTACCAACGATTAAAACCATCTTAAAGTCCTCTTTCGTTTCTATTGGCCTTTTTTAACGTAATTACTTCTACGGATTGTTCTTTCTTTTTCCTATCAATGACTGTTTCCAGTAAGCAAACAATCGTGTCTTTTAAACCTGACTCAAAATTCAATAAACTCTGGTGTCGAACTTAGTTCTTTTTTTAACTTTGTTGATTCAATGGCATATCTTAAATCATGTCCCAATCGATTATTCACATCCTTGTAGGTATATTCGGCTGCCCTATTAACTCATCTGATAAATCACCTCTATCTAAATAAGCAGGATTCATATCAGTAATCTCCGATTCACCGCATTCAGATAGTTTATTATTTTTACCAATATCAATCACGTCATCGTCATAAAAGTATAACCTGTGACTGCGTGATTCGCTTTTCTTCAATCGAGGTAGCTTCCATGTCTTGATTATCCTCCTGCCAGAATAATTTATTTCAAAATGTAGCACCTCTTTTATATTCAGTAATAAACCCCAATACATGAAGCAATCGCCCAAACTAATAACAAAAAACTAAGACTTGCATCGGTCTTTTAGTAACGTAATTCTCCTCAATTGTACCAATAAATTCAGAATAATTCATCACTACTGATAATAACATAAGCAAATCCGCAGAATATATTGCTTGAACACCCGACAAATAATTTTTACCAACCTCCGTCTAGGTTAAATGTTAAATACATAGACATGTAAATTAAAATAGATGTTAAAAAGGTTATAAAAATAGTATCAAGTTTAGTCCATTTATTTACTTTTTCAACATACTTCATAGGAAATCCCATAACAATTCCTATGCAAATTAAGTTGATTAAAGCTAATGGAACAGAACCTTTTCAATCCCACCCAAGTGAAGATAGTTGTCCAAACTTAGCTATTGTCACATACATACTTGCAAATTAAGAACCTAGAAAGACGTCAAAATTATGATTAATGTAATCCACTTGTTTAACTACATAAGCATTTTCATTAATCGAGTCTATTCCTTTGGTTTTAGAATAACTAATAAACAAGAATAACTACTATGATACCAGCTAGCATAAAGTTATATGCTTTTTTGTTCTTAAAACGTCTAGGTGCAATAAAGAGGTCTAAACCCGTTAAAACACTGTAAGGTAATTTAGTATAGATAGGAACTATGCACAAACCAATAAAGAGAAACAAATCACGTTCTTGAATTTTTTCTTCATCATTTTAAAGAATAGAGCCACTATTAATAACATAATTCCATAACCAAAGACATCTTGATTAAAAGAGTCTGCTATATAAATTACAACAGATTGTAAAGTAAAAATTGTTAAGATATGTTTCCACTTTCCAGCCAATTTAATAGCTAAAAATGTGCATAAAGAAAGAGGCTCCCAAACGTCAGCCTCTTTCTAAAAAAATTTTAAATAACTTTTCTCTAATCTATAAGGAGAAACAGTAAAGATATAATATCCTAACTTTGATTTTTTTTGAATGTACTTACTGTCAAAACAAAAAGAATTGGCGTAATCAAAATAACAGGTAATTCATACCTTAAATAGCCTTGTGTAATAGGTCCAGCAATTAGAGTACCTACAAAAGCACCTACTGGAATAAAAATAGCTACTAATTCAAAATATTTTTTTCTTAAACACAGCACAAATAAACTTAAAAAAACAAACATTTGGACACCATAATTATTAATTTGAGACAAAATAGGTAACCTATCCCAGAGTGAATAGAAAAAGAGTCTAACTTTATTTAATTTTAAAAAGACATTAGAATCTGAAAGTCCAATTACTTCATATCTTGCTAACATACCTTTTTCATCTGCATCAAGTACAACACCATTTTTATAGTAATCATTAACTGATTTATTAACATTAAACAGATTTCCATGACTTGCAGTTACTGACTCCAAAGTTACTAACGGATGAGCTAGTGTTTGTTTTGCAACTAATTTAAAATAAGCAGTCATCTCTGCATCAGTAGCGTCTTCTTTATGTGTCCTTTTCACTGCATCAGATCTTACTGGATTATAATTATTCTTTATGACATCGTAATCAAGAACACTTTCAATTATTTCTTTATCTTCTGCACTAATTTCATCTTCGTGATACTTTATATATCTAGCTGTTTGTTGAAAAGGTAGTGATAACATTTCTCTTCTATTGGGTGTTAAATCTTTCTCTGCGAATACTGAAACCAATACACGGTTCATACCACTTCCAATAAATAGAGTAGCTATCGTTAACAATACTAAAGATGTTTTTCGTATTATTCTTTTTCTGCCAACAATCTCAGCTAAAATATACACAATTAAACTTAATCCAATAAAATGAATCGTATTATATCTAAACAACAGCATAAAAATAATACTTAAACTATGATAAATCCATAATTTATCTTGAAAAAACTTTTTTTCATCTAAAAAAAACATAGCTAATGTCACAATATATAAAACAAAAAAACCAGAAAAAATAATATCTTTTGTTGCTAAAATCACTGTGCCATTTATACTAGGTAATAATGCAATTAGCAGAGAAACAGCTAATAAACTACCTGCTCTTTTAGTGAGTCCGTAAACAAGATTAATACTAAAAGAAACTAAAATAGAAACTATAAACAATTGACTAACTGTATATAGAAAAACTCCCATATTAGGATGACCTAAGAGCTGACCTATTTTTACAAACACTCCAATAAACATAGTTGACAAAACAGGGTGTGCTGCAGTCCTAGTCTGTATTCCTAAAAATTGTTCTACCTGATCTAATGAATCCCCCATAAAAACACTTGGAAAACTAGAAATCGCAATAACTAACCAAACACTAAAAATTATTACAAAACTTGTCAGAAATGGATTTTTTGCAAAATAATTAGTTGGTTTTTCTAAATTTCTAAGTTCTGGAACACTCAGCAATTTTGGTTGTTTAATATAGTTAGTCAATATACCTTGAATACCATTTAAGATAATTGTGTAACTTCCAATAGTTAGTACACTAAAAAAAACACCTACCAAATTTCCAGAGATTATTTGATTAATAGTCTTAATACCAGATTCATATATAGTTATGCTCCATGTGCAATAAGCAAAAAATAAAGATAAAGACGTTTGTAACCAATTAGTCTTAACTGATTTTTTTTGCACATAAGTTAAAAATAAATATATCCCTATTAATGAAAACAATAGTAACGTTGGATTATTAGGAATGGCTGAGTAAACAACTGCTGGTTCTTTACTATTTGCGATCACATCATATGAAACTGACAAACCTAGCGTCATTAGACATGCTAAAATAAAATTCTTCATTTCTTTCTCCATTCTAAAACAATCTATACAGAAAAAGAGAGAATATTTTCTCTCTTTTACTCATCTTTATCTTTGTCTCGATCGCCTAAACCTTTAATTCGGCGATACTTTTCTTCTTCAGGTTCTTCTTCGATTTCATGAATTTTAGCTTTTAACTCAAGCAAACGTGTGCCTTCAACTTTATGAGTTGTTAAAGTCACATTCTCCACATCAAAAGATAAAGTCTCATCTTTTTCGGGAATCACTCCAAGAGCGGTTATCACATAACCTGCCATAGTATCCACATCATTCATATCTAGATTCGTTCCAAAGATATCATTAAAGTCATCAATTGGCATCTTCCCTTGAACAATGTATTCATTATCAGCAATTTCATGATATAACTCTTCAATTGTTAGCTCATCTGACTCATCATCAATCTCACCAACAATCTCTTCTAACAAGTCTTCTAATGTCAGAAGTCCTACCACACCACCATACTCATCTAAGAGAATCGCCATGTGATTTTGAGTGCGTTTTAACTCAATCATCAAGTCATCAATAAAAATGGTTTCAGGAACAAACAATGGTTCATGAATAACTTTTAATAAATCTAAATTCTCAAAACCTGATTTTCTTGCTTCTTTTAATAAATTCTTTAAATGTAAAATCCCAATAATTCGGTCTTTATCATCATCATACACAGGAATTCGTGAGAAACTATTATCTAGGACTTTATCAATATTTTCTATTGCATCATCATGAATATCAATCATAAAAGCTTCGGTACGAGGAACCATCACTTCACGAGCTAAGGTTGTATCCATATCGAAAATACCTTTTACCATGCCCAACTCTTCAGAGTCTAGGACACCTTCATTCGTAATGATATAAGCCATTTCTTCACGTGTCATTTTTTCATTTTCATCATCAAATTTCATTGGAGTGATTTTACTAATAAAGTTTGTTGAGGCAGATAATAACCAAACAAATGGCTTCATAATAACACTCAACAAGCGAATAGGTCCCATCACAAACTTGGCAATCTCTTCTGATTTATTCAGAGCGATTCTTTTTGGATATAATTCACCAAACACAATTGAAATATAGGTTAAGACAATCAACACAATAATTTGTGAAGCTTGTTTCGCCCAAGCAACATCACCAAATAGTGGTGCTAATTTTCGTGCAAAAGAATTGGCTAATGATGCCCCTTGTAAAAGAGTCACCAAGGTAATCCCTACTTGAATGGTTGATAAAAACATGCCTGAATCATTGATTAATCTCAATAATTTAATCGATGCCTTATCTCCCTCATCGGCTTTAGCCTCCACACGATTCTTGTTAACAGACACAACAGCCATCTCTGCAGCAGCAAAAAAGGCATTGAGAAGTGTTAACACCACTAAAATTAAAACATTAAATAAAATAGACTGACTATCAGGGTCAGCGTTCATAAGCTTGTTCTCTCCTAACATAAATATAAGTTAAATATATGTAACTAATTACCATGAAATCGTATCATAAAACTAGGGTTTTGACAATTACTCAACCCCTGAATTGTCATGAGGTAATGACTCTTCTGGCATTTTTTTGCCTGATTTACTCAATTGAACCATGTCAAAAACATAAACAAAAATTGTTTTACACACAGCATAGAACGGAACACCAAGAATCATCCCTAGAAGTCCTGCCATGTTTCCAGCCACTAATAAAATAATAATGATTGTCAATGGATGGATATCTAGACTCTTACCAATCACATTTGGGTAAATAATATTGCCATCAATTTGCTGTACGATTAATACAACAATACAAGCAAAAACTGCTTTCCATGGATCAGCAAAGACTGTCACAATTACAGCTGGTGCAAGACCAATGTATGGTCCAATATAAGGAATCATATTAGTCATCCCTGCAATCACACCAAAAAGGAAAGCATAATCCACACCAATAAGCATGTAACCTAAGCTTGTTCCCACTGCCACAAATAAACACTCAATCATTTGTCCACTAATGTATTTTTCAATGGTTTCACTCATTTTTTTAAGTAGTCCAACCATTTCATTTTTATGTCTTTCTGGAAAATATCTTTCAATTGCTGGAATCATTTTATGACCATCTTTTAACATATAGAATAAAATGAATGGAACTGTGACAGCTAACATCACGACACCTGCAATAGATGACACGAATGAGCCAATCCCAGAACTTAAACCATTTAGAGACGTTTGTAAAATATGGCCGACTGAAATATTCCATTTATCTAAGTACGACTGAATATCTAGATTTTGCGCTAAAGGATGTCGACTAATTTCACTTGCCCATGTTTCTACTTCTTTGATGAAAGCTGGCATTGATTTCATTAAAGAATAAATTTGATTAGCTAAACTTGGGATTAAAGAGGAAATTGAAAATACGATAATCCCCACTAATAATAGTAGAACAATACTTGCTCCCCAAGTTTTTTTGATACCTTTCTTTTCTAAAAAGGTTACTACAGGTTTGAAACAGTAGAACAAAAATCCTGAAATTAAAATCGGTGAGAACATAGTAGTAAACATGGTTCCGATTGGCTTAAAGATAAAACTGATTTGTGTCCCAACAAGAATCAAGGTAGCTATCACTAAAAGTTCTACTGACCAGAATAATAATTTTGAATGTCTAAATCGATTGTACATTGTATTCCTCCAATTAAGGTATTTGATGATTGATTTTGTTAATCTAATTACTCTATAGTATAATATAAACTAACAAAAATTGCTTTTGTTATATGACAATTTATCTACATTTTTTTCAAAGGAGTGTTTGCAATGATTTGTATCAAAGAAACAAGTAACCTATCCTCACAAACCTATCAAGACGCTTTAACGATTAGAAAAGAGGTTTTTGTTGATGAACAACAAGTCCCACTTTCAATTGAAATAGATCAAGAAAATGTTTGCATTCACTTTGTTCTTTATGACAAAGAGGTTCCTCAAGCAACTGTGCGTATTCAAGAAAAAGACAATCTTGTTTATAAAATACAACGTATGGCTGTCTCAAAAAGCGCCAGAAAAAAAGGTTACGGCAGACAACTTATGACCTATGTTGAAGAATTTGCTAAACATAATCACATGAATGAGCTTATGTTGGGAGCTCAAGATCACGCGATTCCTTTTTACGAAGCACTGGGGTATCAGGTTTTTGGAGAGGAATACCTTGATGCAGGTATTAAACACTTCGATATGAAAAAAGAGTTATAGATAAAAAAGGAGAGAAAAAAATGAAAAAGACGTTAGGTACACTTGCTGGAGCAGCATTAGCTCTTTTTATTCTGACAAGTTGTGGTAAGAGCCCACAAGACGAATTTGTCAACTACATGGAGTCTCAATCAAAATTAACTCAAGGAACTTATGATTTTAAAGTGTCTATTAAAGATTTGGAAATGGCTTCTACACCAGACCAAGCAGCAAACCCAATCTCATCTATGTTAAACACCCAACTAAAAGACATGTCCTTAACAGGAACTATGAAAGCTGACACAAAAAAAGACAACGCTTTTGCTGTTGATATGAAAGTCAACGCTTTAGGGATGGAAATTCCCTTCAACATGATGGGAAGCTTTGGCAAAGAACCAAAAATGTATTTTGCCACAGATATGATGGAATACATCATGGGAATTGCTAGTTCTATGACTGGGACTGATCTAAGCCAAGGAACTGATTATAGTAAACTAAAAGGTAAATACATTGATGTCTTCGCAATGGACGAAGCAATGGATCAAGCTGAGTTGGCTAAAGCTGTCAAAGAAATGGAAACAGCTCAAAAGAATCAAGAAAAAATGAATAAAAAATACATTGAATTTATTAAAGGGTTAGACAAAAAATCATTCACTAAAAAAGACGATGTGATTAGTCATACCTTCACAGAAGAGGAATTCAAACAATTAATCAAAACTCTTTCTGAAGAGACTGATACTGATACAAAAGACCTAGAAGCCTTATTCAAAGACTTTGACAAACTTGATGTTAAACTAAGTGTTAATCCAAAAACTGACAAAACTTCTGCAACGATTACAATGGCTCCAAAAGCAACTGAGCTAGAAGCTGCTGGATTTAAGTCAATGAAACTTCTATTTGAAACAACTATGACAGACAAAAAAGCTGACATTGTTCTACCTAAAAAAGAAAATATCTTAACCAAAGAAGAAATGGAAACATTCTTCCCAGATACAAATGCAGAAACAGCAATTACCCCTGAAGAGTACAAAGAATTAAAAGATACTCTAGTTGAGTACAAAGATTCACTAGATGATGACACAAAAAAAGAACTGCTAGAAACTTACAAAGTTGCTTTAACAGAAGAGCAATACAAAGAAATCGAAGCGATTCTTAAAAAATAATACAAAAAGAAGCTAGAAATTAATCTAGCTTCTTTTTATTATTTTGCTTACCTGCACGATAGATATGATTACTGTCTTCTTGATAATTGTTGATAGCGCTCGTGCCAGACTTCAATATATTCGTCTGAAAAAGGGCCCTTCTTATTGTTGATCCAATCCACCAATATCTTGACATTTTCCTTCAATACATAATCAATCTCGTCTGGATAGTTCATTTGTTTACTATGAAGTTCATACTCATCCACATCTAAAAGACGTTTTTCTCCATCAGGAAAAACTTTGATATCCAAATCATAATCAATGTATTTTAGTGCCTCTTCATCTAAAACATAAGGTGAAGCCAGATTACAATAATACGACACGCCCTTATCGCGAATCATTGCAATTATATTGAACCAATATTTTGTATGAAAATACAATACAGCAGGTTCTCGCGTTACCCAACGTCTACCGTCAGATTCTGTTACTAGGGTGTGATCATTCATCCCAATAATAGAACACTCACTGGTTTTTAAGACCATTGTGTCACGCCAAGTTCGATGTAAACTCCCGTCATGCTTGTAACTTTGGATAGTGATAAACTCTCCTTCTTTAGGTACACGCATTTCTTCTATGACCCTACTTTCTTTGATCGACTGATCAATTTTTTCGCTAGGGTGTTCATTACACCAATATCACAATTATTATAGCATAATTAAATACGTATTATCACTATTTATTTCGTAATTCCTCTATCAAAGAGATCATCTTCTGTTGCGGCTTTGGAAAAGCCAAATTAGGAAAGTCTTTTGGATCAACCCATGACTGGTTTTCTTTTAACATCAGCTCAGTTTCTTCCTTTAAGAAGCCATTTCCTAATAATATATGCCACTTTCTGTGACTAAAAACATGTTTCACATCGCCTAATGGTTGTTTTAGCCAAACAACGTCTGATTGACTTGTTTCTAATGCCTCAAGAAAAGCACCTTTCATCAACCCACTATCTTCAGCGACAAAATCAAAAAGAGTTGTTTCTTTTTGATCTTCCTGATAGCCTAACCATTCTTTTTCCATCTCTTGATAGTGTTTCTTATCAACTTCTACTAAGGGGAATGTCCACATATTAGCTAATAAACCTTCAGCTAGACGTTTTTCTAGTAAGTACTCACCTTTTTTATTTTGAATACTCAAACCTAAATAGTACAAATGGACTGTTTTCACCTTTTTCTTTTTCACAGGAAACTCCTCTAAGCGATTTTGCTTATGTGCTTCATACAAATCTCTTAAAGGATCAATCTCAATTTTAGGAGAAGTTGGGGTACAGATAGTTGCGCCTAAATCCATCAACGCTTGATTAAAGTCTCCAGGACGCTCATGGCTAATAGTCTCACGTACTTTTTGTTCAAATATTTTTCTTGATTTTGGATCCGCAATATCATCTTCAATGCAAAATAAGCGACTATACACACGCATGACATTGCCATCGACAGCTGGCTCTGGTAAATCAAAAGCAATACTAGCAATCGCCCCTGCTGTGTAAGGTCCAATTCCTTTTAAACTCAGTAAGTCTTTCACATTATTAGGCATTTGACCATCGAATTTTTCTACCATGGTTTGTGCTGCACTTTGCATGTTACGGACTCTTGAATAATAACCTAAGCCTTCCCATGCTTTAAGCAACTTGTCCTCATCTGCCTCAGCTAAATCTTTAATCGTTGGAAACCACTCCATAAAGCGATGAAAATAAGGAATCACGGTTACCACTTGAGTTTGTTGGAGCATAATTTCTGATACCCATATCCGGTAAGGGTCTTTGTTTTCTCGCCAAGGTAATAATCTTTTTTCTTTATCATACCAAGCTAAAAGCTTATCTCGCATCTCTTGTTTTTGTTCTTCTGTCCACTCAATTATGTCTTTACTCGTTGTCATCTGCCATCTCTTTCTCTTCTATGTATCGATTAATCACGTCAAAATCAAATCCTTTTTGAAATAAGGATTGCTTGATTTTTTGATTTCGTTTGCTTCTATCTAGACGAGCGTGCTTACGCCACAACTTGTCTCCTTGAGCCACAAGTGTGTCCCACTCATCATCTTCATCTTTTTCTACTTCTAGGTTAGACATTACTAGATTAATCACATCACTACTATACCCTTTTGTAAATAGATGTTGTCTCACTTTTTGTAGTTGCTCTTTATGACTTTTTGCTTGATATTTCCTTAATGCTTTAATCGCCAATTTAGTTGCTGCTTCTTCTTGATCATCAAAGAAAAATTGCTCTAAAGATTTTTCAATATGCTCTTCACTAATACCTTTTTTTATCAAGCTTTGCTTAATCTGTTGTGGTCCTTTATCTTGGGTCTTCATCACAGTCCTCACATAACTTTCAGCAAAGACTAAATCATCTAATAAGTTAATCTCTTTTAACTTATTAATCACGTAACGAATTCCTTCTGAAGAAATTTCTTTTTTCTTTAAGTGGTCTTTAATCTCTTTTTCTGAGCGTAGTTGATAGTTTAAATAGGACAAGGCCTGTTGATAACCAATGTCTAATTCAGCTTCCTTTTCAATTGTCTCTAACGCTTCGCTTGTTATTTCTTCACCTTTTAATAGCCTATAACGAACTAAGGTATCTTCTGATACACTGATTCGTTTACCACTCTCAGTCGTTAGTGTATACTGATTATTTTTTAATTTACGAATTGATTTGATTATTTCCATATGTCTTCACCTTCTGTTATCTTGTCTTGTAACTATATCATATTATGAAAAGTTATTCTAAAAGAGACCATCAAAAAAGGCTACAACACAATCAGGTTGTAACCTTTCGAATCATTAGTATCTAAACTCTCTGTATTGGCTATAGTAGCCATGAAGTGGTCTTTCTTGCATCTCTAGTAACTCATCAATCGTCACAAACTCATACCCTTGTCTTCTTAGATTATCAATCATTGTAGGGACTGAATTAACAGATGGTTGATGAATATCATGAAGCAAGATGATTGCCCCATTATGGACTGTTCGATTCACCACATTATTGATGGCTACTGGGTTACGAGATTCCCAATCTCGTGTGTCCACACTCCACGTAATCGAAGGTTTTTTAACTGTATTTGAGACGAAACGATTTGCAGCTCCGTATGGTGGACGATATGTTTTTGGTAATTTACCTGTCGCAAAATAGATAGCTTTATCTGTACTTCTCATTTCATTAATAATCTGAGCTCCAGATAAACCTGTTAACTGTGGATGAGAGTAGCTATGACTACCAATCTGATGTCCTTCATTAACTACTCTTCGTGCTACTGATGGATTAGCATTGACACTGCCACCTAACATAAAGAAAGTTGCTTTCACCTTCTTTTGTTTCAACGTGTTAAGTAACTGTGGTGTTGTATATGGATTAGGTCCATCATCAAAGGTCAGTGCCACATACTTTTTATTTCTATTTAAAGATGGGATAGCTCCTTTTATCTCACTTTGAGGAAGCATGCGGTAATTAACAGCTGGAGCAATCTCTTTAGGAGTTAGTTTCACAGCATTTGTACCGACATTTTTGCCTTTTAATGAGACCACAAAATAGCCACCTTCATAAGTAACATCTCGTCGATTAATCGTACTCATACTCAACACCCGATCAATCACATTTCTTGGATTACTTGATGTATCAAGTATCTTTTGTTGAATGACTTGATGAACAGCTAGTAAGCTTTCTTGATTAGGGATTAACTTGTTCATGTCGTAACTTTGTTCTGCATTAGCATTGATATATCCTACCCACTTGTTACCATCATATAAACTAAAGTAACGAGCACCACTAAAATGGTAGTAAATGCCTTTTGCCGTATAGGTTTTATTTTTGACATTCACATTCTTTTTATCCCCATTAAAATTACGATACACATTATAATTTCTACTAGACATTGTGACACGTCTACCGTAAGAATGATAAATCCCTTGGCTTCCTGCAGCCAAGGTTACAGCATTTTTATTCACATAACCCAGCCATTGATTCTTATTGTTGTAAAGGGAGTAGTACTCTGAACCATTATAATGATGATAGACTCCTTTAGCATAAATCGTTTGATTGGTGTACTTATTGGTTTGATTTTTTTTCTTCCATGAAAAATTTTGCCAAGTATTGTAATTATTATTCGTGACAGATACATACCGATTAAATGATCTATAACTACCTTCAGGACCATTAGCCACTGTTGCTCCATTAGCATTTAGGTAACCTAACCAGTACCCTTTGTTGTCATAAACACTTAAATACTTGTCTCCATTAAAATGATAGTAAATGCCTCTTGCCAGGAAAGTTTTATTCGCAAATGTTTTAGTATTATGGCGTTCAGTCCAATTAAAGCTACTCCAGAGTGAATAGTTTTGATTTTTAATAGTGATATATTTATTGTAAGAGACATACTCTCCTTGTGCGCCACTATCCTTTGTTGCTTCACGACTAATGAATCCCACTAGTTGATCTTTATTATTGTAGAGCGATAGGTATTCACTACCATTTGTATGGTAGAAAATCTCTTTAGCTTTAAAGACTTGATTTTTATATTGATTCGCTTTTGCTTTTGGTTGCCATGAAAAATCTTTCCAAATGTCATAGTCTTTAACAAGAATGACATACTTATCATAAGAAATAGGAGCACCTTGACGTCCTTCTCCTACTGTCACAAAATCTTCATTCACATATCCTTTGAATTTGTTATTCAGATCATATAAACCAACATAAGTATATCCATTATGATGATAGAATTTAGTTTTGGCTAAGTAAGTCTTATTGCCTATTTGAGACGTGTTGCCCATTACTTTAAAATCAAAATTTTCATAGACTTCTTTATTTTTCGTCGTAACAGTCACATATTTGTTAAAGGCTACCTCACTACCTTCTTCACCAGAAGAAAGGGCTACATTTGTTTTATTCACAAATCCAATAAACTCATTTTCTTTGTTGAATAAACTGACATAAGTTGTACCACCTACAGTAATTTCTTCTTGAATGCGGTAAGTTTTCCCTTCAACGTCCTTATTGTCTTGAGTTGTTGATAAGGTAACATCTTTAAACACCACACCCTTAAAGTCATTAGCTAGTGTCCCATACTTATCAGACTCATTACGCAAAACATCTGATTCATAAATGAGCACTGATGATTTATCACTTCTAGTCCCTTGATACACTTTACCTAATTCACTAGAAAACAACTCATCAAGTATTAGGAGTTCTTCACCAATTGGTTGTGGGTCTTTTTTCTCCCATGCATCTTCTATACTAGAGTAATACACACTATCCGCTAACTTAGAGACACCGTATTTTACTGGAGAGAATTTTTCTGATGTCATCTCAACTAGAATTTTCTCTTCATCCTTATTACTTTCACTTGTCTGCTGTGTCTCTGCTTGTTATGACGATTCATTTGTTTGACTTTCTTCCGTTGTTGAAGTCATCTCTACCGGATGTTCTGATGAAGATGCTTTTGTTTCACCAAAAGCATTTGTTGAATACATACCTAACAATATTACTAACGTTACTATAGCAATTCCAATCTTTTTCATTTCACACCACCTCTCCAATTATACCAATTAGCAGTGAAAAACAATACATACTATAACAATAATTATTTTTTATCTATTAAATATATTAATAGTTATCCATACAAAAAACAGACCTAATCACTAGGTCTGTTTAATCATTCGTAGCTATTTACTTGCTAAATAAAATAGTTGGATCAGCAAATGTATTGTTTCGCAATTTTAAATGCGCTTCCTGTCCAAAAAAATACTTTGGTGTTAATTCATAGTAAAACAATGTCTCTAATTGATTATCTGGAAAACTCTTCTTAATCGCATCATTTGTGTATGCTAAAAGAAGTGTGCTATCCGTCTCCTTCGTTACTTTATAAGCTTCTGTTTGATTCTTTAACTCATCAACAGTTTCATTTGGGATGCCGTCTTTATTTACCTCTAAATAAGGTTGAACATCTTTTGTTTTATATCGATTACTGCCCACACTATATAAGTCACCTTTAAAAACTAGTGACAAATTAGGGTTCCCCGACAGATTTTTAATCGTAAATTCTGACTGTTTACCACTATTATTAATTTGGTAAGTTCCACTTTCAGCATCAATCCATTTCCCTGACATCTTTGAAGTAAAGGGATAAAAAACCAGTAAGCCATATACTAGAAACATGATAATTAATGCAATAGAACCGATAAGGACATTCTTAACAATTGACAGACTCGATCCTTTTTCTTCTAATTCCTTAAGCTCTTGTTCCTCTTCAGGCGTTAGCATGATGTTTTGTTCTTCCATAAGTTCATTCCCTCGATTTATTTTCTTTTACTTGTTTTTTTACGACCACTACTTTTACGTTTCTTTCTTAACTCTTTTTTACGTTTCATTTCTTTATTCTTCTTAACTTTTCTATAAACAATGTATAGAATAATTAAAATTAATAACAGAATAAGACCAATAATAATGTATAACCATTTGTTATCTTTATCTAAATCAATCGCTTTTTCATTTAATTTTTTAGCTTCATCAGCTGTGATTTTAAAATCTTCTTTCCATTCCCATTTCTGACCAGTCGCTTTAGACTCTGCCGTCATGAATAAGGTATAATCTCCTGATCTAAAAGGTTGGCTTTCCCAACTGATATCAAAGTTAAAATTTGAGTTAGGAGCAAAACGGTAGTTCTCTACAGAAGACTTATGTAAAACTTCTGTTTGACCTTTTTTTGTCACATGTGCTTTGTATTCAATTTCTTCTAATAGTTGTGGTTGATTGTTTTGTACATTAGCCTTAACAACATTTCTACCACCTGTTTGACCTGGAAATACTTTGATTAAGTCTAATTCAGCCTTAACTTCTTTATCATTTTCAGATAAATTCAAACCAACTGTATAAGCGACTTTATTCTTAATTTGCATACCGCCACCAGATGACTCATCTTTACTATCCTCTTCATCTGCTTTAGACACACGGATACCACCAATAATCATACCGTCAAATTCTTCTTTTGGCATATCTAGCTTAATTTTTATTGTTTCTTTACTGTTCTTTTTAACAACTACCTTGTCTGGTGCTGTTGCGACATCTGAAAGAGCTAATTTTAATGAATTATCACGTTTATACTCTTTCCCTCTATCTGAATAATCAATACTACCTGAATCATTTGTTGTACCGTTATTGATTTCAATTTTAACTGTTTCATCTTTGTCAGAAGGATTATTTAACTCAAATTCTAATTCTTGCTTCTGACCTGGTGTCATTCTTAAATCATAATAAGTTACCTCTTTATTATGTTGGTTTTCAGGTAAAATGGCATTTACTGAAACTGCCATATTTCCATCTGCTTTGACGGTTAAACCGTTAATACTAATAAATAATACCGATAATACTAATAGTTGAATCAACTTGCTTATTTTTTTCATCGTTCATCATCACCTTATATCCTATTTTTTAAAAACCAAAGAGATATTGTTTTTCCAATATCTCTTTGTCAAAATTAAAGTACGTCTTCTAAACTCCAAGTAATCTCGCCATTAGTATAATTACCTAATTTATTACCTGGATTAATATCAATATAGATCCCTGCTTTTGTACTAAGATCTTTTGGTAATAATGGAATTCTATTAATAATCTGATTTGTTTGTGAATCAACTTCAATTTTTTTAAACGTATTGTCTAACTCAATTGCTTGAGCTCCTGGTTTTGGTACGTAGTAGATTGAACCTCTAAACGTATCAGTACCATTTTTCATTTCTTTACTTTGTTTAGCTGAAAGCTTCCAAATACCACCTTCACCTTGTGTATTGATGACTTGCATTTTCATTTCTTTATCATCTGAATTACCATCTCTAGTAATTTTAGGTCGAATTTCTGATTCTCCCAACACACTCAATTGATGACTTCCAAAATCAAAGGTTTCTGGATAATCTAGCATTACTTTACCATCATAATAAAGCTCCACAATAAAGTCTTTGTTTGGTACTTTACTATGATCCGTTTCAATTTGATTATCTACTTTTACTACTGTTTCTAAATAATCATAGCCTAAAACTAGTTCATCTCGATAGCCCTTTAATATATCTGAAAAATTATCAGATACTTTGACTTTTTTGGTTTTATCATTAATTTCTTTCAAATCTTTGTCATTTAAATCCACTAATTTTTCTGTTGCTCCTGTAGGTGTTTTTAAGAAATATTTCACTGTCATGTTTACTTCTTCAGTCACTTTAACCGTTACAGGAACTTCAATAGGTGAACCAAACTCCTTACTTTCAACTACAACAATGAAAGTTACATCTCCATTCCCTTTAAATACAGGTGGTTTGTTGTCTTTAAATTTAGCTTCATATCGATCAAAAGCAAAATCAGGTTGACTAATGTCCTTCACATACTCACTAGCCGCTTTTGGTGTGTCTCCTGAATTAACTGACAGACCCTCAACCGCTTTAGCTGTAATTGTTGGAGAATATTCAATAATTTGTTTCTCTTTTGAGATTGGATCTTGAACTTCCCTTAGTTCCGTTGGGTCATTGTGGACATCCCAACTATTGAAAGCTGTAATATCAAAAATAAAAGACTTAGTTGGTTTGTCATAATAAGTCATAATTCCATCAGTTGTTTCATTCGTAATAACTGGTGAACTTTGCTTAATCTCTACTTTTTTCCCTTTTAGATCCCAAGGTACTGGGTCTTTAAATAACACTTTAAATTCATTTTTTTGTTTATCAATTGTTAAAGTATATAAGTTTTTATCTAACAAAGCACCGTCAGCATATACAGATAAATCTTCTTCCTTTACATCAATATAAGGATTGAAAGTCGTCACGATTTCAACGTTATCGGCTTTATGGCCTTGACTAACCATTTTTTCGAACATCTTTTGTTCAATGATTGGTTGGTAAACCAACTCAGCTTTTGTATGTGCTTCTTTATCTTCCTCAGGAATAATTTTAACAGGATCGTAAATAATCTCATCTAAATCAGATACCTTTAACTCGATATCTGCTCTCCCAATATCATTTTTCCCTAACTCTTGACTAGCATAAGAAAAATACCAACCTGGATGGACTGGATAACTATCTTTAATTGCTCCTGTTACTGGATCTCTGTATTTAAGTCGTTCTCCTTTTTTCTGAGAGGGATCAAACTTAGGTACATGAGAAGTTTCTGAGCCTCCAATCCTATTCCAATTTGTTGGGTAGGTGAAACCTGTATCATCAATATTATAAATATTGATATTGTCTACAGGCTGACCATTATTAGAATTGTTAGTATAAAAGGCTACATAATAATTAGCTCCCTTTAAATGACTTAAATCTGGCTCCTCAAAATAAACTCCCTTAGTATCTCCCAATGTCTTCATTTCAGAACTTTTATGAATATTATTAATATCCATATGAACTGTATAAAAAGAGTTAAAATTAGTCTGCTTGTCTAAGGTATTCATGTACTCTAAAATCATACGTGCTTTACCTTTACCATTCGCAGATTCTACGGTAACTTTTATAGGTATTTCTTTTCCTGTTCCAAATTTGTACATACCATATGCTTTAGCAGAATGTCCATCTCTACTAACATAATACTCATCAATTTGAGAAGAATTTAAAATATTAGCAGGTACATTATTCTCAACTTTATGATCTTGAAATGTTGCTAAACCAAATCCTGAACCTCCATAAATAGGATCGTCTCCTCCTGTTTCATAGAAATAAGAGTAAGAAGTTGGTTGAATATCATCAAAATTCTTATTATAGGTAATTACCCTAGGAAACATTAGGCCAACTTTTTCATTTCGATAGTCAATATTAATTTTTGATCCCGGAGTATTTTGACGACTTGTATTAGTAATTTTAGACAAAGTATCTCCAGCATTTTGATTTCCAAAAATCATGAAATTTCTAACTTCAGTTGCATCTGAAATTCGATTGGTGTCGATTTCAATTGGTAATACTTTATTCACTAATTCAAAATCATCTAAATCTTCTCCACTTTGTTTATCCATTTCTCGATAAATTGATGACTCATCTTTTTCTAATTTCATATCACCAAAACGGACTTTCCAATGCAATTTTACAGATTCATTCGGCTTTGTATTTTTTACATCTGTCTTCATTCTCAAAGACCTATAATTTCCGGCTGCACTGACTTTTGTATTAAAAGCAAATCCTTTTTTATAAGGTGTATCTACTAAAGAGTCATCTCCTACAGCAGCTTTACTCTCTGCTGAAGTGTATCCTTTTTCAAATCCTTCACCGGTTACTGTATTAGTAGTACCACCTCTATTAAATCCATTATACGAGTTAGTTAAGTTAGTAGTACCCAGTACCCAATTACTTGGACCATCTTCTGTTTTATCAGGAAATAAAATTGCGTTTTCAACATCATACTTCGGATCCCTTCCGGCCTGGATAATAGAAATCCCTTTATTATCACCTAACGCTTGAATAGGACCTACAGTTGTCATATTTGTTCCAGCTATAGCGCCATTAGTACTGATAAGAGTTGTGTACATGATTGCCAGATCTCTATCCGAACCAGTACCATTTGTCACTTCAGCAGTCACATCAACTTCATTAGTTTGTTCTGAACTAATAAGTGTGTACTCAACAATGTATCTCTCATCAGGATTAGTATCACTAAAGGTAGGTTTTGCTAAACTTAATACTTTTATCATCTCATCACCATTAGATAATTTTTGATAATAATAGTTAGTAGAATTTGGATCCAAATAAATTATTTGATTACTTGCCGTTCCAACTGAAGGGCGGTAGATGGATAAAGTCGAATATTTATTATTAACATCAAGATAGGAACCAAATGTTGATGTCGCATAATTTCCATTGGTAAATTCAGACATTACATTAACAAATAAAGAGCCTGTATTAGATGCTGATCCATTACCTAACACTGTTGATTTTGACATAGGAGCTCCCGTTTTTTCATCAACAGGACCTAATGTAATCCGTTGATTAAATGGAACAGCAGTGTCCTTTTTGACTTCCCGATTGATGATTGGCATTTCATCACTTTTATTATAATCTGTTTCCAATACCTTTCCTCGTTCATAAAAATAATCAGGAACATCTGATTGGTAATAAATAGTAATAACTTCCCCGTCAGGATTATCCGTCAGGATATGTTTAAATTTTAAATTAGTCGTATTATCTGACCGTTCTAATTTTTCAGTTCCAACATAAGCACCTGTATACTTATAATATTTTTTATTAACAGTATCTGTTACATAATATGTCCCTAAGATAACAGTTGAAATGTCTGTTCCAACATTATTAACATATTTCTTAGGCATATAGGTTCCTGTAACAGGTATTTCCTTATTGGTGTACTGATCTACGTGTTTAATAAGGTATTTTTGCCTAACATCTACTGTAAATTCACTGACAATTGACTCACCTTTTTTACTCTTATCCTGATTGTAACTAATAATCTGAGTTTTAAAAGTCTGTTTACCTGTAACCAATTCATTTAATGGTATGTAAAGTTTATGAGTTTGACTATAAGTATTTGTTGTATTTTTTATATAGGTGTCTTTGGCAACTACTTCATCTTTATCATTATAGATAAAAATATCTCCACCTACCGAATCAATCCTATCACCATCATAGATTTTAATCCTGATATCCGGTTCCACAGTTCCTTCTCGTTCTATTTCTGTTGGATTCCACACTGTTGGGACTGAGGTAGGAACAGTGTTGATCGTACCTGCAAAAGTTAAAGTTGGATTAAACCCAACTGCGACAAGGAGTCCAAATAATGCAGATAATAAAATATATTTTACTCTGTTTTCTTTTAAACCATGCATTCACTCTTTCTCCTTCCTTTAATTTTTACATAGAATCATGTTAAATTGTATCTTCTAGAGTCCACGTCACATCAGCTGAATAATCTTCACCAATTGTTGGTGCATCACTGGCTGGTACAAATAATCTTACTGAATCACTTGTTTTGATGAAATCAGTTTCATAGTCTTTTGTATTATCATAATTTTTTTGGAATACAAGTGATGAAGCTGAACCATCTGTTTTTTTACCTTGACCTTTCACAGTCTTCATAATTTCTAAGCTGTCATCACTTCTTAAGCTTAAGTAACCATCTGTAGGTAATTTAGCTACTGGTGCTTCAAGAATTGAACTTGCTGAAGCATTCTCATTATCTTGATTTAACACGTTATTTCTTGATTCAAAATCTTTGATTTGGATTGTTGTGTTTTCCAACTCTTTCCCATTAGTTTTCCCTATAAATTTACCAGCTTTCACACTTACTTTATATTCTGCATTTGTTCCTCGTAAATTCACTACTTGAATAAATGGTGGTAAATGTTTAATGTCTCTTCCATCATTTTCATTAAACATTTTTTTTTCGTTTACTGGGTCGTATGATTGATATGGGATAGTGTGTTGTAAGTTATGGTAACTATCAGTAGAAGATACTTCCACACTACCAAACTCAAAATTAGGAACAAAAGAAAATCTGAATTTACCATCTAAAGTTTGTTTTCCTTCCTTTTCTTTAATCGTAATCCATTCATCGTAAGTACCTGGTTTGATTAAGGCAAATGGGCCATTTGGATCTGTTGGTCCACCTGGCTCTACAAAGCTTACGCGACCTTTTGTATCCGTACTCTCAGCAGCACTTACTTCTTGATTAACTGCTGCAAGAGCAACAACTGATAACAAACTAACACCTAATACTTTAACTAATTGATTGTTTTTCATTTCTTTTCCTCTTTTCTTATCTTATTGTATCTTCAAGTTCCCATGTAATAGTAGAAACATAATCTGCCTTTTTAGGTTTATCTGTGGCAGGCACATGTAAACTAACTGATTCCATCACATCATCTTTGCCGTAGACTTTTTTAGGGCTATAGTCTTTTCCAAAAACAATAGATGAAGCAGAACCTCTTGTTTTCTCGCCATTGGCACTTGAGAAAACGATAGTCGCATCACTTTGTTTGGTAGGAATCGTTAAAGCTTTGTCAGGTAAACTAGATAAATTAGGAACACTTAAGTAATTAGCTGCAACAGCATCTATGTTTCCATAACCTTCATTAGATGTTCCTTTATCCCCTTTATCTAACATCGTATTTCTTCCTGATAAATTTGCTAATTTGATACGACTATCAATTAACTCATGCGTTGACGATTTAAAAGTAGTCGCCCAAACATATACTGAAAACTGATGATCGTCACCACTTTCATTAATCACTTGTAAGAAAGGTGGCATATACTGTTCGGTTTGAGAACTAGCTGGATCACTTAATTTATAAGGAATTGTCTTAGCATAATAAACTTGATCCGTCACAGAAATTTCACCTTGTCCAAAATTGAAATTTGGCACAAACGACAATCTCAAGCCACCAGCTGTTCGGTTCCCCATACTTTTATCAATAGTAATTAACTCTTTTTCAGTCCCTGGCTTAATTAACTCAATCGGGCCATCAATCGGACCATCACCTTCAGTAAATTTAATTTTGCCATCAGTCTTTCCTTCAACAGGAGCTGCTGAGGTTATGGTTTGGTTAATTGCCAAACCCATCAATGAGAGTGATAAAAACGTCACTATTTTTTTATAATTCTTCATTCATCTCTCTCCTTTTTACTACGGCGCGACAACTAAGTCCCAAACTAAGTCAGCTTTATAAGTAACTCCTGAAACTTTCACATCTTTTGCAGGCGAGAATAGTTTCACTGCCTCATTTTTACCTGTACGATTAGCTGACACTTCACCGTTAAATTGATCGTCTTCTGCAAAGACAATACTTGTTTTAGTTCCATTAGGCGTTTTTCCTTTAACAGGATCAATACTTTGTGTTGATTGTCCTAATTCAATACCAGTTGTTGTAATTGGAGTCCCTTTTCTAACACCACTTGTTTCATTTTTTACATCTGTTAAAGTAAAAATGTCTTTTGTCATTTTTTGAGCTTCAACAGGGTCAATATGATCAGAGTTAGAGTTGTATGCTTGTGTATTAAACAATGTAATCATTGTATTAGGTAACTCAACATCTTTAGCACCGTCTTTTCCTTTAAAAACAGTTTGCTTAACATTAACTCGCCATTTAGAAACTGATTTACCTGATTCATCTGTTACTTGAGCGTATTGTGGGTAGTCTTTGACATCTTTTGCAGCTCCACTTGGATCAATTGTTACTTGATCTTGCCAAGCTGTTGGGTAATAAGAATCTGCTGAACTAATTTTTTGTGTTCCAAAGTGAAAGTTTGGTACCCATTCAAGTCGTAAAGAACCTTTGCCCCAGCTACCATCTAATTTGTTAGGATCATTAGGGTCTTTTGAATTAGTAATCGGTACTTGAGAACCATCCTTTGGCTCTCCTGGATTCCCACCCTCTTTGTCATCGTTTGCTTCAAACGTTACATCTCCATATGTGCTTGCTGAATCAGCATGAGCTGTAAAAGGTACCGCTCCTAAAATAATCGTTGATAATACTAGTCCTGAAATTAATGTCGTTTTTTTCATTGTTTCCACTCCTCTTGTAGTTTAGCTTTAAATTGTATCTGATAAATTCCAAATTAAGTCTGTTGAATAGACAGAATCCGTTACTTTCATCCCTGGTAAAACCTCAAGCATTACCGCAGGATTTCTTTCTTCAACCTCTTTTTGCTTAGACCCATTATTTACTTCTTGATTAATTGGATTTCCTGTTGAACCGATACGAACACTCCAACTACCAAAACCAGTTCCTGGTACTGCTGTTACAATTTCAACACCTGAATTATCTGATGTTGAAATTTTAGTGTATTTAGATAGCTCAGTTCCCACCAAATCATTTTTTACAGTGGGTTTTTCAGCAATTCCTGAATTCGTACGAATTGTCATATCATTGATATACAAATTAGCTTTCATAGAATATTTTTTATCAGGTGTTTCGAAAATACCATTATTCGCTAGACTAACCTTCCAGCCTTTTGCACCACCACGTACGTCATCTACTTGGAAGAAACTTGCTCGTTTTTCTTTCTGTTGTGTCTCTTTAATAACAACATTTGTATAGCGTGCATAATAGTGTGCGTTACCTTTAGCTTGAATCATGTTATTATCACCAAATTTTAGGTTGGGAACATAAGCAAATTTCAATGCACCTTCCGTTTTGTCTCCTCCATCTTCTGGTGGATCAATTTCTTCAGGCACTTCTGGATCAACAGGATCTGTCTTATCACCTGGGTCATCAGGTCCACCTTCAGAACCTTTTCCATCTTTAAGTTGAATATCGCCTTTTGTTTTCCCTTCAAAATTCTCTGCATTAGCTGTTAAAGTTGTACCTAACACAAGAGAACTTAGAAGCATTGTAGAAATAACTATCTTTTTCATATCTTTGTCTCCTTAAATTTTATAATGTATCACTTAATCCCCAAACAATGGTCGCCTCATACTTATTTTTAGCTACATCTGTTTGCGCTACTTGAGCTGGAAACTCTAAACGAACACCTAAATTACGATTTACTTTTGTTGAATTTACTTTTCCAGTATCCTCAATACCATTTTTTCCTTTACCAGTTGTTAGTTTGTTAGTTGCTCCAAATCCTTGAGACCACTTCCCATAACCAGTTCCCATTGGAGCCACCATTAATTCAACTTCTTGGCTAGCATCACTAGAAATTGTCACATAGTCATTACCTTGTGCCGTTACTTTAGACGTTGGCTTGTATTTTGCAATGTCTGCTGCTTCTGTAAAAGTATTTGTATGGATATTAGCATTATTGACTTGAATTCTTGCCTTTAACACATCTGTCGTATCTGCCTTATTGATAAATTTGCCATCATGTTTTGCTGACACTTTCCATCCCTTAGCTCCACCACGAACATCTTGCACTGTCAAGAATGTTGGATAATCACCATTCTGAGCTGGATCTCCATAATTTCTTTCCATTAATTCGGCATAATAGTAACTTATATTTTGAGCATTCAACTCAGATATCCCGAAATGTATGGCAGGTAAATAAGTAAATTTCAATGCACCTTTTCCAGCATCTCCATCTTGAACAGGTTCTGGATTTGGATCTGGTTTTTTATCAGGAGAAGTATCCGGGTTAGGGTCAGGTGTGTCTACTTCATTTTCTCCGCCACCTTCTGTAAACGTGATATCTCCAATTGTCTTAGCATTTCGTGTTGCTGCCTCCGAATTTACTACCCCGTAGGACGTTAAAACAACACTACACATTAATAGACTTATACATACTTTTTTCAAATTTAAAACCTCCTCAATTTTAATTACTTCGCGTTGGTAAAATCCCACACAAGTGTTGAACGATAAACGCCAGCTTCTTTCACAGCTCCTTTTGGAACCGTCATTGAAATACTTTTATTACCCTCATTTAGATTATTACCAAATAATACATGCCATCTTCCTTGTCCTTCTATCCCTTTTGCTTCAGCAATCAAGGTTTGCTGATTAGAAGAACTTACTATCTTAATTGGTTGACTAGGCGTATATAAATTATCCGATAATTGAAACTCATTGTGATCTGATAGTATAGGTCGAACAATAATATGATTAAAACTGTAAGAAACACCATCAATAGAGCTTTTACCACTCGATAATGTATCTGAAGAAGACACATATAACTTCCAACCACTTTGGGAGCCACTCATATCAGAAATTTGAATAAAATTTTGAACCTCTTTCTCTTTTTGTGTTTCTTTAATCTTTACAACATCATTGTGCGCGAAATAGCTTGTTTCCTTTTCAGGTATAACATGTTTTCCGAAGGATAAATCAGAAACATATGACAAACTATATGGACCTTCAGTAGGTACCTTATCGTTATCTATTTCTTGATCATCTTTTGGGTCAACAGCTATATCAGGTTGTGTATTCCCCTTTAGCCCTACACTACCACTTGTCACAGCAGAGGTAACTGGCCCTTGAACACTGAACAACATGCACACAGTCCCTAGTAAAAAAAGTGATTTCTTTTTTTTTCTCATATCTCTCCTCTCTTTCTATTTACCTTTAGAAATAAAACCACTGAAGCAAGAATAGCCAACCCTATAAAAGAATATTTTATTGACTCTCCTTTTACGTCCCCTGTTTTAGGTAAAAACGATTTAGGAGAATCCGTATCTGGTAATCTTTTTTTAGGTGGATCCTTAATTGTTTCACTAAATTCAATCCCTACTTCACTTTTCATTTCAGATGCAGTTACATGAGATGACATTCCTACTATTCCTAAGATAAACAAGCATAAAACTATTTTTTTCATATTATCCTCCTTTACAATTACTAGTTAGATGAACTATGTTCATATTTTTAAAATAACCTTTTTTGAACAAGACAACATAACAAGGTAGATAATAACTAGTATCTTCTACATAGATCCCTTTCCTAATCTCCTCCTCTATTACGATGTTTTTATCTAACTAAATCAATAAATCGATAATCTATTGATAATTAATTAGCCTAGTTGTCGCCTAAAAATCCTAATAATTATTCTATCAGTAATCAATCCATTTTCGAACATCTTTTTAAAAATAGTTTTTACCTATTCCCTTCTTCACAGATAACTCATCTCAACAAATCAACATACATGGTCAGGACGATGCATGTTCAAAACAATTAACTTGAAGAACAGAAACAAACAATAAGTAGTATTAACAACTTTAAAAAACATTTTTAGGCATTAAAGCAAAAATAAGTCCCTTTTCAGATAATAACGATGTATTATCTAAAAAAAATAGACGTTATAGTTACTTTAACAGATTTTGCTAATGAATAATAGATTAAAAAATAAGTTTCTTCTTGCAAATATTTCGATTAAATAAAGCCTACGTGTCAAAATAGTCATTAAATAATCTTTATATATATTTTTCATAAACGTGTTTTATTCTTAAAATTTATGAATAATTAAAGACATTATCCCATTATTTTTATCTCTTTTAAACAGCTCTCTTTTTATTATTTTGTTCCTAAATTGTCTATTATGATTTCTTTATATTCAAAAAAAAAGACAAAAAAATATCTAAATTTTTCTTAAGATTGAGTTTCAAAGCCATAAAAAAACATCGTTATAAAAAAATAACAATGTTTTTTTATTAGTATTTTCTTATTTGTCTTCTTTTTTCTTAGAAGTTTTTTTCTCATTCTCACGAATCTCATCACTTAAATCTAAGATAAGTTGTTTCATGTCATCTTTAATTTGAGGATGTCTTAAACTATACTCTAAACTTGTCTTCATGAAGCCAAATTTATCTCCTACATCGTATCGGGTACCTGTATATTTATGTGCGAAAACGCGTTGTGTTTTGTTTAATGTATCAATGGCATCTGTTAATTGGATTTCATTTCCTGCACCTGGTTTTTGGTTTTCTAAGATACCGAAAATCTCTGGTGTTAATAAGTAACGACCAATAATAGCCATGTTACTTGGAGCTTCTTCTACTTTTGGCTTTTCTACAAAATTAATCACGTTGAACAAGTCTTTTTCTACTTCTTCACCTGGATTAATAATGCCGTATTTATCCACATCTTTATGAGGAACCTCCATAACAGCAATGGTTGACGCATGAGTTGCTTCATAGTTGTTAATTAATTGTTTTGATAAAGGAATCTTATCTTCCATTAAGTCATCCCCAAGCATTACGATAAATGGCTCATTGCCCACAAATGATTTTGCTTGTAAAACTGCATGACCTAATCCTAACGGGTGAGATTGGCGAATAAAATGCAAATTTAAGCCAGTTGTTTCCGTTACCAATTGAAGCAAATCATCTTTTCCTTTTTCTTTTAAGTTCATCTCTAACTCTAAGTTTGAATCAAAATGATCTTCAATTGGTCGTTTCGCTTTACCTGTCACAATCAAGATATCCTCAATACCTGACGCAAGGGCTTCTTCTACAATAAATTGAATCGTTGGTTTATCCACAATTGGTAACATTTCTTTAGCCATTGCTTTTGTAGCTGGCAAGAATCTTGTTCCTAATCCTGCTGCTGGTATAACGGCTTTTCTAACTTTTTGCATAATTATCTCCTACTTAACTCATTTTTATTTTTTCATAATAAACATAACTTTCTACAGTTTACCATACTTATCAATATTTGGTAAGAATACCCTTTTTTCTTTTTCATATACTAAAAAACACAACAAATCATCCTTTTAATAGACAAATTGTTGTGTATATCATTAAATCTTTTTATCGTTTAAATCTTTTTTGATTTGAGAGGTAGAAATTTCCGGTGTACGTTCTAAGTAAACAACTTCAGCGCCAGTTTCTTTGACAAAGTCAAACTTACCTTTCCAGTCATCTCCCATAACAAACACATCTACTTTAAATTCTTCGATGTCTGTCATTTTTTGATCCCAGTTATTTTCAGGGATAACTAAATCCACATAGCGGATTGCTTCAAGTAACATCTTACGTTTTTCATAAGAGAAATAGCATTTCTTTTGCTTTTCATTCCAGTTGAACTCATCTGTTGATAACACAACAATCAGGTAGTCCCCTTGTTCTTTTGCTCTTCTTAATAAATTAATATGTCCATAGTGTAGTAAATCAAATGTACCATATGTGATTACTTTTCTCATAGTTAAATTCCATCCTTTATTTATTAAACTCTAATTATAAAGTATCACAGACTACCTAAAAAAGAAATAGATTCTCATTTATTGTCATAAAAGTCATCAATCAAGGTATTGATCTCTTCAGGTGAATGACTCTTTAACAAAGCATAAACACTTTTCAAACTATCGATCTCTTTTTTACTCTTCTGAGTGAGCCAAATAGCCTCATTAACTAACTCTTCTTTTCCTTCATAGTAAGAGCCTTGCCACTGACTAAATAAACCAGATCCAGACTCATCTTCTTTGACTAGGCCATTGATATAATGATAACTCACAAAATGTTGCAGGTATCTTTCTAATCTTTTTTCCACACAAGACAGACTTTTAGGAACGATAATATCTAGGTCATTGCAAAAGCTAATCACTGTCTGATACTCACTAAATTTACTGATTCTATCTATTGCTAAGACATTGATGTAGTCAACGTTTCCCTTTGACTCACCTTCTAATGGTGCTATGACATGTTCACTAGACATGTGCGGGTAGAGATACTGCTTTTGACCATAGACACAATCAAGTATTTTTTTCGTTAGTTTAAATTCGTCACTGGAATGACGGTTGGCTTCTATCAACTCTGAGCTGGTGGCTTTGGTGACAACAGGTGGCTGAGAGACACTTAAGACGAGAGAATTATACTCCTCATGATTCTTCATACTAATAATACACATTAATTGATGATCCAACTTGACATTACTTTTATAAATCCAACCCGTTGAACATTTTTCAACCAACTCGGATAGTTTAATCTCTTTTCCAACTCTTAATGCCACATACTTGTCACGAATGTCTTGCTCTAAACACATTTAGTCACCTTCTCTGTTTTTTTATCCATCTATTTGAAAACGCTTAACAATAAAAAATATTACCATAGATTAGTTTTCACATCCAATATTTTAATCCCCTTTTACGAACTTTTTAATGTATCACTTATTTACTACCGTGTAACTAAAGAAATAAATGCTCTCTTGACGAAAAAATACGCAAACAAGCAAAAAATCTAGCTTACTCTACTAAATAACCATTAATAACAGCTATTTTCATTTATTTTGCCTTCATTTTGTTATTTTTTTAAATTTGTTTAGCTCCTTCTATTTTTCTATACTCCTTCTTGACTGGCCAGTCCAATCTAACTACTTGAGGAGTTCCCTATATGGAAAACGAACTATTAGAACAACACCATGTCTTAATCCTTGGTGCCTTAAAAAAATGCCACATCACTCATTACCATCCTGATTTTGAAGATTACTTGCAAATAGCTCGCTGGGTCTTAATTGATACTCATCGCTCATTTGTTGCTTCAGGTAAACCCTTGGATGCCTTTCACAACTATGTCTATCAGCGTATCTACTGGAAAATCACTGATGAAATCAGAAAAAATATCTCCCATCAAGACAAGCTCATTCATGACGATCAAGAAACACTGCTAAATGAATTACCGGCTTCACCTGAAGAGGATTTAATCGAGATCAAGGACTTTATTGCTCAGCTAACTCCAAAACTCAATAAACAAGAAGCTTTATTTTTAGAAGATGCTTATGTCAACGAGCTAACAATGAGCGCTATTGCCAAAAAACATCAGGTCTCTCGTCAGACTGTTTACAACTGGCGTGACAAGGTTGCTTTAAAAAGTTTAGCTTTTTTAAAATAAAAGTGGACACTTTGGCTTTTCACTTCGTTACTAGTAGTGTAAGACGCGCCACTTACAAAAAACTTAAAGGAAGTGACACACATGGAAGCAGTATTTGAAAGTAAAAAATTAGAGTTGATTTATAGCCCAGTCGGAGAAAACAAAGCACGTAAGCAAAGTCTAGGAAACATTCAAGAAAGTGCCTCAACAGATAGCATCGGTAACTTCGCTAAGTTAATGGGCCAACTAGCACCAACAGAAGAAGATTTAAACACCGTGATGTTAGTCGAAAAACAACGTATTAATATTAAATAAGGGAGAGATGACCAATGAAAAAACTAACAATGACCTTTTTAAATGAAGCAGGAAAAAATGCACAACTAAGACCCACAGTTGCTCGAGAAGACTTGAGTGCTGAAGAAGTCAAAGAAGTGATGGACGGCATCGTTGCTCTTGACGTCTTTGAAAAGAATGGTGACAAAATGTACGTGGAAACAAAATCTGCGAAGTACACCGAAACAATCGTAACAGATCTATTTTAACTCACTCAGGTAAACAAACTAAAAGGCTGGGAGAAGAACATCTCGTTCTCTCTCAGCCTTTTCACTAACATTAAAGGAGATTAGATATGCTAACAGTCATTGATTTATCCAACCATCAACAAGGACTTGACCTTTCCACCCTCGCAGCAGATGCTTTTATCTTTAAGCTAACAGAAGGCAACTACTTTGAAGATAAAGCTGCTCTTGATTTTATCCGACAAGCACGAGACTTAAACAAGCCTTTTGGTCTCTATCACTTTTTAGATACGAGTCCCATCACTGAACAAGTCGACTTTTTTCTAACACACGCCTCCCCTTTTATTGGAGAAGCATTACTGGCTCTTGATTATGAAGACTACGGGCGAGTTGGGGCAAAAAAAGCCAAACAATTTCTCGATGAAGTCTCTGACAAGACAGGGGTTAAGCCACTCATCTACATGAATGAAAGTGATGCCAACTCTGAGGACTGGAAAGAAGTCATTAAGAGTGATTACGGTCTATGGGTGGCTAAATACTCCAGTAACCTACCAAAGCTCACTCAGTGGACAGAATATGCCATGTGGCAATACACCAGTAGCCCTTATGATACGAATCACTTTTACGGTGACATCAACGCTTGGGGAAAATACGCCCAAGTGTCCTCTGAAGAAACAACTCATTACCACACCACAGGCAAACGATTTAAAGTACTAAAAGACTTAATCGTCAAAGCTGATGAAGCCTTCAAAAAAGATACTGGCTTGTTGTTTTCCAAAAGCAGCCTCATTGCTATTGAAAGTATACGCCACACCCAAACAACAACGCATGGTTGTCTACACTATAATCATCATGAGGTATTTGTTACACTTCATAAGGATTATGTGGATAAAATAGAATAAACAAAAACCGATTAGCTTTCATCAGCTAATCGTTTTTTTGTTTTACTAGTTACTCAGAAAAAAGCGACTTTTGACCTACCCTTATCTTACTCTCCTAGTTGTTGATCTAATAAAAGTTGAACACGTGCTAATTCTTCATCAGGTACAACTTGATAAGATAAGCCATCAATCATTTCCCCATTACCATGTAAGGTTTCTTGATCGATTTTTCCAAAAGAACTGCGATAGTCTTTTCCGATTTTAAACATCTCATCTGGAGTCAAATCAGTTTTCATATTAGATTCCATGGCGTTAAGTATTTGCTTGTACTTCGTCACTCCTGAGAAGGTTAAAGCTTTCTCACCAATAGCACTAATCACATCTTGTTGTCTCACTTGACGACCATAGTCACCATTTGGATCTTCGTAACGCATACGCGTATAAGCTAAAGCTTCCTCGCCATTTAATGTTACTTTACCAGCTGGGAAGGTAAATCCTTCTTGTTTAAACTCAAACTTATTCGTTACTTCAACGCCACCTACTGCGTCAACTAAATCTTTAAACCCTTGCATGTTAATCGACACATAATGGTCTAGCTTAATATCTAAAAATTTCTCTACAGAATCCATTGCCATTTTTTCTTGACCGTAAGCATAGGCATGAGCTGCTTTTTCTACCGTCCCTTGACCTACCATCTCCATACGTGTATCACGAGGAATACTAATCAAAGTGGTTTTTTTATCTTTAGGATTCACTGTCGCTACTAACATCGTATCCGAGCGTCCTACATCATCTCTACCAAAATCCCCTGTATCTAGTCCTAGTAACAACACTGAGAAAGGTTTACCTGTCTCAACGTTTGTTGATTTTTCTCTACCTTTAACTGGTTTACTGATTTTATTGGCTGTGTTTTTAACATCAAAATACGTCTTCGCCGCAAATCCACCAATTGTTAGTAATAGAATAAGTAGCAAACTTGCTAACACAATCAATATTTTCTTTAATGGACTTTTCTTTTTCTTTCTACTATTTCCTCTTGTTTCCATAAGTCATCTCCTAATTTATAACCTTGTCACACTATTTTACCATACAGTTGTTATGAGTACTTTAGATAAAATCCATTGTTCTTTGTTCTCATAGACCACAAAATCCATAATAATTAATGTTCATACATCTTTCTAATTGCAAAAAAATCATCCTAAATAGCTATTTAAATTTTTTTAAAATATTATGATATTCCTCTAAATTATCCATTTCATATAAAATATCATTTTTTAATTTAACATTATAAACATCTAATTTATCTAAAAGGTCTATCGGAATGTTATCCCAGTACAATGATTTTTCCATAAAACGATCTTTATTCAAATACAATTGGTAATTTTCTATGATTACATTCGCATCTTTTTTTGTCCAAAATGAAATCCCAGATAAAGAATAGTCCTTTCTTCCACTTATCTCAATTGAAGTTAGTTTATTTACTTCATTTGTTATTGGTATCCATTCTTTGTTTTCTTCTTCCCTAAGTATAGTCAAATAACAACTCTTTTCTCTTTTTTCAAAAATGTTTTCTTTTAGAACTGTATCAGCATCGATTACGTAACTATTTCCAAAATAATTTAAGCATAGTGAAAAACTATATAAATTATTATATTCTTTATAAAAATCATTTTTAATTAGTTTTACTTTTTTATATTTAGCTTCTAAATATAAAAATTCTTCTGCAAGATGCCCAACAATGATAATTATTTCTTCAATATCAGATTCATATAAAAATTCTATCGTTCTTTCTATATTTGGTTTGTTTTCAATCAATAATAATGCTTTATGTTGTTTTTTTGATGATTCACCAAATCTAGATCCTAAACCAGCTGCTAAAATTATTGCATTCATTTTTCCCCAACCTTATTAATTTATTTGTAATTCTTTAGAACTATCCGTAGATAATAGAGATCCTGTGATAACCAATATACATAGGATTAGTTGTAAAATAGATATGCTTCCTCCAAATAATAACCCAAGTATTACAGCCCAAGCTGAATAACTTATATTAAGCCCCATTGCTTTAACAGGTCCTAACTTATCAATTGCACGATAGTAAAACAAGTATGATACACTCCCCGCTATCGATGTTACAATTAACAACCACATTAAATTAGAAGAGGCTACATAAAAAATTGCCCCATAATCAGTAAAAATCGGTATTATGAGTATACCATAAACAATAGCTGAAACTCCTTGTCTTATTTGTAAAGCTATATCAGGTAATATTTCTTCTTTTAAACCATAAGAAATAATCACGCTTTCACAGCCCCAACCAAAAACACAAAACATTGAAAATAATAAACCTAACAACAAATTTTTAGGTTCCTCAGAAGCTGACATACCAAGAATCATTGTCGAAATAATTACTAAAACTAACCCTAGCAATCCCTTTCTTGTTATTTTTTCTTTCAAAAATATATAACTAATTATCATTCCTACTGCAGGATACATTGCAGATATGATTGCTGTATTACTGGCCCCTATATATTTAATTGATAAAATATAGCCAGTCATTCCTAGTGGACCTCCAAAAATCGCTGCAAAAACAATTATTAAACTACTTCTTTTATTAAATAGATCTTTTAAAAGTTCTATTCTCCCACAAATAATGTTATATACAAGTAAAAAAATACTTGAACATAGATCGTGTAAAAAAGTAGCAATAAAAGGAGCAACAAAAACATAGTCTTTAAAAACACTATTATTTAATATTATTCCCATTAATATTGTATCCAGAGCCCAAAGAATTCCACTAAAAAGTCCAAAAAATACTCCATTTTTTTTCCCCATTTTAGTTACTTACCTCCAAATCTATTTCATCAATTACATAATTAAAGTAATCTTTGGCAAACCTATACTGTCGAAGCGAATACTCTCCAAATTCTACACCTAAGTTTCTCTTGTATTCACACCAATTACTCCACAATAATCCACAGACAGATATGTAACAATAAACTTTTATTTTCTCATTATTGGTTTGCATACCATTAAAGTATAAGTTAATTGTTTCATCAACTTGTTGTTTTTCAAACATTGAGTATATACAAAACATAGCAATATCAATATGAGGATCACACATAGCTGCATATTCCCAATCAATTAATTTTATGTTTTCAATACCATCTTTTTCATAGAATAAAAAATTATCTGGCACTGAATCGATATGACTAAGTGTTATTTTTTTAGGTAAAAATTCTAAAGTTTTTTTAAGTCTCATGACATTTTCCTTAGTTTTAATATAATCTGAATATCCTGAAGGTACTCCAGACCATAGCTTCTCATAAAACTCTAATTTTTCAAAAGGATCAAATACGTGATCAACAACTAAATTCAATTCATGAAATCCCCTTAAAAAATCCATACATTTTTTTATATCGACATAACTTTCTGGATTACAGCATCTTGCATTTTCTATAAACTTTGTAAGTTTAAAACCTGTTTCTGGATTTATGTATACCAACTCATCACTAATATTTGTTGATTTAATAGAACTATATATACTTGCTTCTTCTATTCTATTTATTAATTTATCAGTTCCCTCACCTGGAATCCTCATAATATATTTTGTTTTATTATTCTTGAAAATAAACGAGCGATTCGTCATCCCTTTTTTTAGTAGTTCAATATCATAAATCTCATTTACAGAAGTACCTAATTCTGTTGCTATTATTTCTAATGTTTTATTTTTTAAATTATTTGACATACTATCTAAATTTCTTAAATCTTCATATGTATTTATTTCAACAGCAGTACCCTTTGGTACTAATTTTGACGGTACTATCATTTTACTATTTTCAAATAAGACTTCTTCCCAAAATAATTGATCATTTTCTTCGTACTGCGTAAATTGTAATAACCTTTTTTTTATTTCCATGGATATATCCTTACTAATATATGCTAAACCAATCATCTTATTACCAGATTCATTTTTTTTCACATGGACAAGTTCTTTTTTTACATTTTCTTTAACTTGGCTTTCTCTATCTATTTCATCACTAATCATATACCAAGAACAAATCTCTGATTTAGAGAACGGGTTACTATCAAACCATACATCACAAGGTATAATGTATGTATTTGAAATTTTATTCTTTACAAGTGATAGAGAAAAAAGGTTATTCCGAATTAAATAATCTCTGTTAACTACTAACTGAATACTATACTTATCAATTAAATATTCATAACTCTCTTTTTTATATCCTACAACAACAGTGATATCTTTTATTCCTACCTCATGCAATTGCATAATTTGACGTTCTATTAATTTTTCCCCGTTAATTTCTAATAAACCTTTTGATTCTTCTGAATTAATTGGTATCATTCTGATCCCTGGACCAGCAGCTAAAATTATTGCATTTTCAACTTTACTATTTTCAAAAATATCTTTTGCTTTTTGTGTTAATTCATTAGAATTTAAAATCAGTTCTTTTTCAACTAATTTTCTTATTATTTTATTAACCTTTCCAAGTGAAAAACTTGAATAATCAGAGATTTCTCTTTGAGTGATTAAACCTCTCTCAAATAAAATTTGCAAAATCAACTTCTCAGCAACGTTCATTTCATCACACCTCAACTTTATTTTGAACAACATATTTTTAAAAAAAACTGTATATTAAAATACAGTTTTTATTTTCCTTTGTAGATAAATCGAAAGGAAATAGATTAAAACCCCAAAACAAACTACACATAAAACTCTAAAAAAGTATTCAAATGACAACTCCAACACATTAATGTATTTATTCCTAATATAGTAAACAGATAAAACCATTATAACACCACTAAAAACATATTCAACTGTTTTATGATCAAAAATTATATTATATTCGATACCTTTTCTTTTTGAGAGTAATATTTCATCAATTAGTAAAAATAACTCAGCAATCATAGTAGTTATTATAAAAAGTGATGCGCTACTATTTCCTAGTACTAGTAAAATAATATTAAATAATAAATTTAACATACCATATTTCAAATAGATTTTGGTCAACTCATTTTCATATCCATGAATAAACAATAATTGTCCTGCGAATATACGATCACCTAGCCAAAGTAAGGTTCTTAAAGAGAATAGTGCTAATGTGGGCGCAGCAGCAAGATAAGAGCTTCCACTATACATATAAATAATATCTTTAGACATTATTGCCATCCCTAAACATAAAGGTATTCCTAGACATAGAAACAGATGAGCAGTTTTATCTAACAATGTTAAATATTCTTTATTTTTACCCGAAGTCAAATACTTTGATAACCTGGGTATACTAACTATTATTATCGAGTTTATTACTTGAGTAATTAAAGAAACTATAGATAATGAAAATTGATAGTAAGATATTTCAATAGTATTTGTTGTTGTAAACGACAAAAATAATCTGTCCAGATATGTATACAACATATTGGCGTTCATCAATAGTAACATTACTAATAACGGTTTAAGTCTTTTAACAATAGATGACCATGGAACTAAAACTAGTTCAACACTTTTTCTGATCGATATATAACTTATTAAGTAATTAAAAAAAATACTCAGAGTTGTAATAATCGCAAAAATAACAATGTCATCTTTACTCTTTACAAATAAAAAAATACTGACTAACTGCAATATTTTTATTATTGTTGTCTTCAAAAAAATAAACATGTAATTCTCGTTAGCTTCATTCATCCATTCAACAAAAAACATCTGACTTATAATTTGTATCGAGAATATATAATAAATAATTTTAACTTCACTTGATATCGTAAATTTAATTGTTAATAAGTACAACAAAGTTACTAGAATAGTACATATTACACTGATATAAAATAACTCGGAAAATAAAAAATTTACTTTCTTTTTATCTTTTTTTACTCTGCTTATTTCCCTTATTCCATAATTATAAACTCCTAATGTTGCGAATGGTAAAAACCATGCAACAATAGCTAGCGCTCTGTTATATTCAGCATATAAATTCACATCCAAAACCCTGGCCAAGTATGGTCCAGCTAATAAAGGTATTAAAATATTCACTAAATTCATAATTGTTCTTATAAACGCATTAAATCTTACCGATCTAGCCATTTTCATTACCTTTTCGCATCAAAAACTCCTCATAATTCATGTTATTACTTGCAAATATAATTCCATGTGTTTTCTTTTCTTTTGGTATGGCCATGTAATCCCCATAAATATGAGTCATAATTTCATCATAATTTTTCGGCATGTAAAATTTAGAATCTTCAAAAGGCAGTAATATTCTATCTTCAAAATAATCTAAATCAAGTGTATATTTATCCATGAACCCCATTTCCTCAGAGCAATAGATACAATACTTCTTAGCTGTTTCTTTCTTTCCAATAGAAACAATTTTATTATGCATAAAAAGTAATACCTTGTAAGGTATTACTTTATTAAAAATCCATAGCAATAATTTTGCACATTTCTGAGGGAACGTTCTTCCCATTTTAACTGTTTCAAAACAAAATGTTGTTATTATATGGCCAATAATTGTCAATGAATATTTTTGAAATTTTTGTACAATTTTATTTTTTGGTAAGTAATTTACTGGAAAAATATCCATATAAATTCCTTTATTTTTGTATTTGTATTTTTTTGATAATGGATTCACCATACAGGAATTATTTAATCTTATTTTCATATAAGGATAAATAAACCCAGGATCTGTCTCTGAATCTTGTAAAAAATACTTATCTGATAGTTTATCCGTAGATAACTCTTTAAATCGTTTATAATCTTCTATTGGCATAACTACATCAATATCATCATCCCATGGAATGAAACCTTGATGTCTTACGGAACCAATCATAGTCCCAAAAGCAATTGTATACTTTAATTTATTTTCCTCACAAATTTTATGAAATTCTTTTAATATTTTTAATTCTTCTGATTTTAATAACTCTAACATTTCATCAATATTATTCATTTTTTTATCCTTTCTATCAATAAATCTAGTTTCTCTTAATTAATTTGCCAAAAAAATTCAAATGGGTATACATGCTGCCACTCTGGTCTTAATATTAAAATAATAGTATGATACATTATGAATAAAACAATTGTGACAAAATAAATTATTATTTTTTCTTCTTTTACTAGCAATTTGTTTATCATATTAGGAACTATAATAATGAAAAAGAAAGAAAAATAATATTGAACACGAGCAAACATCCCAAATTGGGTCGCTAATAAAGCTAAAGATGATGATAATATTGGGAAGTAAAAATATATTTTCGCAAGTTTTTCATTTTTTAGTATTTCTTTTTCATTTTTATAGTATGCATACAGACAAATTATTGTAACAAATAGTACAACTAAAAAATTAAAATAATTAGCCATATTTCCTGCTTCTAGATAATATGTAGTATTTTGATAATTTTGGTATTTAATAGGCAAATACGCATTAATAATCGGCATTATTCTTTTCCATACTAAAAATAAGAAAGTAGACAGTATCGATACAAAGATTAGTATTGATTTTTTTATCGGAATTTTTTTTATTATTAGAGCAAATAAAAAAATAATTGCTGTTGTATGGAACAAATATGCTATTAACACAGTTATTACAAATTTTATTTTTTTATCATGAATCAGAAAATCAAAAGCTATTAACAATGTTGCTATAGCAATTGATTGTCTTATATNNAAATAAAAATAAACTAAAAAAAACATTTTTTGAATATTTATATAAAAACCAACTCATTATAGAATATATATATATACTAGAAACAATTATTATCAATTGTGGATTCACTGAAATTTGAGACAAAAATTTATTTAAATATAAAAAGCCTACTTCCCATCTATTACTATAATTTGAAATAAACTCCTGAAGCGAAAATTGCTGACTCCAATAATAAAGATTATGATAAGTAATTGTATCATTTCCAATATTAATAGACCTCGTTGCACTAAAAAAAATAATTGGAATCATTGAGAAAAAAATATATATCTTTTTTCTATTTTTATCTAGATTCGGATTTAATATAACATCTAAAAAAGCAAACCATACAAGCATTAATGTGTATAACCACATTTAGTTTTCCTCCATTAACTTTAAATAATAATTCTTTAATATTTGTGTAGAATTCTCTATATTATAAATTGATTGCTCTATTTGATAATTGATTTCTTCTCTACAAATATTCAAAGATAAAAAGAATTCTAATTGATTTATCCATTTTTCTGTATCTTTTAATGAAATAAATTTTACATAATCAGATATTTTAATTTCATTTGGAACACCTTTAGAAACAATACAAGGTAATCCTGCAGCTTGTGCCTCTATCGCAGATATACCAAATCCTTCATATTCAGACGGCATTACAAAAATATCAATTGCTTGTAATAGATTTGATATGTCATCTCTTCTACCTAAAAATTTTACATTTTCTGATAGTTGTTGTTGTTCAACAAATTCTTCTAATTTGTTTCGATCTATTCCTTCTCCGATAAACCAAAAACTAATATTACTATTTTTTTTCAATAATTGAGGTGCTAATTTTAAAATAAACTGTTGATTCTTTATAGGGGTTAAATTTCCAATCATTCCTATTATTTTTGTATCTTCAGAAATATTCTCTCTCATTACTTTACGAGTATAATTCGAGTATAAAAATTTTTTAACGTCTATTCCATTAGGTAAAAAAAGAAATTCTTTTCCTGAAAATAGAAAATCTCCCGCATCTTGACTACAAGCTACACGATAACTAGCTTTTCTATTACCTAGCCTTACTAAAATGCTATTTCGATAATTCCGTATTTTTTTTTCAGAATGTATTGTTGAATGAGAGTGTAGAATTCTAATTCTAACATTATGTTTCTTTGATATAGGAAAAATAATAAATCCAAGATTAGGAGAATGTAAATGAACGATATCATAATTACTATCTTTAAAAAAATCATTTATATATTTTCTAATTTTAAAATAATTTCTAACTTTTAATTCAAAAGGTATAATTTTTAGTTTTCCACCTAGCCTAGTCCACTCTTCAGAAAAATTAGACTTTTTAGATGATTTAAACAATAAGCAATCCATTTCGATATCATCATTAATATTTTTTTTTAATCCTAACAACAATGAACCTACTCCTCCAACAGGCATATAGCCTAACACATGCAAAACTTTGGTCATGAATATCCTCCTTATCCGCAAGCTCAAGAACATCTCACCTGAACTATTTGCTTATTCCACAAAACTTAATAATTCTCTCACAATTTTTACCATCATTATACGTATTTAAAATATTATTTAGTCTATTTCTATCTAATCTATATTTATCTTCACCTAAACAAATTGAAGTCAAAAAACTTAAAAACATTTCATTCGTATAGATTTTTTCTCCTGGCATTAACTCTAATGGATTTTCTATTATAAAACCTCGATTTTTTTTGTAATCCTCAATATCATCTAACGTGAATCCAATTGGTTTATCTAATAGCAAATAGTCAAAATATATAGATGAATAGTCCGTAATTAAAGCGTCTGAATAACTAACTAAACTATACAAATCTTGATTGTTTTCTTTTAACCAACTTTCATTTACAAAAAAAATATTTGAAAATCGTTCTTTTAAATCTAACAACTCTGTCTGCATAGGATGTAATTTGACAACTATACAAGAATCTAATTTTATCAAGTTTTCATTTAACAATCCTAAATTTTCAATAGAGTTAAATAACGGTAATCCGTTACTTGAACTATCCGAAGAATTTATCACATTCAATTTTTCAGAAAATCTAAATGTAGGCATCCACAAAAAAATTTTTTTATATTTTTCTTGAAATAATTTACTACTATCAAATTCAATTTCTGAAAAAAAACGATCAGTTCTTGGTTGTCCACAAACGAGTACCCTTTCATTATCACAACCAAAAGCCCCCTCCATAAATCTTGAAAAATAAGTTGAAGTACTCAATACATATGAAAAGTAGTCATACTTATTCTGTCTATTTACTTCTTCAAGTAAACCAATTTTTTTCAAAGGCATTCCATGCCATAAATTTATAACTATTTGCTTATTAGAAGGATATATTGGATACTTACCAAAACAATAAAAAAAATATTTTGAAGTTAAGAAATAAACTAACCCTCTTTTATTACTTATAAAAAGAGTATTTTTAGGTTTTAATTTGGAATACTCATTATAATCGTCAACACTACAAACGATTTTATAAGATTCATTGTAGCCATTTTCTATAAGATAATCATACAGATACTTTACATTATCTCTAAATCCTAAATTCGAATACAGCACAATCGTTTTTTTATTTTTAGGTAGAATTTTATTAATTAGATTTAAAGGTCTCATAAAAAAAACTATTATTTTTTTTTTCAGAATACTCTCACTCCTGTTCATAAAGATATTGTTTTTAAATCACACGTGGTTTGAGTCTTGAATAATTTAAATATACATACTTCAACATTTTTTTAGGTAGTAATCTAGGTAAACATCTCAATAGAATATTCTTTATAAAATTAATGGTTGAAATATATTTCATTTCTTTTAATTTTTTTTGAAAATTCAACTCCTTAATAAAGTATTGAATGCCACCTCTTCTTTCAAAGAAATTAGATTCGACTCTTGCATATACCAAGGATTCTTGTATATTAAAAAACTCAAATTTATTGACTAACATTCTTACCCACAAAAAGTAATCTTCGAAGTAAGGAAAATCTTCATAACTTCCTGAAGCTATAACATCAGATTTTTTAAACATGACAGTCATATGATTCATTGGATTTCTGGATTTTGATTCTCGGAAAATTTCTTGATGTGTTTCTGGCACCTTTCTAATCGACTCTATATTCATTATATTATCATCGAATTCTTCAATATTACTTCCACAAACTGATAAATTTTTATTGGATAAAAATTCTTTTAATTGTAACTCCATCCTGTTTTCTTTATTAATATCATCTGTATCTACTCTCGCAACTAAATTATTGACACAATAGTTTAGTCCTTTATTTAATGCTTTACCTAAGCCTAAATTTGTTTTATTTTCAACAATTGTTATATTAATTTTTTTATTTTTTTTAATAAAATCATTTACTACGAATTCTAGTTCCTCTGTAATTGGTCCATCTTTGACTATTACTATTTGATCTGGCTGAACAGTTTGAGTTAATATACTTTTAAAGCACTCAGTTAAATAAACCGCTTTTTCTTTATGATAAATAGATAGTAAAACTGAATATTTCTCATATTTCATTATTATTAATACACCTCTTTTTTATTATTAGTTATCTTTTTTACCTCCAGTACCACCTTCAACGACTCCATCAGATTTAAATACTGATACGATAGTTCCAAAGAAACACTTGATATCCATTAGTAAACTTTCTCTTTCTACATAATAGCCATCAAGTTGTGCTTTATAATCAATCTCAAGTTCATCTCGACCATTGATTTGTGCCCAACCTGTTAATCCTGGTCTAATATCATTAGCCCCATACTTATCCCTCTCACTAATCAAATCTTCTTGATTCCATAGAGCTGGACGAGGACCAATCACAGCCATATCACCTTTTAAGATGTTAAATAACTGAGGTAATTCATCTAAACTTGTTTTTCTTAGAAACTTCCCTACCTTAGTAATAAAGTAATCGGGATTTTCTAATAAATGTGTTGGCATTTCTTTTGGCGTATCTATTCTCATTGTTCTAAACTTATAAATATTAAACAACTTCTTATTTTTCCCTACTCGTTTTTGAGTAAAGATAACCGGTCCCTTTGAATCCAGCTTAATAGCAATGACTAACATAATTAAGACTGGAGAAAGAACAACAATACCTACAAAAGCCAATACAAAATCAATCACTCGTTTTAATCCTTTTTCGTACATAATTACTCCTCACTTGATTTGTTAGCAAAATACACAAGCTCTCTTGCTAATGCTTCTTCATTCTTTGGTAATGAAGCAACCTTTTCTAGGACTTCTTCATAGCTGAAGCCTTTGACGTTTCCGACGAAGATTTTTTCATGTACCTGCTCATTTGAGCGTTCTTTACTAACTAACAACTCTTCATATAATTTTTCACCAGGTCTAATCCCTGTTTCAATGATTGGTATTTCATTTTCAGTGTAACCACTTAGTTTAATGACTTTTTTAGCTAAATCATAGATTTTGACTGGCTCACCCATATCTAATATAAAGATTTCGCCACCTTTAGCTAAGGCACCTGATTGGATTACTAAACGACTTGCCTCAGGTATTGTCATAAAGTATCTTGTCATTCTAAAATCTGTTACAGTCAAGGGCCCACCTTTAGCCACTTGTTCTTTAAACAACGGTACAACACTGCCTCGACTTCCTAAAACATTCCCAAAACGAACAGCCGAGAACTTCGTACTGCCTTTTCCATTAAGACCAGTTACAATCATCTCTGCTACTCGTTTAGTCGCTCCCATCACATTAGGTGGGTTCACTGCTTTATCTGTTGAGACCATTACAAACGACTTCACCCCATTATTTAAGGCTGCTTCTGCTACGTTTTTAGTCCCATAAATATTATTTTTTAGTGCTTCTGATGGATTGTACTCCATTAAGGGAACATGTTTATGGGCTGCTGCATGATACACAATATCTGGTCTATGAGTGCTCATAACTTCTTCCATACGCTTTTCATCTCTGATTTCAGCAATTACTGGAACAATCTCTGTATTTTTTTCAGCAAATTTTTGTCGCAATTCTTTTTCAATCAAGTAAATTGAATTTTCACCATGACCTAGTAATAATAACTTTTTAGGTGAAAAATTCATCACCTGACGACAAATCTCTGAACCAATAGAACCACCTGCTCCAGTCACCAAAATCACTTGATTAGCGATTTGATTTTGGATAGTGTTCATGTCTAGCTTCACTTCATCTCGTCCAAGTAAATCCACAACGTCAATCTCTCTGAATTTTGTCACAGAGACTTTACCAGTTGCTAGCTCTTCTAATGAAGGGATTGTATAAAGCTTAACATTCAGTGGATTGACCACGTCTAATAAATGCTCGTATTGTTCTGCTGTCATTGAAGGGATTGCTACTGTCAAGACAGTCACATCATATTCTTTAACAAGCTTAGGTAAATCATCAATACAACCTAATACTTTTTGATCCATTAAGACTGTTTTATATTTATTGATATCATCATCGATAAACCCTTTAATATCGAGATGAGTTTTGCTTGAATTGTTTTTCATGGAGTTATACAGCAACTCTCCTGCTTTACCTGCCCCAATAATAAAGGCATTTTCCATCTCACAACCTTGCTCTTCTTTTTTCGCTATTTGATATTCAACAATTATTCGCCAGACAATACGACTACTTAAAATAAGTAGTAATGAAATAAAATACGAAGAAATTGTTTGGTTTAAATCTGCAAACGGGACTTTACGCCACATAAAAAATAAGAGCTCAATTCCACTTGATAATGTCACAGCTGAAAAAATAGCTGTCAAGGAACTGATGCTAGTATAGCGATTGATTCGATTGAATACATTAAAAAGGTTCCCAAATAAGATATATAGTGCCCACTGGATGACCAGTGCAAACACCATATATCTTCTTGAGACACTCATCATTGCGCCTAGATAGACGTTACTAATTAAACTTGCGAAGATAATGACTAATGAGTCGACTAATAAAATAATCGCGACTGGGTTTGTCAAGTTAAGTG
>NZ_JAFLVX010000023.1 GCF_017316185.1 Candidatus Vagococcus giribetii | reverse complement strand
ATTAATATATATATATATTAATTATCTCACATTTCTATAGTTATCATTTTTTATCTTAAAAAAACTGATGTCAGATTATAGTAAAATAATACCTCCATGTGAATTTGTTATCAATGATAATTCTTAGTTTATTATAAATATATCACTTTATAAAAACTATTTGTAATCATTCTTTCATAAAAACTGATATAACTTTATACTAATTCTCATTATGAGTGTTTTATCGCCTTTATTTAAAGCTTTTATAGATAGGCAGAAAAGCAAAAAAAGAAGGTGACTACTCACCTTCTTTTTACATTATTCTTCTATTTTTATAATATTTATTTCACTAATGCCACCATCTAATTTCTCATCAATAACAAAAGAGCCATTTGACTGACGATCATTTATCGGTAATTCATTGATATTTAGCTGATACACATTATTTTGATGAGTAACAACTTGTGTCATCAATTCATTAGAATTAAGGACAACATCAAATACACGATGAGGGTTTGTTTTTAGTTCTCTTAATACCATCAATCCTCTTTTAGCTCGACCAAGTTTACTTAACTCACTGATTCTCATTCTCTTCGCTGATCCACGCTGGCTGAAAATCGTAATAGTTCCGTCATTTCCTCGATCTAAAATAAATCCTGAAACTACAACATCATCAGTCTTCAAGTTAATCGACTTCACACCCGCTGCTCTAGCTCCTACAACAGGAACTTCATCTAAATCATAATAGAGTCCAAAAGCTAAGTAAGTAATTAACAAGACGTCTGCCTGTTTTCGACCATCGATTAAATAAGCAGAAATAATTTCATCTGTTTCTGTTTTTAACTTCATACACAGAGTTGGGCGGCTCTTATAAGTACGCCAAATATCAAACTCGTTCATTAAAGTTCGTTTAATCATTCCCTCTTTCGTAATAAACACAAATTGCTTGTGCTCATCTAGTTCAGAATATGGGAAGACATCAATAACACTTTCACCTGTTTCTAGAGAGGCAATTGATAATGAGAAATGCTCTCCTACGTCTTTCCAACGCTTATCAGCTAACTCATGTACAGGTCGATAAATCATATTCCCTTTACTTGTAACAATTAGTAGATGATCATGGGTATTAAGTTGACCACTATAAACTAAACTATCTGTTTCTTTCATCTCAATAGCATCTTCTTTTGAGGCTGAGTAAGAACGTAAACTACTACGTTTAGCGTAACCTTCTTTAGTAATACTTACCATTACATCTTCTTGAGGAATTAAAACAGCTGTTTCAATAGTAATCTCAGCAATTTCGTCTTCTAATTGAGTTAATCGAGGTGTTTGGTATTGCTTTTTAACTTCTCTCAATTCCTTTTTCAAGACATTAAGCAATTGCTTGTCATCATTTAAAATTAAGGTTAAAGCTGAAATTAAGTCACTTAACTCTTGACGTTCTTTTTCAAGGGCGGTGATATCAGTATTTGTTAATCGATACAATTGTAAAGAAACAATGGCTTCTGCTTGAATTTCAGTAAAATCATACTCTTTCACTAAATTCATTTTAGCATCTTTTTTATCTTTACTTCCTCGAATGGTTGCAATCACTTGATCTAAAATAGATAAAGCTTTCATCAAACCAGTCACAATATGCTGACGATTGTTAGCTTTATTTAGTTCAAATTGACTTCGCTTAATAATAACATCTTTACGGTGCTCAATGTAAGCTTCTAAAATCACTTTGAGACCTACTTGCTCAGGTCGCAAGTTATGAATGGCTACCATATTAAAGTTATAGTTGATTTGAAGATCTGTATTCTTAAATAAATAATTTAAAATCCCCGTTGCATCTACTTCTTTTTTCAGTTCAACTACAATTCGTAAACCTGTTCGATCACTTTCATCGCGAACTTCAGAAATACCTTCCAAACGACGATTTAATCGTAACTCATCCATTTTCTTAACTAGTACAGCCTTATTTACTTCATAAGGTATTTCAGTAATCACAATTTGTTCTCTTCCAGCTTTTAAAGGTTCAATAGCTGTTTTTGATCTTAAAATGACTTTACCTTTCCCTGTTTCATAGGCTTTTTTCAGTTCTTTTTTCCCTTGCAAAATACCACCAGTTGGAAAATCTGGCCCTGGAATAAATTCCATTAATTTATCTAAAGAGGCATTAGGATGATCAATCAAATAAACTGTACCATCAATAATTTCACCTAAATTATGCGTTGGAATTTCAGTGGCATATCCTGCAGAAATTCCTGTTGACCCGTTAACTAGTAAGTTTGGATATTTAGCAGGTAATACAGTTGGCTCTTTTTCAGTATCATCAAAGTTCCATACGAAATTAACTGTTTCTTTTTCAATATCTTTTAATAATTCACCACTTAATTCAGAAAGACGAGCCTCTGTATAACGCATCGCAGCAGGTGGATCACCGTCCATACTACCGTTATTACCGTGCATTTCAATTAATGGATTCCTTAATTTCCAATCTTGACTCATTCGAACCATAGCTTCATAGATACTACTATCCCCATGAGGATGGTAATTACCCATAATATTTCCCACTGATTTAGCCGATTTTCTAAAAGCCTTCTCAAAGGTATTGCCATCTTTATTCATTGAATATAGGATACGTCTTTGTACAGGTTTTAGTCCATCGCGAATATCAGGTAGCGCGCGGTCTTGAATAATATATTTTGAATAACGTCCAAAACGATCACCCATGATTTCTTCAAGGGTTAACTTTTGAATTCCTTGTCGTTCACTCATTGTTTATCTCTCCTTCATTCCCATTAATCAAATAGAGTGATTTCTTGAAAGTCATCTTCATCTCACTTTTCTGAGTTAGATGTTTTTGTGTCAGAACTTTCTAAAATGCTACTATCTTCGTCTAATGAGAATTGAACGTTCTTCTCAATCCAACGTCGTCTTGGTTCTACTTTGTCACCCATTAAGGTTGTCACACGGCGTTCAGCTTTTGTCCCATCTTCGATTGTTACTTGAATTAAGGTTCTTGTTTCTGGATCCATTGTTGTTTCCCACAATTGATCCGCATTCATTTCACCCAATCCTTTGTAACGTTGTAACATATAACCTTTGCCCATTGATTGAGTCACTTCACTTAATTCTTCATCAGTCCAAGCATACTCAATAACAGCTTTTTTACCAGCGCCTTTTTGAACTTTATAAAGAGGTGGTAAAGCGATATAAACTTTCCCTGCTTCTACTAAAGGCTTCATGTAACGATAGAAAAAAGTTAAAAGTAGCACTTGGATATGAGCCCCATCTGTATCGGCATCGGTCATAATAATGACTTTATCGTAGTTACAATCTTCTAATTCAAAATCTGCTCCTACTCCTGCACCGATGGTATAAATCATCGTATTGATTTCTTCGTTTTTTAGAATATCTTGAAGTTTCGCTTTTTCTGTATTAATAACCTTACCTCGTAAAGGAAGAATGGCTTGGAATTTACGGTCACGCCCTTGTTTCGCAGATCCTCCGGCAGAGTCTCCCTCCACTAAGTACAATTCATTCTTTTTAGGATTTCTTGATTGAGCTGGTGTTAACTTACCAGATAGTAAAGACTCTCCCTTACGACGTTTCTTCCCATTACGACTATCTTCACGAGCTTTTCTAGCTGCTTCTCTTGCCTCTCTTGCTTTAATCGCTTTACGAATCAACATTTGAGACATATCACTATTTTCTTGTAGGTAGAAAACAAGTTGCTCGCTAATCACATTTTCAACGACTGTTCTAGCAATCGGTGTTCCTAATTTTCCTTTTGTTTGTCCTTCAAACTGAAGTAAATTTTCAGGTACTCTCACAGAAACAATAGCTGAAAGACCTTCTCTAAAGTCACTTCCTTCAAGATTTTTATCTTTGTCTTTAAGTAAGCCAACTTTTCTTGCATATTCATTAAATGATTTGGTCAACGCAGTTCTCATACCAACTTCATGAGTTCCACCATCACGGGTTCTAACATTATTAACAAAAGATAAGGTATTCTCTGAATAACCATCATTGTATTGACAAGCAAACTCTGTTTCAATACCTTCTTTTTCTCCGGAGAAATAAATAACTGGAGTTAATGTATCTTTATCTTCATTTAAGTAAGAGATAAACTCTTTAATACCTTCTTCATAATAAAAGACTTCTACTTGATCACTTCGTTCATCTATTAACGTGATTTTAATCCCTTTTAATAAAAAAGCCGATTCTCTTAAGCGTTCTGCTAAAATATCATAAGAAAATACAGTTATCGAAAAAATAGATGGATCAGGTTTAAAAGTAATCAATGATCCATTCTTTTTCTTAGGTGATTTCGTTTTGATGAGTTTGCCATCTGTATGCCCACCATCTTTAAAGGCTAGATGAGCTTCTTCACCGTTTTTTACTGTCTCTACACGTAAATAGCTTGATAAGGCATTTACCACACTTGCGCCTACACCATGAAGCCCTCCTGAAGTTTTATAGCCACCTTGACCAAACTTACCACCAGCATGAAGTACGGTAAAAATGACTTCAATAGTTGGTTTTCCAGAAGCATGAATTCCTGTCGGCATCCCACGTCCATAATCTCGGACACTAATACTATTATCTTTATGAATGGTTACGTCAATCTCTTCACCATAGCCAGATAATGCTTCATCGACTGCATTATCAAATATCTCAAACACTAAATGGTGTAGTCCTTTTGAATCTGTTGATCCAATGTACATCCCAGGTCTTTTTCTAACTGCTTCTAAACCTTCTAAGACCTGAATTGACGTATCATCATATTGTCTTTCAATTTTTTTCGACATAAAAAAACTCCTTTGCTTCTCTACGATGCTATTGCATCAATCCATTTTATAGTACTTCAAAATGATTTCAAGATAAAGCCTATTTTTTAAATAACAAAAAAAAGCAACTTGCTTACAAGTTGACCTGCCTGATCCTTATTCCTCTTACATTTTATAATAAAAAGAGGAAACTTGCAAAACTTCCATCAATTGAAGTAAAAACGATTTGTTTTTATTTGTTAAGATTATGAAAATTTTTGATAAAATTTTATATTAAATATGAGTTATTTGGTAAAAAGGCTTTGCACATCTCTTTTTAAAGTGTATATTTAATTGTACACATTATTTTATTTTTAATAGAAAGGGAGGATGTCATGACAAAACAGTATCCAAAAACCAACTTAAATATTCTATTAGGCTCTTTGTTTTTAGGTTATGTCATGGTCTATATAGATAAATTATCTGTTGGGATCTCCATTGTTTCCATTAGTAAAACAATCCCTATGTCAGAGAGTACCAAAGGCCTTATTTTAAGTGCTTTTTTTATTGGATATGCATTAATGCAAATCCCTATGAGCTTTGCTATTAATAAATTTGGAGCTCGAGCAGTTGTCTTATTTTCAGTAGTTCTTATTGGTTTATTCGATTTTATTTTCGGTTTGAGCCAAAGCGTTCAAATGCTTCTTGCTGTTAGATTATTAACAGGTATGCTAGCCCATTCAGGCTATGCTTCTGCGTCTAGTAAAGAAGTCATTGATAATTTCCCGTTAGAGAAGAGGACTTTTGCTAAAGGTATTTTAATTTCGTCATCTGGTGTAGCAGGTGTCCTCGGACCTATCTTACTGTCACCTATCATTGAAATTAAAGGTTGGCGATTTGCTTATTCATTGTTAACAATCATTGCACTAATTATTGCTTTAGTTATTTCATTTTCAATTCCTAAAAAGAAAAAAACAAAAAATTCAGTGACCAAAACAGAGAGTATTTCGATTACAAAGGTTTGGAAAAACCCTACAATTTGGATTCTTTTTGCCGCTGCCTTTTTCATCAATAACTTGTTATACGGACTGAACAACTGGTTACCTACCTTTTTAACAACCTATAGAGGAGTAACTTTAACAGAATCAGGAATTATTAGTTCTGCTGTTGGGATATTCGCTTTAATAGGCGCAATCGGTGGGGGTTATGTTGTTAGTCGTTTCTTATTTGGTAAAGATAAAGAAGTCATTTTTGGTACTTCTATTATTGGTTCTTTATTAGTATTTGCCGCTTATTTTGTCCATAATACATTAAACTTTATCATCGTATTAGGACTTGCAACATTATTCTTAACACTTGCATTTGTGACGTTAATGGCTATTCCGATGAAATTATTTGATGGAGCTGCTTTTGCTCCAAGTTACTCTACCATCGCTTCTGGTGGTATTGTTGGAGGCGCAGTTGCCCAAATCGTGATTGGTTTTTTAGTAGAAACAAGTGGCACATTCTTAACTGCCTTTATTTATTTCTTATGCTTAGGCTTATTAACGGCTGTTTCAGTCTTTTTCGTCAAATTAAAACCACAGACTATTCTCTAATTGAGAATAAGCCTGTGGTTTTTTTAATACTCTAATGTAAAATTTGTTGGTTGAACTGCTTGGATGGTAGGATTTTTTTCTAAATAGTTAGAAATCAATTCCGTCATGTCCACAGTTACTTCTTTAACAATTTTTTCTGCGCCAAACATGAAGTAATCACCACCACCAACAGCACGGTATTGATTCATAACCACTTCTAATTGATCTGTATCAAGAATATCTTTACCTTGATAAATCAATTGAGTGACACGCTCACCCTTTTGTTTTGTTACGTCAAAGGTGTAATCAATTCCACTATATAGGTCATAGTTATAATGCTCTACTTTAGGCTCTAAAAACTCTTTACTAACAATCAATTCACCTGAGTCATTTAGATCAAAGTAACTAGCACATCTTTCAAGAGCTAAGCGTAATTCCTTACCACTAATACTTAAAACAGCTAAAGTGTTTGGGTAAATATAATTAGTTACAATATCTCTCATGCTAATGGTTTCACCAAAACCTGTCCCATTATTATCAAAAAGAGCTGTCCCTGAAATACCTACACCTGTAGCATCTTTTTGGACGTCTTGGATAAATTCGATATAAGGATGACTAGTTTGACGAACTTTCATTGGATCCGTGATTCTCATATCACCAGATACAAATCCTAATTCTTTATCTAACCAATCTTCTACTTGATTTAAAAGTGGAACAAATTCTTCATGAACTGTCTCATCTTCTTTTACACCTTCAACGGTTAATAGCTCAGCATTCGTTGAAACGATGTGTTTCTCTTCATCAAAGACAACATCAACTTTCCCTATGAAACGCCCTTTATCTCCTGGTTGAGTCACTGGAATACGCGTTTCATTTGAAGCGATGACACGATGTTGGTGACCTGTTAACAGTACATCAATTCCGTCGACATGATTTAATAACTCATAGCCTTCGTTTTCCCCTGTTAATACTTCAGTTGGTTCGCCTGTTTCCAAATCTCTTTCAAAGCCACCATGATAGCTAACCACAACTAAATCAGCTTCTTCTCTTAACTTAGGAATAAACTCTTTAGCTGTTTCAACTGCAGATTTAAAGACTAAATCTTTAACTGTAGTAGGTTGCTCCCAATGAGGAATATATTGTGTCGTTAATCCTAACACAGCCACTTTTAAGCCATTTCTTTCAAGAATCACATAAGGATGCCCTGTTAAAAAGTTACCGTCTTTTTTTAAGATATTCGCACAGACAATTGGGTAATCAAGTCGGGAAATCGTCTCTTCCAAGTACTCAATCCCGTAGTTAAACTCGTGATTTCCAAGAACACCACAATCAAATCCACAAGCATTCATCACATCAGCCATAGAACCCTCCTCAGGATTCTTAGCCAAAAAATAGCTAAATGGTGATCCTTGAAGGAAATCACCATTGTCTATTTTTATAACAGGCATGTCTGCTTGTTCTTCAATCTCTTTGATTTCAGTTGATACTTTTGTTAAACCAAAATCAAGTGATTGATTTTTCTTTCTAAAATCAGTTGGATACAAATAACCATGTGTATCACTAGTTGATAAAATTGTTAGCTTCATTCTACCTACATCCTATCCATTAACTAATCTATTTCTTAGTTTATTCGAAACAAACTCAACGATTAAAATTAAGACGATTAAGCCGATTAGAATTGACCCTACTTGATTCCAACGATAAGAGTTCATAGCAAAAATTAACGGTGAACCAATACCACCAGCTCCAACTAAACCTAGGATAGTTGCATCCCTTAAGTTCATGTCAAAACGGTAAATAGTAATAGATGAAAAGTTAGCGATTAATTGAGGGATAATACCAAAACGAATTTTTTCAAAAGTTGTACACCCCATTGAGTCCATCGCTTCTAATACACCTCTATCAATGTCTTCAATCACATCAACATATAGCTTTGATACCATTCCGATTGATGTTAATGACATTGTCATCGCACCTGCAAAAGGTCCAGGACCTGTTACACGAACAAACATTAATCCGTAAACTAAAGCGGGCACAGTTCTAATAATAATAACTAAAAAACGAGTTGTTAAGTATACTGGTTTAGGCACAATACTTGGAGCCATTAAGAATGCGACTGGAATTGAAAGGATGGCACCAAAAATAGTTCCAATAAAGGCAATACAGATTGTTTCAAATAATAAGTAGAACACACCTTGGTTAGTAAAGTTCCAAAGTAGTTCCATATCTGGGGTTAAAATCCCTTGAATAATACTTGTTGCGATTTTCCAACCACCATCATCAACAGCGTTAAACTGAATAGCTGATAAAGACCAAACGAAGGCTCCAACGATGATAGTTGTTAACATCAAGTATTGAACTTTTTTCGAAGGTTCTTGATTTAATGTTGCTTCTATCTTTTGATTCATTCTCTTCTCCTTTACTTACTGTAACTTCTTACGAGCGTATTCACTGATTGATTCGATGATTGCCACTGACACGATTAAAACAAGTAAAATTGTTCCAACGTTATCATAAGCACGCCAACCTAATTGTTCGTTTAAGATAATACCTAAACCACCGGCTCCAACATATCCTAAAATGGAAGCATATCTTAAGTTTCCTTCAAAGTTGAATAAGGTTGTTGAAAGAAACGTTGGTAAAATCTCAGGGACAATAGCATATCTGAAGGCTTGGAAACGAGTTAATCCCATTGATTCTAACGCTTCAAATGTTGACATATCAAGTGATTCGATTTGTTCGTAAGTTAATTTTCCAACGTAAGCAACTGTAAAGATAAAAATCGCTAATGTTCCTGCCATTGTTCCTAATCCAAAAATAAATGTTGCGATTAGGGCAGTCACAATAGTTGGTAAAGTTCTTAAAATACTAAAAATTAATTTGAAAATTGTTGTAATAATTTTACTATGTACGATATTAGCTGAAGCAAGTAATGCTAAGGGAATAGAAACAATCGCCCCTGCTAAAGATCCTAGTAATGACATTTTTATCGTGTCGAATAAAGGTTGCCAAACTCGATCCAAAAAGTCTAGGTTAGGTGGGAACATTCCTTTTAAAATGACAAAGAATTGGTCACCACGGGTTAATAGAGCAGTCATATCAAATTTTGTTACTTTCATGGCGATACCTGTAAAAATAACAAGTAATAAAATGACTAATGGCACAACAGATGGCTTTTGATAAATCGTTTTACCATTAGATAACTTAATCTCTTTTCCTTTCCATAGTGAGTTCATGATTATTTACCTTCCTCTTCGTCTTTCAAATATATTTCATCTAACACGTCTTGAGTAACATTTTCAGATGGACCGTCATAAACTACTTCACCTTTTCTAATTCCAATCACACGATCAGCATATTCTAATGCAAGATCCACGTGGTGAATGTTAATCAAAACGGAAATATTTAGGTCTTTATTGATACGTTTGAAATCGTCCATAACAATTTTAGCAGTAACTGGGTCAAGTGCTGCTACAGGCTCATCAGCTAAGATAACTTCAGGTCTTCTTGCAAGAGTACGAGCTAATGCTACACGTTGTTGTTGCCCTCCTGAAAGTTGATCAACACGAGTGAATGCTTTATCTAAAATGCCTACGTTGTCTAAACTTTCTAACGCATTAACTTTTGCACTTTCTGGGAAAATGCCGAAAATTCTTCTCCACCATGATAATTCAGGTACAGAAGAAATCAATACGTTCTTAAGAACTGTCGCACGTGTTATTAAGTTAAATGACTGAAAAATCATCCCAATTGTTTTTCTAAAATCTCTAACTTCTTTACCTTTAATATTTTTTACATCCGTCCCATTAACTGTTAATGAGCCATCAGTAATATCGTGCATTCTGTTAATGCAACGAATTAAAGTTGACTTACCAGCACCTGATAAACCAATAATAGCAATAAACTCACCTTGTTCAATTTCTAAATTAATATCTTTTAATCCGACATAGCCATTTGGGTATGTTTTTTGGACATTCTCAAATTTAATCATAAATATTCCTTTCTTAAAAATAAACTGTCGCTATTCTAATGAATAGCCACAGCTCATTTTCCCTATTACAAAAAATAGTTTATTTTGTTTCTTCTTGGATTAATTTTTGTGCTTTACGTTCGTTATCGTAGTCAGCAGAAGTTGCTTCTTTGTATCCTTCATGGCTGTAGATAGAGATAACTTTTTTACCTTCTTCAGTTTTACCGATGTTGATAAACGCTTTTTGTAAAGCTTTTTTCAAGTCTTCATCGACAACTTTAGAGTTTTTACTTACTGAAATTGTATCGTTGTAGATTGCTGGAGTTACACCAATTACGTTAGTTTCATCCCAGATACCTTTTTCGCGGTTGTATTCTTTTGTCCATGCATCTTCAAAGTCACGACGAGCATCAGCATATGTTAATACTACATCTACTTGACCAGAAGCTAAACGTGCAAAGGCACTACCGTATGAATCAGATTGAACGATATTTTTTAACTCAGATAAGTTTTTGCTGTAGTTTTCTTTTAACCATAAACTTGGATAAACATAACCAGCAGGAGATGAAGAGCTCATAACACTCCATGAAGCGCCATTTAACTCATCCCAAGTTAATTTTTCGCCAGCGTTAACTTTTTTAGCTAAAGCTTGACCTTTTTCAGATGGTCCAGCGATCATTAAAGCACGGTATGTACTTGCTTGTTTGTCAGTTGGTGCAGTTGGTTTGTTGTCGTTCCAATCTTTAGGATTGTCAGAATCGTTTGAAAGACCTGCACGAGTAGCAGTTAAAATAACTTCAGCTCCATCATCATATAATACATAAGTACTACCTGGAATAAATCCGATGTCTAATGTACCAGCTGATAACGACTCACCTACAGCTTCAAAGTTAGTACCAACAGTGATATCGATGTTTTTAACATCGTATCCTTCTTTTTTCAACTCTTCCTTCATTAAATCTTTTAAAGGATCAGTTGCAGCAACGATTTCTTCTGGATCACGAGAAGGTACAAAACCTACTGATAATTTATCAACAGTTTTTAAACCGTCTTCAGCTTTCTTATCTCCTTCAGATTTACCACTACCACAAGCAGTTAATGTTACAGCTAAAGCTAAAACTCCAGCATACTTGAAAACCTTTTTAAACAATGATACTTCCTCCTTAGAATACTAAATCTCGTACATTTCGTACTTTTTAAAGTATATCACTCGTTATCTAATTTTTCTACGACGAAAACAAGAAAACCGAATATTTTACAAATATATTACCTATTATTTACATTTTTTTGCAATTCGTGCTAAATTCACCTATTTTTACTAATGGTTTTTTAATCAAAATAATCTTTTTGTCATTTTAACAACATTGTAAACCTTTTCAAACACCCTGTGTTTTTTTAATTTTTTAACAATCAAATGAAAAGCATCTTAATAAATCGGCAATAAAACCCTATTTTCTTCAACAAAACAAAAACAAAAGACGAACCACAAGTCGTTACTAAACTTTATAGTTCGTCTTTATTTTCATTTGATTGATTCTTTAGGTATAGAAATAACTTGATACCAATGTTTATTCTCTACTGGGTATTTACTGTAATCAAATCCTGATAAAGCAAATCCTGATAAAGCTATTATGACTCCCATTACTGTCATCAGCAGACAATAGATAATTGCTTTTTTAACAAATGTATGTGATTGTTTCATATTAGAACCATCCTTTCAAAGAAAATAGTGACTGTAGTACACTGACAAGTTTTCTAGATAACATACCAACAGATTTAGTTAAGTAGATTGTCCCTATTAATAGAAGGAAGCCAATTCCTAATGCGATTAAACCTATTCCTAGTTGCGTCATAATATAAAACAAACTTGTGTTAAAAACGAGTCCCATTAAACTAACAATCCCTGTAATTAAACCAGCAAAACTTAACGACCCTAAGATGAATGGAGCACACCACAGAATTAATACACCTGAGAGTAACAACAAAATAATACTGATTAAAATGGATCCCCATAAAGGTGCACCAATTATTAATAAAAACCAAATCAAAGGACTTTTCTTAGCAGATGGTTTCTCTTCAATTCCAAGCTCTTCTTTAATAGTAGTTACAATCGAATCAATTGAACCAATTTTTTCAATCGCTTCACCTTCTGAGAAACCATCTTCCATGTAATCAGTAATCATTTCTCTGTAATAATCACTATACGTAGTGACTTGAGAAACACCAGTACCTTTTAATTCCTTTTCTAAATGCAACAAAAACTCTTCTTTAGTCATTTGACACAACTCCTTTTATGTATTGATAAACTTGATCCACTTCTTGCCACGAGTCTATAAAGTCATTCAAACTTTCTATACCAACTGCTGTAATTTGATAGTATTTACGCAGACGCCCATTATATTCGACTGAGTGGGAACGAACCATTTTCTTTGTTTCTAACCGTTTTAATATTGGATAAAGCGTTGATTCCGATATGGGTAAGATACTGTCCATTTTTTTTATGATATTATAGCCATAGGTTTCTTCTTCTTTTAGAACACCTAAAACACAATAATCTAGTAAACCTCTTCGTAATTGAATATCCATAGACAAACCCTCCTTACACGTCATACTATACGTCACATAGTATAACGTGGTTAATAGTATATCCACAAAATCAGTCTCAAGTCTGACTCTTAATCTTTTATTCCTTGTATCTTATTGTAGCTTGTTTTATTTCGTGGTAAAATATTCCTTAGCCTAAGGAGGTTTTGTTTTGAAAACAATTATTTTTTTTGTCATAGCCTATCTACTAGGTTCACTCCAATCAGGAGTTTGGATTGGTCAACTATTCTATCAAAAAGACATTAGAAAATTTGGAAGTGGCAATACAGGAACAACTAATACATTTCGTGTTTTAGGTAAAAAAGCAGGGATTGTTGTGCTCTTTCTAGATATTTTAAAAGGAACCTTAGCAACCTCTTTACCTATTCTTTTTAACCTACCAGTTAATCCATTGTGGTTCGGTGTGGCAGCTATTTTAGGTCACACATTTCCGGTTTTCGGTAAATTCAAAGGTGGTAAAGCTGTCGCAACAAGTGCGGGCATGTTATTAGCCTATAGCCCGTTATTCTTTGTGTATTCAGCCAGTATTTTTGTCATTCTACTATTTTTAACAAGTATGGTGAGTTTATCAAGTATGCTCAGCGCCCTTATTATCACGCTATCAACTATTCTTTTACCTTTAGTGTTACCTGTTATTTTGCCTCATCAAGATTGGCTACTAACAGCTCTCGCAACTGGTATTACTATTTTTATTATTTATCGTCACCGAGATAACATTAAGCGTATTAAAGATGGGACTGAAAGTCGAGTTCCTTTTGGACTCAACAAAAAAAAGAGCTAACATTAGCTCTTTTTTTCTTGCCATGATTCTTATAAAAAACCCGTAGACTCCATGGTTAGTCTACGGGTTTTACATTTTCAAAAAAATGATTATGCTTCTTTAGTCATAACATCTTTTCCGTCATAGTGACCACAAGAAGGACACACATGATGACTTTTTCTCATTTCACCACAGTTTGAACAAGCTGTTAAGCCTGGCATTGACAATTTGTAATGAGTACGACGTCTAGCTTTTCTAGCTTTAGAAGTTTTTCTTTTTGGTACTGCCATGTTGTTACACCTCCCTAAACAATAAAAACGTGTTTAAAAAACACATATATTCCAATCTTACTCTTCATCCTTAAATAATTCAGATAATTTTGCAAGACGAGGATCAATAGTAGTTTCTGATTCGTTGACTTCTTTTGTTTTCAAGTCTTCTTCAGAAAGTACTTGCCAAAAGTCTCCCTTTGGTAAGTCGTTTGTGCTTTTCTCTGATTCTGTTAACACTTGCATTGGTAGATTAAGTAAAATGTAATCTTCAACTGCTTCTGTTAAATCAATTAAGTCTTTTTCTAAAGGCATAATCAATTGCTTGTCCTCATCATTAACATCCACTAAAGCATTTAACTGCGCTGGTGTCATGTATTCTTCAACTATAGTTAAAGAAAGAGGAATTCGCACTGGTTCTAAAGAACGAGATGATGGCAACGTGATTACTGTATTAACAGTAAAATGAGCTATATAAGCTTGACTATCAACTTGAATAAAACCTTCAACTAATACCTCGTCTAAATCTAAAATAGAAGGTTCTCTTTTTTGTAGAGACTCTGTTAAATCTAAACTTTCAGTAAAATTAAGTTGACTATTTCTAAATTTATTTAACTCTGCTAATGCCCACTTCATAATATCACCCCTTAAGCAACAAAAATAATTATACTAGTAGGGTAATCCTTTGTCAATCAGTTTTTACCCTGTTTTCATAAAGCCTTTTAATCATAAAGTCTTCTGTTTTTTCCAATCATATTGATCTCTTTTGAGAGGTATCTAACACGTTCCATAATGCGTTTTGCTTTTAGCGGTTCGTCTTCTCCTCTTTGCGTTACTCTTAAGTGTTCATTTTCAAGCTGAAGCATATTAAAATTAGACGAAAAGAAGGTCGGAAGCATCTCTTGCATGCGATACTGTAAAATAACACCTAAGATATCATCTCTGACCCAGCTGCTCATTGAATCAGCTCCTATATCATCTAACATTAAAATAGGGGCTCTTTTAACAGCATCTAGTTTTTCACCAACCGTGTCTTTTTGAATCGATTGCTTCATCTCTACTGCAAAGGTAGGAAAGTGGACCAATGTTGTTTGGAATCCTTTTTCAGCTAATGTATTAGCAATTGCTCCTAAGAGATATGTTTTCCCAACTCCAAATGTCCCCTGCAGGTACAATCCTTGATGAAAACTTTTTGAATCATCTTCAAACTCATTAATGAAACGAAAAGCTTCCTGAAACGCTTCTTTCCTTTCTGAGGTTAACTCAAATTGATCTAAACGGGCTTCGCGAATATCTTTAGGCATATCCATCGCTTTAACTCGACTTCTAACCTCAGCTTGAGCCTGTTTTTTCAACAAACTTTCCGTTGGTACATAAGTGACATCAATAAAATGAAAATTCATGAATAAACGAGGTTCGTATCCTGGTGCTATCATGTTTGGATCATTTAACTGAAATTTCTTCTTCTCTTGAACAAACTCATATAACTTAGCATAGCTTTTAACAATATCATCATCACTTAACTGCTCACGATGAGCTTCAATAAATGATTTAACATCGTTATCACTCATTACTTCTGCCATTAGAGCATCTAGTTTATTCGTTAAGTTTTTACTGCGAAGTGTTTTTTCGAGTCCTTTTCCAATATTTTCCATTATTCATCACCTTCTTTTGACTTGTTTGTCAATTGTCTTAATTGCTCTTGGAAAAATGCTTCTTCTTCTTGAGACAGAGGTGTCTCTTTTCTTACCACATCTTCTTTGGCCCAATCAGGTAAACTTTCTTTTCTTTGAGTTTCTTTGTAAGATGTTTTCTTTTTCTTAGGCTGATTCCGGCTTTCTTGAAGTTTCTTCACCTGTGTTAAAGCTTCTTCAGGTGAGTAAATTTTCTTCTGAGCCCAGTCATTAGCGATCGACATCATCATGTTCTGATTAATAGAACTATTATCCTGAGCAACTAATGAATAGTGAATTAACATATTTATAACACTATCCGGCAAACTAGATTGTGCTTTTAAATTCTCAATAGTAAATCGCTCATTGTTACTCACAAAGCCACCTTTTTGATGTTTAATGGCTTTCAAAAAGATTAACGGAGGCGTCTCATCACAAGCTAAAATGACATGAATCTCATCATCAGTAAAACCTGTTAATTTTAATGTGTTCTGACGAAGTTGATTTCTTTCAGTAAGTGTCAACATCGGCTGTTCACTGGATGAATCATTTTGAGTGGTTAATTCTTGCTTTTTGCGACTATGATAACCTTTGTAGATAAGTTGTTTAAACTCTTTTTCCATCACTCGATTTGTAACATAATCAACAGACTGTTTGATATAATCAAACATTTCTAGCTCATTAATCCCATATAACTGATGAAATAGTTCAATAGAGCGTTTCAACTCTTTTTGAATCTGATTGTCATCAATATGTAAACTCTCTACTAAACTCATAAAGAATGACCAGTCAAACGAATTAGTAATCGTCTTAATCGCAACCTCTTCTTTTGGTACTGACACAATTTCTTTCAAAGTGCCTAATTCTTTTTCTTTTGACATAAGTCTTGAGGAATCAAAATGAAACACATCAACAAAGGACTTCGTTACTTCTACATAGTCTTCCATACCTTGACGTTTGTAATCAAAAAAAGAACCTAGCTCTTCCACTTTTTCAAAGCCTAATTTTTCAATTAACAACAAGGAAAGAATATCATCATGTAAAAATTTACTAGGAGACATAATTGGTTGCAACTCGTAAATCATATGATGTTCATTATCTAATTTTTTGACGAATGTTTTAAGAAGACCAACCGCTTCTAATTTTTCTCGACTCGCAAAAAACTCTGGAATCCCCATATCTAGTTGATTCAATAAAACGCTATGAGGTTGCAAAACACTCTTAGCGTTTATTTTTTCTTCAATGAGTAACAAATTTAATAACCCTATGCTGTTTGTTCCTACAATCGGTTGATATAGCATATTTAAAACGACATAGTCTGCTTCAGAAACATGTTGTGTTTTAATCACTGAAAATTTATCTTTTGGTTTTAATTTTTCCCATGCTTCACTCAAATATACCGCTCACTTTCACAACTATTTATTTTCTTTATCAATAACTTCTTGAAGTTCTTCTAAGAAAACACTCATGTCTTTAAATTGACGGTACACACTGGCAAAACGGATATAAGCAATTTCATCTAAATTGACTAAATCCTCCATGACGTACTCACCAATCAATGTTGTTGACACTTCATTTTCTCCTAAACTTCTAATCCTATTTTCTACATTATCAACAATCTGTTCCATTTTTTCCATTGGAACTGGACGTTTTTCTGCTGAACGCACTAATCCTCTTAACACTTTGTCTCGATTAAATTCTTCACGAGCACCATTTTTCTTAACAACTAAAAGGGGTGTCACTTCAACTCTTTCAAAAGTAGTAAATCTAAACCCACAATCTTCACATTCTCTTCTTCTTCGAATAGCTCTCCCATCATCAGCAGGGCGGCTATCTACAACTCGCGAGCCGTTATAATGGCATTTTGGACATTGCATTATGTGTCACCTCATCTTGTTTTTATCATTTTTTTCAAAATATCTCAAAATAGATAGTATTAATAGAGCTATTATAACATGACAACCCCCGAAAGGTATAGTCTGATTACATTTAGAAAAACAAAACAAAAAAAGAAGCAAATGCTTCTTTTATCTTGTTTGTTTAAATATTTCTAACCATCTGTCTACTTGTAATTCGGTATTTTTAACACTACCTTCGTTATCAATAATAACATCAGATTTCAAAGCTTTATCAATAAGAGACATCTGAGAATCAATTTTTGCTAAGGCTAAGGTTTCATCAATTCCATCTCTCAACATTAGACGCTTCACTTGAACATCTTTTGACACAAAAACAGTCATAACTTCATCACATTGACTTTCATAATCGGCTTCAAATAATAAAGGAATATCTAATACAATGAGTTCTTTTCCTTGCTCAATTAAAGCATTCTTACGTTTTTCGATAACTTCGCCAATTTCTCCATGTAAAATGGCATTTAAATCTTCTCGTTTTTGTTTATCATTAAAAATAATATCTCCCAAGCGTTTTCGATCCAACTCACCAGTTTCTGTTAATATTTTTGAGCCAAAGTGAGCTACAACACGTGCAAGCCCTGGTGTTCTAGGCTCTACAACTTCCTTTGCAACTACGTCTGCATCAATTACATCAACACCCATTGCAGTGAAATGTTGGCTAACAGTACTTTTCCCTGAGGCAATGCCACCAGTTAATCCTAAAATATATGTCATATTTATCCCCTTCGAACACGATAGATTTGGCAATGAGGACAGTAATGAGTTCCTCGTTGTGCCACTTTTTTCTTCAATATTTCTGCCCCACACTTAGGACAACTTTCACCATTTTGCCCGTAAACCATTAAAGAGACTTGGAAATTCCCAGCATCTCCCAAAGCATTTTGGTATGTCCTAATGGTAGTACCACCAGCTTCGACTGCTTCTCCTAGAACTGCAATAATCTCCCTATGAAGAAGCGCAATTTCTTTCTTCGTTAACGTATTGGCTTCTTGCTCAGGGTGAATACCTGCTCGAAACAAGGACTCATCAACATAAATATTACCTAACCCTGTAACAAGGGTTTGATCCAGTAACAATGGCTTAATTGGTTTTTTACGTTTTTTTAACTCTTGTTCAAAACCTTTAAGTAAGAAGGCTTCTTCTGTTGGTTCTGGGCCAAGCTTTTGTAGTCCTTTGTATATTTGAGACGTGTCTTTTGGTACCAAAACAAAACGTCCAAATTTTCTAACATCTAGATACCTTAATTCTGTTTCATCTGAGAACTTAAAAATCACATGAGTGTGTTTCATAACAGGATCGCTTCCCTTATGATACTCAAATTTCCCTTCCATTCTCAAGTGACTAATCATATCAAAATGAGTCAATTTAAAAATTAAATATTTCCCTCTTCTATCGATATCAAGAATCTCTTCTCCCACTAATTGGGTTTTAAAATCTTCTGAGTTAGGTGATTCAATAATCTTAGGCCAAAAAATGGCTACATCTTTGATTTTTTTACCTTTTACAAGGTGTTCTAAGCCTTTTCTGACTGTTTCTACTTCTGGTAATTCAGGCATTAATAGCCCTCCTTTTTTGACAACTAAACATTTTTACTTCGCTTCATACCACGTGTCACCAAAACTACTATCTGCTTTTAACGGAACACTCAAAGTAACGGCATGAGCCATTGTTTCTTCCACTAGTTCTTTTAGGCGAGGAATTTCTGATTTAGGAGCTTCAAATACAAGCTCATCGTGAACTTGTAACAACATTGTTGCTTCTAAACCTTCCTCTTTTAATCGTTCATCTATCTTAATCATTGCGATTTTTAAGATATCAGCTGCACTTCCTTGAATAGGTGTATTAATCGCTGTTCTTTCAGCAAAACTACGAATATTAAAGTTACGTGAATTAATATCAGGGAGATATCTTCTTCTATGGTACAGAGTCTCAACAAAACCTTGATCTTTAGCTTCTCGGACAATACTTTCCATATAGTCTTTAACCCCTGGGTATTTCTCGAAATACGTATCGATAAAGGTTTGAGCTTCTTTTCTTGTGATTCCTAAGTTTTGTGATAAACCATAATCGCTAATTCCATAAACAATCCCAAAGTTAACAGCCTTAGCTTGACGACGTAGATTACCATCAACATCTTCTGCTTTTTCAACGCCAAAAACTCGCATAGCTGTACTTGAGTGAATATCCTGACCTTCGATAAAGGCTTGTTTCAAATGCTCATCATCTGAAATATGTGCTAACACACGAAGTTCTATTTGTGAGTAGTCAGATGAGAATAACTGCCAATCTTTGTTTCTAGGTACAAAGGCTTGTCTAATTTTGCGACCTTCTTCTAATCGAATGGGAATATTTTGTAAGTTAGGATCAACAGAACTTAAACGACCTGTTTGTGTTAAGGTTTGAACATATCTTGTATGGATTTTATTATCTGAAAAGACCATCTTTAATAAACCTTCAACATAGGTTGATTGGATCTTAGCAATTTGACGGTAAGCCAAAATATCCTCAATAATTGGTGATTCACCTTTTAGTTTTTCTAGCACATCTACTGCAGTTGAATAACCTGTTTTTGTTTTCTTGATGACGGGAAGCCCCATTTTTTCAAATAAAATGACTCCTAATTGTTTAGGTGAATTTAAGTTAAACTCTTCTCCTGCTTCTTCATAAACTTTTTTCTCAATTTCAGTCAAACGAGTGGCAAATTCACCTTTCATTTCTTGAAGACGAGAAGCATTAAGTGTAATACCTTCCATTTCCATCTCACCTAAAATATGAGCTAATGGTAGTTCAATATCATGAAACAAACTCAATTGATTCTTTTCTTCTAATTCTTCTAAAATTGGTTCATACAAAAAATCAATGGTTTTTATTTTTCTAGCAAGGTGCTCATAAAACTGAGCGTCATCTTCTGGCAGACCTTTTTTAGCTCCCTTACCATAAACAGCCTCATCATTATCAATATCTGTGTAGTCAAAAGTTTTAGCAATCTCAGCCATATCTTCACTGTTGTTCATCGAATCTACTAAATAAGCGCCAAGAAGCATATCGTACTTAACACCTTTTAAGCTTAAACCAAAGCGATTAAGCGCAACTGTTGTTCTTTTAGCATCAAAGACTTTTTTACTTAACTCTTCATTCTCAATCCATTTAATAAAGAAAGGGTCCTCTAAGATAGCCAAGTCATTGGATACATAATAATGATCTTCATAACCAAAAGCAACACCTACAACATCTGATACATGATAGTTGTCATCTAGCATTTCAACATACAGAGACATGTCTGTTTTAAACAAGTCCTTCGTTAAATCAGTTGCAACTATATAAGTAATATCTGTTTTTTCTTCCACATCAGATTCAACATAACTCGAATCAAGTTTTGCTAAAAACGAATTAAAATCCATTTCTTTGTAGAAAGGAATTAATTTCTCTAAGTTTTTACCATCATAAGCCAACTCATCTACTGAGATTGTTATCGGAGAATCTGTATTAATCGTTGCTAATTGTTTACTTAACAGAGCTGTTTCTTTTTCGTTGATCAGGTTTTCTTTCATCTTACTTTTTTTCATTGCATCAATGTTTTCGTAAACACCTTCAACAGAATCATATTCTTTAAGTAGTTTGATGGCTGTTTTTTCACCAATTTTAGTAACACCAGGGATATTATCTGATTGATCTCCTGCTAAACCTTTCATATCAATGATTTGTTTTGGTCTTAAGCCGTATTTTTCTAAGATATGTTCAGGTGTGTAAGATTCAATTTCGCTAACTCCTTTAACAGTCACATCAACACGAATCGTGTCTGTTGCTAATTGAGTTAAATCCTTATCTCCAGATAAAACAACAACATCAAACTTTTCTGGGTTAGCATGAGTTGCTAAAGTACCAATAATATCATCAGCTTCAAAATTATCTAACTCATAATGCTTCATACCAAGACCTTCAATTAAATCTCTTAAATAAGGCATTTGCTCTTTGAACTCACTTGGGGTTTTTGCTCGTCCAGCTTTGTAGTCATCATAAAAAGCATGTCTAAACGTTGTTTTCCCTGCATCAAATGCCACTAATACATGAGTAGGTTGTTCTCTTTCTAACACATTTTCTAACATATTATGTACAGCATACAAGGCATTTGTATGTAGCCCGCTACTATTTTTAAAACGATCTAGTGATTGATACAAGGCAAAAAAGCCTCTAAACGCAATACTATTTCCATCTATTAACAATAATTTATTTTTAGCCATTCCGACACTCCTTACTTCTATTCTCAACTATTCTAACAAATATAAGGACACAATGCGAAGAGAATTGATTAATTAAATAAAAAAAGCCTCTAGCAAAACGCTAGAAGCTTGTGTTTAGTCTCTACCAAAAATACGTAATAAAGATAAGAATAAGTTAACTAAATCAAGATAAAGTGTTAACGCACAGTAAATCGCTAAATTAGCAGCACCTTCGTCACCTTTTTGTTGATATAGAACTTTGATTTTTTGATTGTCATAAGCTGTTAAACCAGCAAAGATAACTACCATTGCTAAAGAGATAAATAAATCAACTGGAGCACTCTTTAAAAAGAATACGTTGATGACAATAGCAATTAAAGCACCAATTAACAGACTATACATAGCATGTCCCATAGCACTCAAATCTTTTTTAATAAACAGACCCACTAAAGACATACCGATAAATGTTCCAGCAGCCGTTACAAATGCCATAGTTACATCTGTTGCAGCATATATAGCAATTGTTGCCGAAATAGTAATACCAGTTAAAATCGTGTAAGCAATATAGCCAATGAATGATTTGCCTGAGTTAGAAAAAGCATTTTTCCCTAAATAAACAACTAAACCAATCTGAACTCCCCACATTAAAAAGAAATTTAATCGGTTAGCAAAAAGAAAACCAAATACTTCGTTTGCAAATACATTGATAACTAAGTAAGAAGTTAAGGCACTAAGCATAATCCCCATACCTAAATAGCCGTATACCTTACTGTAAAATTTTGATAAACCAGCTGTACTAACAGCGTTGTTGTTATTGTCCATCATTATCTATCACTTCACTTTCATTCAATTTTGGTGGTTTGACCATAATGACCGCATCTAAGACACGTTCATCATCATAATTCTGAGCTTTTACACTGATCGTTACAACTTCTTTCATTTCATCAATTTTAATAACTTTAAAATGGAAAGTTAGTGTCTCATAATGATACACAGGCTGAATGAGGTTGAACGAAAAGTTAACAATATTAGAACCTGGACCTGGCAAATGCTTTGAAACAACAGAAGAAATAATCCCCATTAACATGATACTTGGCACAATAGGTTTTTCATATTCTGTTTTTTCAGCGTATTGATGTTGAATAAATAAGGGATTAGCATCATTAGTCAGACCTAAATAAAGAAGCAACTGACTATCTTCAATAGTCTCCGTGATACTTAAATATTCACCTTCAACTAATTCATTGATTTTTTTCCCTGCTTTTTTAGGATGAGGTAGCATTTATCCTTTTCACGCCTTCCTTATGTCTTAAATAACTTACATGTTATTTCTTATAGTATTACCTAAAAGACGTTCGTATGCAACTTCAAACTTTTGCACGTCTCCAGCTCCCATGAAAATAACAACTGCATTTTCATGATTTAAAAGAGGTGACATATCATCAATATTAACAACTTGACCACCTTTAGTAATTTTTTCGCCTAAATCTTCAATTTTAACATCTCCCACGTTTTCACGGGCTGATCCAAAAATATCACATAAATAAACTTTATCAGCTAAATCAAGAGAAACCGCAAAATCGTCCATTAAAGCAATCGTACGTGTAAATGTATGAGGTTGGAATACCGCAACAATCTCTTTATCTGGGTATTTTTGTCTAGCTGCATCAATAGTTGCTTTAATTTCAGCTGGATGATGAGCGTAATCATCAACTAAGATCATATCTGCAACTTTCTTTTCACTAAAACGGCGTTTAACACCATTAAATGTAACCATTTCACTGGCAACTTTTTCCATATCTAAACCTTCTAAGTAACTAATAGTAATCACACTTAAAGCATTCATTACATTATGGAAGCCAAATGCAGGCACGGTAAAGTTACCGATTTTTTTCCCTTCATAATACACATCAAATGTTGAACCAGTTGTTGTGCGTTCAATATTTTTTGCTTGGAAATCATCGGATTCATTCACCCCGTAGTAATAGACAGGTGCAGTTGTATTAATTTTTCTTAAATAAGCATCATCTCCGAATGCCACGATTCCTTTGTTAACTCCATCACTAAATGTTTGGAAAGCGTCATAAACATCTTCAATACTTTCGTAGTAGTCCGGGTGATCAAAGTCAATATTCGTGATAATCGCATAATCTGGTTTATAAGATAAGAAATGACGACGGTATTCACATGCTTCAAAAGCAAAGAATTTTGCTTCTTCTTCCCCGTGACCTGTTCCGTCTCCAATCAAATAGCTTGTTGGTTCAACACCTGATAAAACATGAGCAAGTAAACCTGTTGTACTTGTTTTACCATGTGAACCTGTCACAGCGATACTTGTATATTGTTTAATAAATTCACCTAAGAAACGGTGATAACGAATCACATTTAACCCTTTTTTAAGAGCCGCTCTAATTTCTTCGTGTGTATCAGGAAATGCATTCCCTGCAATAACAACTAAATCATCTTCAATATTCGCTTCATTAAAAGGCAAAATTTTAATGTTTTCTAATTCTAATTCACGTTGGGTAAAGAAGTATTTTTCAACATCTGACCCTTGAACTTTAAAGCCTTTTTGGTGTAATAATAACGCTAAAGAGCTCATCCCTGAACCTTTAATGCCTACAAAATGATATGTTTTATTTTTATGAAATTCCATAAAAATCCCCTCTTCTCTTATACATTTCTACGTCTATTTCCTTAATAAATGTCTTAATTATTATCATACAATTCTTATAAATAATCAATAAAAAATACTTACAAGGCGCTTAAGTCCATGTAAGTATCGGATTAATCAAAATAATAACTATCTAACTTCGTACTACCTTCTTCTGCAATTATGCCAGATAAAGTCTTTTCAAGTCTTTGATTCTTCTTTTTTTCTGGAACTAAACTAGGAGTTTCTGTTATTGGTAATTCAACTGAATCAATAATTGGATCAAGAACCACTTCATCTTCAAGCATTAGAAAACTCGCTTGAGATGCTTTTCTTAATTCTTCAACAATAACATCACGACTATGCTTAGGCTGGCTCATATCTTGATCATCAATCAATGAAGCTGGAATATGTTTTGGCTTAAATAAACTTTTACCATTCATACCAGGTAAATCATATGACGATTCAAATTTAGAGCCTCTTCTTTCCCTATTAGTGTATTTCGCATTTCCGTAGCTATCGGCTTCAAATAACTTATTTGAAAAAGAAGATTGTGGAGCTGTATAGTTAGTTGGACTAGGCTCAATGTACGTGTTGTTTTCAAGTACTCTTGTTCCTTTTTCAACCTTCACTTCTTTTTGTCGATAAGCTGCTGCTCTTTCTTTTGGTAATGCGTGAGGTGTTTCTTCCATCTCTTCATAACCAAAATAATCAGGTGCATCTACCATATCTACTGGGTCAATTGTTAGTGATTTAATTTTGTCTTTTTTAGTTTTTGAAGCGTTAGGCAAATAAGACTCTTGTTTTTTATAAACAAAGCCATCATCTAACACATCTTTTAAAAAGTCTCTTCTTTTATTATTAACTAGTTTCACGCCTATCTCATCGTCGTAGGCCGGAAACCTGAAATGTTGTCTTTTATCTGAAAGATTTAACATCGCTATCATTCCTTTAAATTCTCTGTCTATAGTCTATCATACTCTATTTGATAAAAAAACAACTATTCGACATAATATAAAAAAAGATATCGATCTCTCGATATCTTTTTAAAAACCACTGAAAATTTTCCAAATAACTGGAATGTATACATCTAATAAAGGTGCTAAGACACCAAATAAAAAGACACTCCCAATTAACACACTGATTAAAATTCCACCGACTTTTTTTGATTTCTTTAATACAAAGAAAATAATAATTGCTAGTAGCCCAATCACTAAAATAACTGCCAATTCTTTTGATTCAAAATCGATTGGTTGTCCATTGACAATTTTACTAATAAATTGAGAATAGAAAAACCAAAGTAATTCTACAACATAAAGAATAAACACTAACCATAAAGCCCATTTAGATTTACCTTGTTTCTTTTTATCAGCCATTAGGTTCCCTCCTTTATTTTCAATATCACCTAATGAATTATAACAAAATAAGACCGATTTGTTAAATGAAAAAGGCATAAAATTTAGATGAATATTGCAATAAAAAGTGCTAGAGCAAATGAGCTCTAGCACGATGAATCCCTTATTTAATGATATTTGATACCATAACTGGTGGATTTTCAATAGTATCCGCCACTGGACATGTACGATTGATGAATTCTACATACTCCGCAATTTCTTCATCAGTATTATCTGCATCAATATAGAAGTTAGTAATAATTTTAGAAAAACCAATTTTGGCTTCTGGATTTTTCCCCATAAAGCCATCTGTATCAAGTTCACCTTCTAATTCGATGCGAATGCTGTTTAATTTAATTTTATGTAGACGAGCAAAGCTTTTAGCTACAATCACTTTACATGCTCCTAGAGAACTTAACAAAGCTTCTACTGGATTCATTCCTGTATTTGTACCACCTAAATTTTTCGGTTCATCTAAGAAAAACTCAAACTCACGTGAATGACATGATACTTTTAAACCTGCAACACTTTCTGCTACTGCTTCAAATTTTTCAACTGGCATAATAAAAATCCTCCTTGTATTCGTTTACATGTTAAAAATATCACAGATAGAATTAACTGTCCACAACTTTGTGAAAAGTATTACATTTAACCTGAGTATTATATTGAAAACCCTTTTTAACCACTTATTTTTTGTGTGACAGGGTAAAATCGAGTAGAGGAAAAAG
>NZ_JAFLVX010000022.1 GCF_017316185.1 Candidatus Vagococcus giribetii | reverse complement strand
CGAGTCCTACTGCCGGAGTAGTAAAAAGATAAGTCTATATGACTTATCTTTTTTTGTTTTGTTATTTAAAAAAATAAACGTACTGAAGTAAAATCTACTTCGTACGTTTATTTTTATTTTTCTCTGATTATTTCAATTTTATAACCATCTGGATCAATAATGAAATAGTAAGAAGGTGGAACACCTGGTAAATGTTTAAGCTCAGTGATGTTAAAACCAGCTTCTTTATGTTTTTCATGTAAACCTTCTAAATCTTTGGTAGAAATAGCAATATGTCCATAACCATTTCCTAAATCATAAGCTTCTGAATCATAATTGTAAGTTAATTCTAGCTCATAAGGATCTCCTGGAAGTGTTAGATAAACTAGTGTAAATTTATGTTCAGGAAAGTCTCTTCTTCTACTTTCAGTGAAATCAAATGCAGTTGTGTAGAATTCAAGTGATTCTTCTAAATTCTTCACACGAACACAAGTGTGTGCCATTTTCATAAAATAAAACATCCTTTCTTTTAACTGATTAAATCATACCATTTATTAAAAAAAGGTTCTAGTTTTTGCTTTTTAAAATTACTTGATTAGTCGTAGTAATAATGCTATGATATTACTACGATTGATAGAGTAAAAAATGGAAGTGATAAAAATGATTAGTAGTGATATTATTCGTGGCTATAATGATTCAATCATTCTATCGATTTTGATTGATGGTGATTCATACGGATATGAGATTTCAAAAAAGATTAGAACTATCACAGATGAGAAATATGTTATTAAGGAAACAACATTATATTCAGCTTTTACAAGATTAACTAAAAAAGGTTATATAACTTCTTATCCAGGTGAGGAGACGTTTGGTAAGAAGCGAACGTATTATAAAATAACCTCATCAGGTCTTGCTTTTTATTTAGAAAAAGAAAAAGAGTGGTTGATCACAAAAGAAGTTGTTGATATGTTTTTAGGAGGAGAAAAAAATGAATACCATTAAAAATTATGTGGAAACAATGTTTATGAATTTACCAGATACAGTGGAATTAAAAGAACTACAAGACGATATATTAGTTAATATGGAAGAAAAATATCAAGAGTTAATAGAAACTGGTGTGTCAGAAAATGAGACAGTTGGTTTAGTTATTTCAGAATTTGGCAATATTGATGAGATCATGAATGAATTATCTATTGATCAAGAAAAAGAGGAAGAGGCAGAAGTTACCACAACACCTAACTTAACAACTTTATCGATTGATGATATTGATTCTTACGTTGCGATGAAAAGAACAACTAGTGTCGGTATCGGTATGGGTGTTATCTGTTGTGGAATTGCGGCTAGTCTAATTGTAGCAGGTGTTTATTTTAACTCAGTTATATTAGGTGTTATCTTAAGCTTGTTCTTAATTGTAGCGGCAATAGGGCTATTTATAGTAAATGGTTTGAAGCATAATGCTTATGACTATTTAGAAAAAGGTTTCTTTTTAAGTAATAAAAACATTAACTATATTAAAAATGAAGAAAAACAGTTTGAAAAGTCATTTGTTTTGTCTCTTATTATTGGTGTGGGGCTATGTATTATTTCTGCGATCCCTGTGTTAGTCGGATCTCAAGATGCTGATCGAATTCTTCTATATGTTTGTGGAACGATTATTACAGCAACGATTGGTTGTTTTTTCATTATTTATGGAGGTATGGTGAAATCAGCTTATGGTTTTCTGTTAGAAAATGGTTTTGACAGTTCTTTATCTGAAAAAGACCTAGCTAAGAAAATTTATTGGAAAAAATTTAACGATAATTTTTGGCTAGTAATTGTTGCTATCTATCTACTGATAAGTTTTGTTTTTGGCATTTGGGAACTATCTTGGCTTATTTTCCCAGTTGCTGGAGTTTTATCTGGTATTTGGATGAATGAGAAACGTTAGTCAGTTATGAAAAAAATACTCAATCAAGAAATTATTAGTTATTTAATATTTGGAGTCTTAACGACTATTGTTTATTTTGTACTTCGTTTTCTTGTAGTTAATTTGACGGGTCAATCTTTACTAGCAGTAGTTATTGCCCAAATGGGTGCGATTCTCTTTGCTTTTGTGACCAATAAACTATTTGTTTTTAAAGACAATCAAAGAGAAGTAAAGGAGTTATTTCGTCAGTTTTGGTTCTTTTTACTAGGGAGAGGGTTTGTTTTTCTATTAGATGTGGTGATTACCTATGTAGCAGTGGAAAGGTATGCATCATACTTTATTATCTGGTTGCACTTAGATAAGCTGCCCTATGATGCAGCTGTTTTTCAAAGTAGTTTTCTAAGTAAATTTATCGGGACGCCTGAGCTTGCTAATGAATTTCTCTTTGCTTTATTGGTTCAGGTGCTAGCTATTGTTTTAAATTATCTGATTTCAAAGAAAAAAGTGTTCAAAAAAAAGGATTAGGCCAGTTGGCTTAATCCTTTTAATTATTGAAAAATGCTAGAGAAATAGTTAAATCATAATTGATAAAATCTTTGATGATTTTAATGTCACCCTCTTTGTTTCTATAAGCACGTTTATAAGTTCCTCCCAAAATAGTAGGGAAAACTTGGATATTGTCGTATTTTTTTAATAACAAGTCAGCTTTGTAGCTATCTTCTAGAGCGATGAATCCAAGAAACTCTTCTTCATCGGCATCACTTGCTGCTCCTAAGAAAATACCAATCCGATTATCTGCTGTCTCAGTGTCGTAGAGAACTTTCGCGTAAGTATTGGGAATGACATTGTCATAGAGTTCAAAAATATTTCGCTCTTCGTATTCGTCAAAGTGATTGATTAAATCATCATTAGTCACATCGGCGTAATAGCTAACAAAGAAATTATTTTCTTTCAGTTTTTGAATGGTTTCAAAAAGAAGTTGTTGTTTATCACCGTTGTAAAGAAAATTGATTTTTGTGTGTAAATATTCTTTGTTGCGAATGGAAGAGATACGATGACTTTCATTTGAAGAACCATGATTTTCATTGGTTTTTTTGCGTTCTCTCATGGTTGTTTCAAGGTATGTGTTGCTGCGTTTTCTTTTTTTGCGCTTTCTCTTTCTACGCTGGTTATCTAATACTTCATAATATTCTTCATCTTCATCATAGCTAAGGCGCTCAGCTGGTTTCACTTTCAAGCGTGTGAATTCTTTATTAGCATATTTATAGACTTTGTTAAATTCTGCTTGATAAAGTAAAATAGCTGCTAAGATGAGTGCAATGGTAGAAATAATAAAGTAAGTGTACCAGAGTAGGCTATTATTAAAGGTTAGGGCTAAGCCGACTAACCAAAAAATGAAGACAAAGCCTCCTACAATCTTTAATTTTTTCATAATTTTTATTGTCCACCTAATCAAACTTTTTGTATATATCTATTTAACCATAGTTTCACAGGTAAAACAATCTAAGGGTTTAAAAAATGAACAGTAAAAATAAAGAGAGAAAGGGATGAAAAATCCTTTAGAAATCTGTATAATAAGAGGAAGTGACCATAAGGAAGAGGCGAGTAAATGAAGGATAAAACAATCTATGCTGTTGTAGATATTGAGACAACAGGGACAAGTACAGAAAAGGATAAAATCATCCAATTTGCCTGTGTACTCGTTCAAAATAGAGAAATCATTAATCATTTTTCAACAGATGTCAATCCTCTTCAAAAAATTCCTAAACACATTGAACAGTTAACAGGTATTTCAAATCAACAAGTTGCTATGGCTCCTTATTTTGAAGATATTGCACCTATCATAAAAACTCTTTTGTCAGATTGTGTCTTTGTAGCTCACAATGTGTATTTTGATTTTGCCTTTTTAAATAGTGAATTTAAGCGTTCTGGAGAAGAGACTCTTGTAATGCCATGTATTGACACAGTAGAGTTAGCACAAATATTATACCCAAAGTCGCAAGGATTTAGAGTAGCGGATTTGGCAGAGTATTTTGATATCTCCCACGAGAATCCTCATCAAGCTCTGAGTGATGCAACGGTGACAGCGGAGATTTTTATTCAGCTTCATAGACAGATTGAAACAATTCCATACGTGACTTTAAAAAAAATGGCAGAGTTATCTGTTTATCTTGGTGTTGACAATCACTTGTTATTCCAAGAGGCTTTGAAGAATAAAGAGAGCCATCCATTGAATCAGCTCCTTGATCAAGTAAAGACAATTGACATGGTGAGCTTGAAAATAAAAAATTATCAATTTCAAGAAAAAAAAGTCGAATCTGACCTAGTGTATCCAGTGAACCTAGAAGAAAAAGAAGCTCTATTAAACGGAGAGTTTTCGTTTCGTGATGAGCAGATTAAAATGATGGATAAAATAGCAGCTTTTGTTGCTAATTCTCCAGAGAAGAAAAACTTAATGGTAGAAGCTGCTACAGGAACAGGAAAATCACTTGGGTATTTGTTCCCTTTAAGCTTTAACTTAAGAAAGCCTATTACGATTTCAACGAGTACGATTATGCTTCAGGAGCAATTACTAGAGGAAAGTATTCCTCAACTAGAAACAATTATTTCACGAGAAGTGATAGGCTTGATTGTCAAAAGTAGTCGACATTTTATTGATTTACATCGTTTCTATCAAACATTATTAGCTGAACCTAATCATCAAAAGCAATACATCATTAACCAGATGGCTGTATTGAATTGGTTACGTGAAACTGAAACAGGGGATTTAGACGAGCTAAATTTAAATAAAAATCATTTATTTTTTGAACATATCGAGCATCGTGGTCTGCATACGCTAAAAAAAGATAGTCTATTCTTTGAAGAAGATTTTCTGCGTTTTCTAGAAGTAAAAAAACAGGTAGCAGATCTGATTTTGATCAATCATGCTTTTTTATGCGAAGACAGTTTTCGTCAGGAGAGTCTGCTACCAGAAAGCTCTATTTTAGTCATTGATGAAGCCCATAAGCTTGTCCATACACTAGAAGATAAGCAACTAGTTAGAGTATCTTTTAGACGCTTATATAGTCTCTTGAAAAAAATGAGAGAGATTGACGACTTAAAAGAGCATGCGCCGACTCTAAAAAATACAGATTGGTTGCATCAATTAGAGTTGTTACCTATTCTTTCTGTAGAGGGGAGAGACGACTTGCAGTGGTTAGAAACCTTTATGATGAGTACGTCAGGGCTTAGTACCAGTCACCCTGAAAAGGACATGAGTTGTTTAGGAGAGTATTCGGAGTGGCCTATAGCTATGAAGAAAAATGTGAAAGAGTTGATGACAATCATTCGTGAGATGAATGAGGTTATTGATTGTGTACTTGTACCTATTAGCGGTTTAATGAAACAGCTTAATGGAGCTGATTTATTCACTTGGTTGGAGTACGCTAATGTCTTGACTGCGTTTAAAGAAGAGAGTCAAAAGTTGATTGCTTATTTTAAACATGAAGAGAATGAACAAACTAGATTGATTGGTTTAGAGAAGCAACATCTTGTATTAAAAGCCATTAATTTTGAAAAAATTTCTATTCAAGAAACCACTTGGTATAACAAATTTGATAAACTTATTTTCACGAGTGGTACCCTTCAATTAGATATTGCTTCTGATTATTTTGAAAATCAATTAGATTTGCCAGAACCTGAAAAATTACTATTAGGGGAGAATTTCTGTTATGAGAATCAGGCAGAGCTATTGGTTGTCACGGATTTTAATGATCAAGATAGTGGTAACTTCAAAAAGTACATTGCTTACTTAGCTCATTCTGTTAGGGATATTTACCTGTCTCAAACTAAATCGATGTTAGTGTTATTTACGTCTCATCAAGTCCTACAAGCAGTCTATCAAGAATTAAATAATGAGTTGGCACAAGAAGAGGTAGAGCTTTTTGCCCAGGGGATTACAGGGACAAAAGAAAAAATTGCCAAGCGATTTGCTCAAAGTAGTGGTGGAATAATCTTAGGAGCTAATAGTTTTTGGGAGGGTGTTGATTTTAATCTTCCTGATTTAGACATTATTGTTATGACCAAGCTACCTTTTGATCCACCTAAGCGCCCTTTAATTGAAGCTAAGTATCGTTATTTGGAACAACAAGGAAAAAATCCATTCTATGATGAAGCGATACCTCAAGCTGGAAGTCGCTTACGACAAGGTTTAGGTCGTTTGTTAAGAAGTGAGACAGACAAGGGGATTGTGGTTGTCTTAGATAGTCGGATGACTCTGTCTAGCTATAGCACAAAATTATTGAACTACCTACCTAAAGGACTGAAAGTGACTAATCATAGCTTAGAAGAAACTTTAGCAGAGATGACACGCTTTTTTACTGAAAAATAACCTGAAAATTGATATAATAGGACAAATGAAATGAGGGAAGATGAAGTGAATAGAAAATATAATCGTCAGCTAAAAATAATTAGTTTAGTCTTGATTTTAACGATTGTCTTGATTAGTATTGTACTAATCCAATCAGCTTCCCCAATGAGGAAAGCCAAGAAACAAGGTATCAAAGTATCTGAAGAAGTGGCAGGAATTACTCAAGTAGAAGATTTCTATTGGTTTACCAGAGAAAAAACTTATTTTACAGTCGTTGGCTATAATGATAAAAGTGAAGAAAAAGTGGTCTTTTTACCTCAAGACGGTGAAGAGGCAGTTGTTATGAACGCAAAAGACGGGGTTGATGACAATGAGGCGATTCAAAAAGTTCTTGATTTAAAAGAGAATCGAAAAATCAAAAAAATCTCGTTAGGATTGTATCAAGAAAAACCTGTTTGGGAAGTTGTGGCAGAGAGTCATGAGAAACAGACGAATTACTATCTAGTTGATTTCAAAACAGGAGATATTGTCAATAAAATTAGTTAATCATTTGTAGGAGGGGTTTTAATGGAAGTATCAAATCGGGTGTCTCGCCTTAAACCATCAGCAACTTTAGCAGCAGCAGCAAAAGCAAAGGCGTTAAAAGAACAAGGGGTGGACGTGTTAAGTTTAACTCTAGGTGAGCCAGATTTTGCCACTCCCAAAAATATTCAACAAGCAGCGATTGCTTCGATAGAAGACGGGCGTGCTAGCTACTATACACCAGTGGCAGGAATTCCTGCCTTAATTGATAGTATTGTGAAACGAACTGAGATTGATTACGGTATTACTTATAAGTCTAATGAAGTGATGGTTGGAACAGGAGCTAAATTTATACTCTACGCCTTATTCCAAACCATTTTGAACCCAGGAGATGAAGTGATTATTCCAATTCCTTATTGGGTTAGTTATGACGCTCAAGTTGAATTAGCAGAAGGTAAGTCTGTCTTTGTTGAAGGTCATCAAGATAATGGGTTTAAAGTAACCGTTGAAGACTTAGAAAAAGCAACCACAGATAAAACAAAAGCCTTTATCTTAAATTCGCCATGTAACCCAACAGGAGCTATTTATACAGCCGATGAGCTAGAGAAAATAGGAAATTGGGCAGTTAAACATAATATTTTAATAGTAGCCGATGATATTTACGGGAAACTAGTTTATAATGGGAATGTCTTTACGCCAATCGCGACTTTGTCAGAGGAGATTAAAAATCAAACTCTTGTTATTAATGGCGTATCAAAGAGTTATGCCATGACGGGGTGGCGAATTGGTTATGCTTTGGGAGATAAACAAATTATTTCTCAAATGACTAAAATTGCCTCTCAAGCAACAAGCAATCCAACAGCAGTTAGCCAATATGCAGCTCTTGAAGCTCTGTCAGGAGATCAAGCAGAAGTTGAAAAAATGCGTCAAGTTTTTGAAGAACGCCTGAATCATTTTTATCAACGAATTAGTGACTTACCAGGATTCAAATTAGACAAGCCTCAAGGCGCTTTCTATTTATATCCAGATATTAGTGAATGTTTAGTGAATTGTGGTTACGATAATGTCACTAATTGGGTAAATGATTTGTTAGAAGAAGCTCATGTAGCAGTCGTTACAGGAGAAGGCTTTGGAACAGATCGTCATATCCGGTTAAGTTACGCTACAGATCTAGAGACATTGGATAAATCTGTTGATCAAATTGCGATGTTTATTGAGAAAAAAGCAAAAAAATAAGTGTATGGATGGAGAGTTGGAATGAAAACAATACAGATTATTGATTCAAAGAATCATGTAGGAGAAACAGTTAAAATCGGTGCTTGGATTGCTAATAAGCGTTCAAGTGGAAAGATTGCTTTCTTAAATTTAAGAGATGGCTCAGCCTTCTTCCAAGGGGTTGTTGTGAAGAATGAGGTTGGTGAGGAGTTATTTGATTTAGCTAAAGGTCTGAATCAAGAAACATCAGTCATCATTACAGGAGAAATTAGAGAAGATACACGTTCTAAATTTGGTTATGAAATCGGAATTACTGGTATTGAAGTAGTTGGCGAAAGTCAAGACTACCCAATTACACCAAAAGAACATGGAACTGACTTTTTAATGGATCACCGTCATTTATGGTTACGTTCTTCAAAACAACATGCGATTATGCAAGTTCGTAACGAATTAATTCGTGCGACTTATGAGTTCTTTAACGAACGTAACTTTATTAAAATTGATCCACCTATTTTAACAAGTAGCGCGCCAGAAGGAACAACAGAGTTATTTGAAACAGATTACTTTGGAGATCCTGCTTACTTGTCACAAACAGGCCAATTATACTTAGAAGCTGCAGCAATGGCTTTTGGTAAAGTATTCTCATTTGGACCAACTTTTAGAGCAGAAAAATCTAAAACACGTCGTCATTTAACTGAATTTTGGATGATGGAACCTGAAATGGCTTTTGTCACTCAAGAAGAAAGTTTAGAAATTCAAGAAAAATACGTGGCTTTCATGATTGAGAAAGTTTTAGAAAACTGTGATTACGCTTTAGACGTTTTAGGACGTGACAAAGAGTTACTTAAAAAATACACAGTATTACCATTCCCACGTATCTCTTATGATGAAGCAGTTGAATTATTACAACAAAATGGTTTTGAAGATATTACTTGGGGAGATGACTTTGGATCTCCACATGAAACATTTATCGCTAACCATTATGAAAAACCAGTCTTCATTTTAAACTATCCAAAATCAATGAGTCCATTCTACATGAAACCACATCCAACAAGAGATGATGTTGTTATTCGTGCGGATATGATCGCTCCAGAAGGTTACGGAGAAATCATTGGTGGTAGTGAACGTGCGATTGGCTTTGATTACCTATTAGAGCAAATTGAAAAAGACGGTTTAGACCGTAAAGATTATGAATGGTACTTAGATTTACAAAAATATGGTCCAGTTCCTCACTCAGGCTTTGGTTTAGGTCTTGAAAGAACAGTGACTTGGGTATGTGGTATTGAGCATGTCCGTGAAGCAAGTCCATTCCCTCGTTTATTACACCGTATTTACCCATAAAAATGAGTTGAAAAGTATTAATAAATAAAAAGGAGTTACGACATCAGTTTAAATTGATATCGTAACTCCTTTTTTAGACTAAATGAAATAGATGAGCAACGAGTGTTGTCAGCATAGTAATCCCTACACCAATCAAAGTTGGTACAATAAAGGATATAAATGTCCATTTCTTACTCTTTGTTTCTTTATAGATGGTAATTAGCGTAGTTGAACATGGCCAATGATAGATTGTAAATAATAGGACGTTCATGGCTGTTAACCAAGTCCAACCATTAGCAACTAGTAATTGATAGAATTCATTTAAAGAACTATAGTCAGTAATGGTACTTGTCGCCATATAACCCATAATCATAATGGGAATAACAATTTCATTGGCTGGTAAACCAAGAATAAAGGCCATTAAGATAGTTCCATCTAAGCCCATAAGTTTAGCAAATGGGTCAATAAAACCAGTAATGTGTTGTAATATTGATAAATCACCTACTGTAATATTCGCTAAAATCCAAATAACTAATCCTGCTGGAGCAGCAACAATAATGGCACGCCATAATACAAATAAAGTTCTATCAAAGATTGACCGAACAATCACTTGCCCAATTTGTGGCTTTCTGTAAGGTGGAAGCTCTAAAGTAAAGGATGAAGGTATTCCTTTTAAAATGGTCTTTGAAAGTAGTCTAGAGACCCAAATAGTGGAAACAACACCTAATAGAATGACACCCGTTAAGAATGCTGCAGATTTAAGAGAACCCCTAAGCCAGCAGTTGTACCTGCAAAAAACATGGTAATAACAGCAATTAAAATAGGAAAGCGCCCGTTACAAGGTACAAAATTATTTGTAATAATAGCAATAAGTCTCTCCCTTGGTGAATCAATGATTCTAGCACCAACAACGCCTGCTGCGTTACAGCCAAATCCCATACACATAGTTAAGGCTTGTTTCCCGCAAGCGCCTGCTTTTTGAAAGTATTTATCTAAGTTAAAAGCTACACGTGGTAAATAACCAAAGTCTTCTAACAAGGTGAAGATTGGAAAGAAAATAGCCATAGGTGGTAGCATAACTGCGACAACTGTTGAGAGAACTTTATAGATACCATCAATTAAAACAGATTGAAGCATGACAGGCATGTGGATAGCAGTAGCTACTTGAGTTAGCCAATTACCAAATCGATTGAAATGATCGGCTAAAAAGTCAGATGGACCATCTGCACCAACAATAGTAAACCAAAAAATGAGCATTAATAAAAGAATCATGATTGGAATACCTGTGCTTTTTTGGGTGAGAATTTTATCAAGAACACGGTCTTTTTTATCAAAATCTTCATTACCAAATGTAATCACGTCTTGAGCAATAACAGAGGCTCGGTCAAGTAAAGCTAATACTTCTGTTTCAGGATCGTCATGAAGCTGTTTTAAGGCATCAATCATAAAGGGATTAGCTGTTGTTTCTCCTGAGATAACTTGGTCCACTTGATCCATTAACTCTGTTAGACCTTGCTTTTTGACTGCAGAAGTCCCAACTACTGGTACGCCTAATAATTCTTGAAGTTTAGGCAGGTTAATTGATATTTTTTTCTTGTTTGCTTCATCAAGTAAATTAACGCAAACAACTACTTTTGGTGTGATTTGCATAATTTGTAAAACGAGATTCAAGTTTCTCTCAAGACTAGTAGCATCACAAACAACCACTGTTGCTTCTGATTGGGTGGATTGGATAAAATCTCGTGCGACTTCCTCTTCTTGAGAGTGCGCCATTAAGGAATAGGTACCTGGTAAATCAACGATAACATATCCTTGAGAGTTGTGTTGATAGTGCCCTTGAGCAAGATCAACGGTTTTTCCTGGCCAGTTTCCTGTATGTTGTCTTAAACCTGTCAGTTCGTTAAAAATTGAACTTTTACCTACATTAGGATTTCCAGCTAAGGTGATGACTCTGTCAGTGTCATTTTTTCTTTGAATGATAAATTCTTCTGTTTTTGTTTCCATATTGTTATTTCACCTCAATGTATTGTGCATCACTGTTTCGAAGGGCGATGGTTGTTCCTCTAACACGATAAGCAATAGGATCTCCCTTAGGACTGACTAATACCTTCTTTATGGGGGTTCCTTGATAGAAGCCTAAGTCTAGTAATCGTCTCTTCATTTCTTCGTCAGGATGTGTAATTTTATCTACAATAACTTCTTCATCTGTTTTTATTGTTAGTAAATTCATGAACTTACCTCCTTTTTAGGTAAACCTAAATCTTTTTTTATTATAAACTTAATTTGTTAAAAATTCAACAAGCAATCAAAATGAAAGACTTATTAGATTTAAAAAAACATAGAAGTTCGATATAATAGGTTTATGGACAAAAGGAGGAGGTTGTGAAATGTTAGTAAAAGAATTTATTGAAAGGTATTATGTTGATCGAAAATCAACTCATTCTGTTAAGTGGGATGGGTTATCAGAAACATATACAAAATCAGACTTATTACCATTATGGGTAGCGGATATGGATTTTAAAGTACCTGAAAAAGTGCAAGAAAAACTAGCAGAACGTGTGAGTCATGGTGTGTTTGGTTACTCTTTAGTGGAAGATGAGTATTATGAGGCCTTTATAAATTGGCAAAAAAAACGTCATAATATTGATTTAAAACAAGAGTGGGTTCGTTTTACAACAGGGGTTGTTAACTCCTTTAATTACTTAATTCAAAGCTTTACCCAACCGGAAGAGAGTGTCTTAATTTTAGCTCCTGTATACTATCCTTTCTTTGATGCGGTGAAAAATAATAATCGCCAATTAGTCGTGTCAAATTTAGTTAATACAGATGGTTACTACACAGTAGATTTAGATGATTTTGAGAAAAAAATCGTTGAGAATCAAGTGAAAATCTTCCTACATTGTTCTCCCCACAACCCAGTTGGTCGAGTATGGAGTCAAGAAGAATTACTAGCTTTGTTTACTATTTGTCAGAAACATCAGGTCAAAATAATTTCAGATGAGATTCATCAAGATTTTATTCAACCAGGTCGTTCATTTTTAAGTGCTTTATCTGTTTCTGAAGAATTCTTAGAGGATTTATTTGTCTTATCAGCACCCTCTAAAACCTTTAATTTAGCTAGTTTACTTCACTCTCATGTGATTATTCCAAATGAGAGCCATCGACAAACCTTTGATGATTATTTGGATAAAGGGATAGGTAGTTCTGTTAGCGTTATGGGAATGATAGCCACAGAAGCAGCTTATACTTATGGAGAAGACTGGGTAGATGATTTAATCAATGTTATTGAACATAACTTTGAAACAATGAAATCAATTTTAGAAAAAGAACTACCTCATGTTATTATTACGAATAAAGAAGCAACCTATTTAGCATGGATTGACTTATCCTATTACCTCGAAAAAGAAGAACTAGTTGATATGATGGAAAACAAGGTTGGTATCGCAATTGACTATGGTGAATGGTTTGATACGCATAGTGCTACTTGTATTCGAATTAATTTAGCAACTAAAACTGAGAACATCGAGGAAGCAATGAATAAACTAGTCAAGGTATTAAAGAACAAATAAAACTTGTTATTTTAAAACCTTAAGATTCTTTAAATCTAATTTATTTAACATAGTTTTTATATAATGACTATGCTAGACTTGTTTTAAATTGTTATTTATAGGAGATGAATTATGGAAAATCGTAAAAGAAGTAGAAATAAAAAGAATCCTCTGAAAAAAATCGTTCTTATATTAGCTGGTGTTTTATTAGTAATGTTACTAGGGATTGGTACTTTTTTAGGGAAAACCTATTTTGATGTTAAAAGTACAGCAAATAAAGTAAGTAAACCGGTAGAAGGCCGTGTTGATACAACAACAGTCATGGATGGCGAGCCTTTCTCAGTATTATTACTTGGTTTAGATACAGGTGAATTTGGACGAAATGATGTCGGAAGATCTGATACGATTTTAGTTGCTACTGTGAATCCAAAAGAAAGTAAAACAACTCTTGTTAGTATTCCACGTGATACTCGTATGGAGATGGTAGGGTTTGGAACAGTTGAAAAAGCGGCTCATGCCTATGCTCATGGTCAAGAAAAAATGGCTATGGATTCAATGGATAAATTTTTAGATATGGAGTTAGATCACTATATTTGGATCAACATGGAAGGTTTTGAAGATTTAGTAAATGCTGTTGGTGGCGTGGAAGTTAATAACAAATTTGAGTTCGAACAAGATGGCTTTAAATTCCCTCAAGGTAAAAACACACTAAATGGTGAAGAGGCTTTAGCCTACACAAGAATGCGTTATGAAGATCCAAATGGTGACTATGGTCGTCAAGTTCGACAACAAGAAGTTATTGGTGCTATTGCAGAACAAGCCTTAAGTTTTAATGGTGTGACAAAATACAAACAAATTTTAAAAGCAATTGAAGAAAATATGAAAACAGATTTAGAACCGGATGAAATGTTTAAAATTGCTATGGATTACCGCAATTGTTTCACAACTATTGATGAAGAAACATTACATGGTAACGGTGAAATGATTGATGAAGTTTCTTACCAAGTAATTCCTGAGGAGGAGCTAGCTCGTGTTCAGTTATTATTAAAACAACAATTAGGTAAACAATAGATAGAGCAAACTTTTTATACCTGACTAATAAAGAAAAGAGGAAGACGCACAGGCGTTTTCCTCTTTTTGTTTTGATTTATGCTAGAGCACCCATTGGATCCCAAGGAGCAAGAACAGTTGCTTTGTCTGCTTCAACAATAGCAAGTAATTCTTCAGATAAATAGCGTTTGTTTACTACGATTTGGTAGGTATATTCGTTTAACCAATCATCACTCATAACGAAATAACCTTTTGAGCCAACTTTATCGCCCCAGCTATTTTCAACTTTCCATTTTGTTGGTTTACCTTCAACAAGGTCAACACCAGTTAATACCATAGCGTGAGTCATTAGGCTTTCTCCGTAGTCAAGACGTTCTGCTTTGGTCATAGAGTAGTCAATATCTAAGGTTTCTTCGACACTATAGATATCAGTTGCCATAATACCAGAATCTCTTGTAGAAGATTGGCCTACATCACAACCATACCAAACAGCTTCTCCCATTTTTAATTGATCAATAGCTAAGTTTTTAAATGTGTCAATATCAACATTTAAATGACGAACTTCTTTTCCACCTACTACATTACCGAGCATTTCAACAGTGTAAAGCTCATTATATGGTTTGTCTGCTGTAGGAGCGTTAATTACACTCACATAATCTGATAAATTACGTCCAACGAATTCATCATAGAATAATTGAGGTGTTAAGTTTCTTTTTAGTTGGTAATTACCATCTGTATCAACATAAGAAAAATCAAAATTAGTTGGTGGTGTACCAAGAGATGTGGCAAGTAAGTTATAGATTTCTTGTAACATACTTGCTTTTGTTTGATTAATTTCTTCTTCGCTAGCTTCTTTTTCAACTAAAGAACGTAACGTAATAGCATCTTTTCTTAATTTTTTATTGAGGAAAGTGTTTAAATCACGACTTTGAGAACTACTGAAAGTTTCAGGCATAACTGATTTTGGCACGATACCATATTTTTGGATAATAGCAACTAACATATCCCATTGTCCACCGTCTTGTTGAGGTGTTTGAAGTAAGAAAGCTACTTTACGACTTTCTAATGGTTCCACAGCTGTGGCTAAAATATTTTCGTAGAAATAATTAGCTTTTTCAAATTTGTCCCAGAAAAAAGTAAAATTTTGAGATAACTCGAAATCTTTAATCTCAAAAGTGTGTTCAATGTGATGACGGAAAGTATTAAGAGCTGCAAACATCCAACAACGACCACTTTGTTTTTGGTTGGCTACTTTTCCTGTGTCTAAATCAATTGAAAAGACTGGATTGTTAATAACAGTTGACTGTTGGTTTTCTGATGAAGCGAGAATCCCATTTTTCATCACAGCGCGTTGGCTAATTAAGTGACTTGGTTGGCTGTAAAAAGATTCTTTGTACGATTTGATTTGACTAAATGATATTTCTTTTGACATAAATGGGGTCATCCTTTCTAGAATATAAAGCTTGTTATCAATTGTACTCCTATTGTAATAAAATTGACAATATTACGCAAAACTAAATAGTTACAATTGGCGAAAATATGTTCGCTATGGTAAAATAAAACAGTCAGAAGATGAGCAAAGGAGAAAATAAGATGATAGAACGACGCACGGATTATACCTTTGATTTGGTCTCTAAATATCAGCCTTCTGGAGATCAACCAGAAGCCATAAAACAAATTGTAGCCAATATTAATAAAAAAGAAAAAGCCCAAACTCTTCTTGGGGTAACGGGATCTGGTAAGACATTTACGATGTCAAATGTGATCAAAGAAGTTAACAAACCGACTTTAATCATAGCCCACAACAAAACATTAGCTGGACAGCTCTACAGTGAGTTTAAAGAATTTTTCCCAAACAACGCTGTAGAGTATTTTGTTAGTTATTATGATTACTATCAACCAGAAGCTTACGTGCCTTCAAGTGATACTTATATCGAAAAGGATTCAAGTGTCAACGATGAAATCGATAAATTAAGACACTCGGCAACCAGTTCTTTATTGGAAAGAAATGATGTGATTGTTGTAGCGTCTGTGTCTTGTATTTATGGTTTAGGAGATCCGAAAGAATACCAAGAACAAGTTCTTTCTTTACGTGTTGGTATGGAAATGGAAAGAGATCAATTATTGAGAGCCCTAGTGGATATTCAATTTGACCGAAACGACATAGATTTTCAACGTGGTCGTTTCCGTGTCAGAGGTGACGTAGTAGAAATCTTTTTAGCCTCAAGAGATGAATTAGCCTTACGTGTTGAATTCTTTGGAGATGAGATTGACCGAATCAGAGAATTTAATGCCTTAACCGGTGAAGTTATGTCTGATACAGAACACGTGGCGATTTTCCCAGCAACTCACTTTGTTACGAATGAAGAACAAATGGAAGAAGCCATTGGTAGAATTGAAATCGAACTTGAAGGGCGATTAAAAGAATTAAGAAGTGAAGAAAAACTATTAGAAGCGCAAAGACTGGAACAACGAACAAATTACGACATCGAAATGATGCGTGAAATGGGTTACTGTTCAGGGATTGAAAACTACTCTAGACAGATGGAAGGACGAAAAGAAGGCGAAGCACCATACACGTTAATCGATTTCTTCCCAGATGATTTCCTGATTATGGTAGATGAATCTCATGTGACTATACCGCAAATTCGTGGGATGTATAACGGAGATAGAGCAAGAAAACAAATGTTAGTTGATTATGGCTTTAGATTACCTAGTGCATTAGACAATCGGCCACTGCAATTAAAAGAATTTGAAGATCATGTCAATCAAATCCTTTATGTGTCAGCTACTCCAGGACCATACGAGGCAGAGCAAACAGATCTTGTGACTGAACAAATTATTCGTCCAACAGGTCTTTTAGATCCAAACATAGAAGTGCGACCAATTATGGGACAAATTGATGATTTAGTAGGTGAAATTTACGAGCAAGTAGAGAAAAACGAGCGTGTCTTCATTACTACTTTAACGAAAAAAATGTCAGAAGATTTAACCGATTACTTCAAAGAATTAGGAATTAAAGTTAAGTATCTTCATAGTGATGTGAAAACATTAGAGCGAACAGAAATTATTAGAGATTTGCGATTAGGTGAGTTCGATGTCTTAATTGGGATTAACTTGCTTCGAGAAGGTATTGATGTTCCAGAAGTTTCCTTAGTAGCTATATTAGATGCGGATAAAGAAGGTTTCTTACGTAGTGAAAGATCTCTTGTGCAGACAATTGGTCGAGCTGCTCGTAATGAAAATGGTAAAGTCATTATGTATGCTGACAAAATGACGGATTCTATGACAAAAGCTATTGAAGAAACCAAACGAAGAAGAGCTATCCAAGAGGCATATAATCAAGAACATGGTATTGTACCAAAAACGATTATTAAAGAAATTCGTGATTTAATCAGTATTTCTAAAGTGACAGAAGAGGAAGAAGATATCAGTCTTGTTCAAAAATATGAAGCTCTTAATAAAGCTGAGAAAAAAGAATTATTATTAGAACTTGAAAACCAAATGAAACAAGCTGCTAAAGAGTTAGATTTTGAAAAAGCAGCTACCTTAAGAGATACACTCTTAGAGTTAAAGTCAGGTAAGTAAGAGGAGGAATACTATGGCAAATGATAAAATCGTCATTCGTGGCGCCCGTGCTCATAATTTAAAAAATATAGATGTTACTATTCCAAGAGATAAATTAGTTGTCATTACGGGACTATCAGGCTCAGGGAAAAGCTCCCTTGCATTTGATACCTTATATGCTGAGGGACAACGTCGATATGTAGAAAGTTTGTCAGCTTATGCGAGACAATTTTTAGGTCAAATGGACAAACCAGATGTAGATAGCATCGATGGGCTTAGTCCAGCTATCTCCATTGATCAAAAAACAACAAGTAAAAACCCACGTTCAACAGTAGGGACAGTCACTGAAATCAATGATTATTTGCGATTACTCTATGCGCGAGTAGGTCATCCGATTTGTCCTAATGATGGTACTGAGATTAGTAGCCAATCACCAGAACAAATGACGGATCGTATCTTAGAATTTGAAGAACGTACGAAAGTTCAGATTTTAGCTCCAGTTGTAAGAGAGAAAAAAGGCCAACATAAAAAAGTCTTTGAAAAAATTAAAAAAGAGGGGTTTGTTCGTGTCAGAGTAGATGGTGACATCTATGACATCGAAGAAACACCTGAATTAGAAAAAAATAAAAAACATTCCATTGAGATTGTTGTGGACCGGATTGTCATTAAAGAAGGCGTACGTTCTCGTTTATTTGACTCTTTTGAAATGGCACTGAGATTATCTGAAGGTTATGCTGTAGTTGATGTGTCTGGGCAAGAAGAGATTCTCTTTAGTGAGCATTACGCTTGTCCTTATTGTGGGTTTACTGTAGGTGAAATTGAACCACGTTTATTCTCTTTTAACACACCATTTGGTGCTTGTCCTGATTGTGATGGATTAAGTATTAAACTAGAGGTAGATGAGGATTTAGTTGTTCCAGATAAAACGAAAACCTTGCGAGAAGGAGCCATTGCACCTTGGAATCCGATTAGTTCTAATTATTACCCACAAATGCTTGAACAAGCCTGTGAACAATTTGGGATTGATTTTGATACACCTTATGAGTTGTTTGAAGAAGAACAACGAGCTATTTTAATGACAGGTTCTAATGGAGATGAGTTCCATTTCCACTACGAAAATGAATTTGGTGGCGTTCGAGACGTGGATATTCCTTTTGAAGGGATTCTTAAAAATATTAAACGTCGTTACCATGAAACAAATAGTGATTACACTAGAGAACAAATGAAACTTTATATGACAGAGTTGACCTGTGCATCATGTCATGGGTATCGCTTAAATGAGGAAGCTTTGTCCGTTAAAGTATCAGGTAAACATATTGGTGAGATTAGTAATCTATCTGTCAATGATTCTCTTAGTTACTTTGGCGAGTTAGCCTTTGGTGAGCAAGAGCAAATGATTGCTCAACCTATTTTAAAGGAAATCACTGACCGATTGAGTTTCTTACAAAACGTTGGGCTGAATTACTTAACTCTAAGTCGTTCAGCTGGAACACTTTCTGGGGGAGAAGCTCAACGTATCCGTTTAGCTACTCAAATCGGTTCTAACTTATCTGGTGTCCTTTACATATTAGATGAGCCTTCTATTGGGTTACATCAGCGAGATAACAATCGATTGATTGAATCTTTGAAAAAAATGCGTGATTTAGGAAACACTCTTATTGTCGTGGAACATGATGAAGATACCATGCGAGCTGCTGATTATTTGATTGATATTGGTCCAGGAGCAGGGGAATTAGGTGGTCAAATCATTGCTGCTGGAACACCAGAAGAAGTGGAAAAAAATAAAAACTCATTAACAGGACAATACCTATCAGGTCAAAAACAAATTCCTGTACCGACTAAACGCCGTAAAGGTAACGGAAAAGAAATTGTGGTCAAAGGTGCTAAAGAAAATAACTTAAAAAACTTAGATGTGGCTTTTCCATTAGGCAAATTTGTGGCTGTAACAGGTGTTTCTGGTTCTGGTAAGAGTACCTTAGTAAATGAGATTTTGAAGAAAGCCCTGGCTCAAAAGATTAATCGTAACTCAGAGAAACCTGGGAAATATGAATCAATTACAGGATATGAAGATATCGAAAAAATCATTGATATCGATCAAAGTCCAATCGGTAGAACACCAAGAAGTAATCCGGCAACCTATACAAGTGTTTTTGATGACATTAGAGATTTGTTTGCTAAAACCAATGAAGCCAAAATTCGTGGTTACAAAAAAGGACGCTTTAGTTTTAATGTTAAAGGCGGTCGTTGTGAGTCTTGTCGTGGTGACGGTATTATTAAGATTGAGATGCACTTTTTACCAGATGTGTACGTCCCATGTGAAGTTTGTCATGGACATCGTTACAACTCGGAAACCTTAGAAGTGAAATACAAAGGAAAAAATATTGCAGAAATTTTAGAGATGACAGTAGAAGAAGCTGTTGAGTTCTTCAAAGCGATTCCTAAAATCCATCGCAAAATGCAGACTATTGTTGATGTGGGATTAGGCTATGTGAAGTTAGGTCAATCAGCAACGACATTATCTGGTGGAGAAGCACAACGAATGAAGCTTGCCAGTGAATTACATAAGCGTTCATCAGGTAAAAACTTTTATATCTTAGATGAACCGACAACAGGTCTGCATGCAGATGATATTAGTCGTTTGATTGAAGTGTTAACTCGATTAGTGGATACAGGCAATACGGTTTTAGTGATTGAGCATAACTTAGATGTTATTAAAACAGCTGACTATATTATTGATTTAGGTCCAGAAGGTGGCGATGGTGGTGGAACCATTGTCACGACAGGAACGCCTGAAGAAGTGATAAAAGTAGAGGAAAGCTATACTGGTTACTACCTACGTGAAGTGATGGAACGTTTTGAATAAAGTAAACATATTATGAAAAAAAAAGCGCCTGCCCATAAGTGAAAAGACTTATGAGTCAGGCGCTTTTTGTTAATCATTAATTCTTCTGATTTCTCGGTTATAGTTTAATAAATAAGTTATGATTGAAAACAACGTGATTAAAACAAGTAGGGTAATAGCAAGAGGTAGGATATCTAAACCAGTTGTAGAGATACCTAATATTTTTTTAAGAAAACTAAAAACACTTGAACGAAAATTCGGTCCACCCATTTGTAAAAGCAACCCAATCACAAAGGGAACAATTACAACAGTTGCAATCACAACTAATCTTTTAAATCCAGTAACTCTGTCAATAAATGTGCCAACAACTGAAGCTAGAGAAGCACTAAATAAGAAAAAGAGAAATAAAAACAGAAGACTTTTCCAATGATTGTCTTGAGCATAAGCATCAGCAAAAAACAAAGTAATGTTTAATTTTTGAGTAAAAAAATCGTTAGCAATTAGTTTAAACACGATTAATACACTGGCAAGAAAAGCAGAAATCGTTACATTGGAAATCAAGTAACTTAAAAAGATGTTGCTTCTGGACATGCCATTTTGAATGAACAATTTAAAATCAGAGCTAACGCCGATATAGGCAATGATAAAGATAAAAATCGAAGAGGCAAACATGGCGTCTGAATTAACAGTCGTGTCAGTTCCTGCAAATAAAATACCAATTATAGGGAATAAAATAGCAAAGAAAGTGAAGTAGCTAAAGAAAAAAGCTAAGGATTTCATTTGATATTTCATTCGATAAGTAAATGCTGTCGAGAGTTTCATAGATAAAACCTACTTTCTTTTTGTTAATTGAACAAAGTATTGTTGAAGATTGATTGGTTGGATACTTAAGCTGTTTGGTACAGAATTAGGCATATCACCAGAGAGATAAGCAGTGCAATAATCACCAAGTGACTCACTTCCAATCACAGTATACTGACTTGCAAAGTCAAGAACTTCATTTTTAGGACCAGATAAAGCAAAGTGTTGTCTAAGGAGTGATTCTGTCTCTTGATCCACTTTTACTTCCCCTTGCTCAATAATAACGACATGCTCAAGGAGTGTCGCGATTTCTTCAATCAAATGTGTTGAAATAACGAAAGTTCGATTTCTTTCCTCATATGTTTCAATTAAGAAGGTATAGAAAAGTTCACGGTGGGTAGCATCTAAGCCTAGGACAGGCTCATCAAGAAAAATGTAATCACAAGGTACACAAAGTGCAGTAATAAGTTTAGCAATACTACGGTAGCCAGTAGAAAGCTTTTTGAAGGTTTGTTTCGTGTTCAGCTCAAATGAGTCTGCCATTTTTTTAGCGAAGTCCCAATCAAAGGAGCCATAAAAACCTTCTGAAATACGAAACATGTCTTTAATCTTCATACTAGACGGGAATAAATTATCTTCACTCATTAAGTAGATTTGATTGAGCAATACTTCATTGTTTAAAACACTTGTACTATTTAAATCAACAGAGCCTTCTGAAGGAATGCTACGATTAGCAATGATATTAAGTAAGGTACTTTTACCGGCACCATTACGACCTAATAAGCCGTAAATTGTATTTGGCTTAAACGTAACGGTCGCTTGATTCAAAGCAGTTTTATCTTTATAGTATTTTGAAACATTCATCACCTCTAAACTCATGATTGATACCCTCTTTCTAATATGATTATTAATTCTTCAAGGTTGATATTTAACTTTTTAGCTTCTTCTATCAAATGCGAGACATCATTTTTTAAAAATTCTTCTTTTCTAATCATTCTAACTTTCTCCTGTGCGCCTTCTAAAACAAACATACCAATACCGCGCTTTTTTTCGATTAAACCGTCGTCCACCAACAGATTCATACCCTTTAAGACTGTTGCGGGATTAATCTGATAGCTTTTTGAAATCTCTGTCGTTGAAGGAATTTGCCTCCCTTCTTGGAAGGCACCATTTAAAATACCTAAAGAGATTTGATCAGCGACTTGTTGGAACAAAGGTTTGTCGCTTGTATAATTAAATTCCATAGAATCACCTCGTTACATAGTTGGTTAGTTACTTGTGTAATTAACTATATATCCAGAGAGTCAATTTGTCAAACATTTTTAATAACTATGTTATGATACACCAGGTATGCTATAATATATGAATTGAGAATAGGGAGTGAAGTAGATGAAGGAAAAACAAATAGATAGTCTTCAATTAGTTGTTATTACAGGGATGAGTGGGGCAGGTAAAACTGTTGCTGTTCAAAGTTTTGAAGACATGGGATTTTTCTGTATTGATAATTTACCACCATCATTAATCCCGAAATTCTGGGAATTAATTAAAGAATCAGGAAAAATTACGAAAATTGCTTTAGTTATTGATTTAAGATCACGTGCTTTCTTTGAAGAAATTCAAAGCATGTTAGTTGAAATTGAAAACACACAATTAGTTGATACAACAGTGATGTTCTTAGAAGCATCTGATAAAGAATTAGTTTCTCGTTACAAAGAAACAAGAAGAACCCATCCCTTAGCTATGGACGGTTTGGTAACAGAAGGAATTATTAAAGAGCGTGCGCTTTTAAGTGAGTTAAAAGCAGAAGCACAATTGGTCATTGATACGACCAATCTAGCGCCGAGAGAATTAAGAGAAAAAATTATGGCTAACTTTAAATCAAATGATACTTCTACTTTTAGAGTTGAAATGGTTTCATTTGGTTTTAAATATGGTTTGCCAATTGACGCAGACGTAGTTATGGATGTTCGTTTTTTACCAAATCCTCATTACGTAGCAGAGTTACGTCCTATGACAGGAAAAGATAAACCAGTTTATGATTACGTAATGGCAAGTGACATGACAGAAGATTTCTATCAACAATACGAAAAACTAATGCTATCTATTTTACCTGGTTACATCAAAGAAGGAAAAATGAGTTTAACGATTGCTATTGGTTGTACAGGTGGGCAACACCGCTCAGTTGCTTTAACAGAACGATTAGGTAAACGTATTGCTGAAGATTACAAAACAAATATCACTCATCGGGATATCGCCAAAAGAAAGGAAACTGTGAACCGCTCATGAAAACCTACCGAATAAGAAGACCTAAGATAGTGGTCATCGGTGGTGGTACAGGTTTACCTGTGATATTAAATGGCTTGCGCTATCAAAGTGCAGATATTACAGCTGTTGTAACAGTTGCCGATGATGGAGGCAGTAGTGGTAAGTTACGAGAAAGCATTAACATGAGTCCCCCAGGAGACTTGCGTAATGTGCTTGTAGCTCTGTCTGACATGCCTCAAATGTATGAAAAAATCTTTCAATACCGTTTTAAAAAAGAAGATGATTTTTTAGCAGATCACACTATAGGAAATTTAATTATTGCCGCTCTTTCTGAAATGAAAGAAAGCACGTATGATGCTATCCAGTTGCTGACGAAGTTTATGCACGTGGATGGTCATATTTACCCTGCTTCAGAAAAATCATTGACTTTACATGCTAAATTTTTAGACGGCTCAGAAGTGGAAGGCGAATCTAAAATTGCGGATGACCGAAAAAAAATCGATTACGTTTATGTTACTAATACACATGATGACGAAAAGCCAAAAGCTGCTAGAAAAGTTGTGACAGCGATTAAAGAAGCTGACATGATTGTTCTTGGACCTGGTAGTTTATACACGAGCATCTTGCCTAATTTAATGATTGAAGATTTAGGTCAAGCGATTGTAGAATCAGAGGCTGAGGTTGTCTATATTTGTAATATTATGACCCAAAAAGGGGAAACAGAACATTTTTCAGATGCTGAACATGTCAAAGTTCTCCACAAACACTTAAATGCGAAGTTTGTAGACACTGTTTTAGTTAATACAGAGCCAATACCAGATGACTACATGGATTTTGAAGTCTATGATGAATATCTAGTACAAGTGAAACATGATTTCCAATCTTTAAGAGATGAAGAGTGTCGAGTTATTTCAGCTGACTTTTTAGAGCTTAGAGATGGTGGTGTGTTCCACGATGGCAATAAAGTAGTGGAAGAGTTGTTCCGTTTAGTGTTTGGAACCAAATATTAAAGAAGGAGTGAGTCAGGATGTCTTTTGCATCTGATGTGAAAAAAGAACTGACCACCTTAGAAGTTCATAAGGAACATGCTAAAGCAGAATTAGCAGCTCTTATTAGAATGAATGGTGCAGTAACCTTAGTTAATCGCCAATTTGTTTTGAATGTTCAAACGGAAAATGCAGCAATTGCTAGGCGACTATTTACTTTATTAAAAGATCACTACGGTGTTAACAGTGAACTTTTAGTCAGAAGAAAAATGAAATTAAAGAAGAATAATGTGTACATTGTTCGACTTAAACAAGAAACACAACGCGTATTAGAAGATTTAGAAATCATGGATGGTTACATGTTTAACACACGTGTCTCGTCTTCTATTATGGGAAATGAACAAAAAATGCGATCTTATCTACGAGGTGCCTTTTTAGCAGGAGGCTCTGTCAATAATCCTGAAACAAGTCGTTATCATTTGGAAATCTACTCGATGTACGAGGAGCAATGCCAAGATTTATGTGACATGTTACAGTTTTATGGGTTGAATGGACGTGTGGCTGAAAGACGAAATGGTTTCATTACTTATCTCAAGGGAGCCGAAGAAATTGCGGACTTTTTAGTGCTAGTTGGTGCGACTAATGCCATGCTAAAATTTGAAGATGTGCGAATTGTTAGAGACTTAAGAAACTCAGTTAATCGACTAATGAATTGTGAAAATGCCAATATGAATAAAACAGCAGATGCGGCAAAAAAACAAATTGAAAATATTCAATTAATTGATGAAAAAGTCGGACTTGATTCACTACCTGAAAAGCTAAGAGAAGTAGCTGAAGTGAGACTAGAAAACCCAGAAATTAGTTTGAAAGAGTTGGGTGAAATGTTACCAAGTGGTCCTATCACAAAATCAGGTATTAATCACCGTATTCGAAAGATTAATGAATACGCTGAAAAGCTCGTTGAATAGATAAAGACTATAAGAGAAAAACTAGAAAATTTATTTTTCTAGTTTTTTTATTTTTATCAGCAATAGAAAACGAAAAAAGATTGTGAAAAGGTGATATACTTACAGTGAATAAGAAGGGTGAGTGAAGCTATTGAAAACAAAAGACTTATGGCATTCCTATGTACAATCACACGAACTCAATGAAGAACTGCTACCAGATTATATTGCGGAATCTTGGACATATTGCATGGAAAATAATGTAAACCCTTACTCGAAAAAAGGTTTAGAACGTATCTCAGTCTATGATTTATCAATAAAAAAACAAGAACTGTCATTTTTGATAAATACGGTAAAGAATGAAATTAACCGTTTAAATGAATTTTTCTACGTTAAAAAACCACTTTTTATTTTAACCAACAACGAGGGAGTAGTTTTATGGCGAGAAGGGCATCAAGAAACAAGGCATCTAGCTAATAATATTCATTTTTCAGAAGGCAGTGTCTGGACTGAAAAAGCAGTTGGAACAAATGCGATTGGTATTGCTCTGCGAACTTTAGAAAGTGTAACAGTTGAAAGGTTTCAGCATTTTTCTGAAGCGTCACATCCCTTTACATGTACGTCAACACCTATTTTAGATGGAGATGATAACGTAATTGCTTGTTTAAATGTCTCTACTATGGAAGCGTTCAGCGAAACGAATTACACTCTTTTCGCCTTAAAAATGATTGCCAAAAATGTGCAATATAAAGTTGCAGAAAAACAATTAATTGAAAGGAAAGAACAGTTCTTAGAAGCATTAAATCAACCTTTCGAACAATCAGTGTTGGTTGGTCTAGATGGAAAAATTCTATCTGTTTCAGATGATTATCATTTATTAGATAGCAGTATAGAAGGAAAGATTATCAATGACACACTTGCTAAGCAATTCGAACCATTCCATAAGAAAAAATTGTATCAAGAAAATCAATTGATTGGTTTTTGTTATCAGTTAGAACAGAAAGTCAAAGAACCTTCCTTTATTAGTTTTGGTATTACGTCAAAAAATAGAGACTATCAACAATTTTTAAATCAATTGTCACGAGCTGCTAAGTCTGAATTGCCAATTCATATTTATGGGGAGACCGGAAGTGGAAAAGAACTCTCCGCCAAAACGATTCATTATAATAGTAATCGACAGTTTGCTCAGCTTATTTCTGTTAACTGTGGTGCTTTAAGTGAATCTCTCCTTGAGAGCGAATTATTTGGTTATGTTTCTGGAGCTTTTACAGGTGCAAGTCAAACTGGGTATCAAGGAAAAATTCAACAGGCTAATCACGGAACCTTATTTTTAGATGAAATTGACAGCATGTCGAAAAGGATGCAAGTGGCACTTCTTAGAGCTTTGGAGGAAAAGAAAATTACTCCAATAGGAAGTGATAAAGAAATTGAAGTTGATTTTAGATTAGTAACAGCAAGTAATAAAGATTTAAAAAAGTTAGTGAAATCGGGAGAGTTTAGGGAAGATTTGTTTTATCGTTTGTATGTTATTCCGTTGATATTACCTTCTCTTCGAGAAAGACAAGAAGACTTCGATACTTTAGTGGAAGATTTTTGTAAAAGAAAAAACTGGCAACCAGGTTGGAAAGTGAAAATTAGTGAAATTGCTAAAGAGTTTGAATGGCAAGGTAATATTAGAGAGTTTCAAAATTTTCTTGAGCGTTTGCACTTATATTTTCCAACTACTGAACCAAGTAAAACGGAAGTGATAGAGCTAATCTCGATTGGCTCTGTAAAAATGACTCATCAAGTAGACACGTCACTAGATGAAAGATTGCAAATTATGAATGTATTAAAAGAAACCAACTATCATCTGACTCAAACAGCAGATAAATTAAATATGGCGCGAAGCACGCTTTACAGAAAAATTGATAAATATCAAATACAAATTCACAAATAAATAATTAGTTATTAAGAGAGATGGATACCTGTATCTGTCTCTTTTTTGTTGCAACAAGAATGGGACGTTTTTGTTCGATTTCACAAATTTAAAAACAATAAAGTTTTATTTGAAGCGCTTTCTTAGTTGGCGCGGTTATTGCTTATAAGAAGGTGTAAGACTAATAAAGGAAGGTGATGTTATGAGAAAGTACAATCTGATTGTGATTGGTGCTGGACCAGGTGGTTATGTAGCAGCCGTAGAAGCCGCAAAACTAGGTCAAAAAGTGGCAGTCATTGAGAAGGAAAAAATCGGAGGTACTTGTTTAAATGTTGGCTGCATTCCCTCAAAAGCCTATTTGAAACATGCCAGTTGGATCGAAAGTTTAAATGAAGCCAACCAGTTCGGGATTAGTACTCAATTAACTGCTATTGACTACTCCAAATTAGTAGAGAGAAAAAATGGTGTGGTGAATCAGCTACAACAAGGGATTCATTACTTATTCAAGCAACACAACATTGATTATATTGAAGGAGAAGCAAGATTAAGCGGAACGCATGAAGTGATTGTAAATAATGATGTCTTAGATACAGATTTTATTTTGTTAGCAACAGGAAGTAACCCCTTTGTACCACCTATAAAGGGGATTGAATCCGTGAATTATTTAACAACAGACACTTTTTTTGATTTAAAAGAATTACCGAATAAGTTAAGTATCATAGGCGGTGGTGTCATTGGTATTGAGTTAGCTTTTGCTATGGCTCCTCTTGGAGTGGAGGTTTCAGTAATAGAAGTTGCACCAAGTATATTAATGACTGAAGATAAGGAAGCAATACTCCTTATAAAGAAACAACTAAAAAAAATGAACGTTACCCTTATTGAAGGTGCCTTGATTAAAGAAGTCACTCATTCTGATATCCAATTAGAGGATCAATCAATTTCATTTGATGAATTGTTAGTTGTGACAGGTAGAAAAAATAATTTATCTATTTTAGACACTTTGAACATTGCTAAAACAGCGAATCAAAAATTTGTTGAGGTGAATCGTTACTATCAAACTTCAATTAATAATATCTATGCTGTTGGAGATATTGTTGATAGTTTTATGTTGGCTCATGCTGCTAGTAAAGAGGGGATTAAAGCGGTGAGACACATGTTTTGTAAGAAAGAAGCACCTTTATTAAAAGAACAAATTCCTCGTTGTGTATACACCCATCCTGAAATTGCTAGTTTTGGTTTAAGTGAGGAAGAAGCTAAAGAAAAAGGTTATGAAATTCTAGTATCTAAAACAAACTATTCAGCGAATGGTCGGGCCATTTCTGGTAATGAAACAACTGGTTTTATCAAAATAATAGCTGAGAAAGAACATCATGAATTATTAGGAGGAGTGATTGTCGGAGCCAATGCAACAGAAATGATTCATACTATTTTAGCTGCTAAAGAATCTGAGGGACGTTTGGAAGAAATTGAAAAAATGACATTTGCACATCCAACTTTATCAGAAATGATGGGTGAGTTGGCTAGTGAGATGATTTTCTAAGGAGGAATTAGAAATGGAAACAATGACAAAACAACAAGCAGAGTGGATTTACAAAACAATGAATGATATTAGAAATTTTGAGGATGAAGTTCATCGCATTTTTACAACAGGGGAAATCCCAGGGTTTGTCCATTTGTATGCTGGTGAAGAAGCCGTTGCAACAGGTGTCTGTGCTCATTTAACTAATTCAGATTACATTACGAGTACTCACCGTGGTCATGGCCATTGTATTGCAAAAGGTTGTGACTTGAATGGAATGATGGCTGAAATTTTTGGTAAGGAGACAGGTCTTTGTAAAGGTAAAGGTGGTTCAATGCATATTGCCGATATTGACAAAGGTATGTTGGGTGCTAACGGTATGGTTGGCGGAGGTTTCCCAATTGCTGTTGGGGCAGGACTTCGTAATAAATACTTAAAAACCAAAGATGTAGCAATTTGCTTTTTTGGTGATGGTGCTGCGAACGAAGGGACTTTCCATGAGGGAATTAATATGGCATCAATTTGGAACTTACCAGTTGTTTTTGTTTGTGAGAATAATGGTTTTGCTGAATCAACATCAGTTAAATATGCATCAGGATCTAAGACGATTGCGGAACGAAGCGTAGCCTATGGTATCCCAGGTGTACGAGTTGAAGGAAAAGATTTAGTTGCGGTTTATGAAGCTGCCGGAGAAGCGATTGATAGAGCTCGTCGCGGAGAAGGGCCGACCCTTTTAGAATGTGTGACTTATAGAAATTATGGGCATTTTGAGGGAGATGAACAAAAATACAAAGCAAAAGAAGGGGAAGAAAAAGACTACGCAACTATTGATAATATAGTTGAGTTTAGAAAGGTAGCTATTGAAAATAAATGGTTATCAGAAAAAGTAGCGAACAACATTGAAGCTCAATCAATAAAAGATACAGAAGATGCAGTTACTTTTGCAAGAGAAAGTTCAGTACCAAAACCAGAAGCATTATACGAAGATGTGTCTATCTAAAAAATTAATTATAAGGAGTGACAACAATGAGTAGAAGAATTACGTTTATGCAAGCAATTAATGAAGGTTTAGATATGTCAATGGACAGAGATGAGCGAGTTATTCTTTTAGGAGAAGATATTGCGGGTGGAACTCATATTGAACATCTCGAAGGAGAAGGAGCTTGGGGCGGTGTATTTGGTGTAACAAAAGGATTAGTCGAAAAACATGGCTATGAGCGAGTTATTGATACGCCAATTTCAGAAATGGGCTACATGGGAGCTTCAGTAGGGGCTGCAGCGACTGGTTTACGTCCTGTTCCAGAGTTAATGTTTAATGATTTTCTAGGATTCTGTTTTGATACGCTGTTAGCTCAAGGTTCAAAAATGCGTTACATGTTTGGTGGAAAAGCAACTATTCCCATGACTGTTAGAACTTGTCACGGAGCAGGAGCTTCAGCTGCAGCGCAACACTCAGGTTCTTATTACGGTATGTTTGGTTCTATACCAGGATTAAAAGTTGTTGTTCCTTCAAATCCGTATGATGCAAAAGGGCTGCTAATTTCAGCGATTGAAGATGACAACATTGTAATTTTCTCAGAAGATAAAACGTTATATGGTATTAAAGACGAAGTACCAGAAGACTATTATAAAGTAGAAATTGGAAAAGCTAAAGTGAAGCGTGAAGGTACTGATTTAACTATTGTTACTATTGGGAAAATGCTATATGTGGCATTAGATGTAGCTGAAGAACTTGAAAAATCAGGTGTGTCTGTTGAAGTAATTGATTTAATTACTGTGGCACCATGGGATCAGGAAACGATTATCCAATCAGTTAAAAAAACAGGTCGATTGATTGTTATTGATGAAGCGAATCCGCATAATAATACGGCAACAGATATTGCCTCTGTTATTAGTGATAAAGCATTTGATTACTTAGACGGGCCAATCAAATGTATCTGTGCACCAAATACACCAGTGCCGTTTGCAAGTAACTTAGAGGCACTTTATTTACCAAATAAAGAAAAAGTATTAAAAGAAGCAGAAGAATTAATTCAAGACTTAAAATAAAGGGTAGGTGAAAAAAATGGCAGAATCATTATTAATGCCAACATTAGGTTTAACAATGACAGAAGGAACAGTGGATCAATGGTATAAACAAGTAGGAGATCCTGTTGCAAAAGGGGAGGCTATTGTTTCTATTAGTTCGGAAAAATTAACTCATGATGTAGAGTCACCTATTGATGGGGTATTACTTGATATTACAGCTGACAATGGTGAAGAAATTGTCTGTCAAGGTGTGATTGGCTATGTTGGTGAGGTCGGAGAAAGTGTTTCAAATAATCAAACACCTGAAGAGATTATTTCTAAGGCAGATATTACAGTAACAGCAGTACCTAAAGAAACCCCAATACCAACTCCTAAAAGAGTCTCTGGAGAACGAATTTTTGCTACTCCCCTTGCTAGAAAAATAGCAGCAGATAAAGGGTATTCTCTAGAAGAAATTATAGGAACAGGTGGTAATGGTAGAATAACTAGACGAGATGTAGAACGATTTATTCCTCAAGTTACTGTAGCAGCAATTTCTCAAGTAGCGGGTGAAGGTTTAGAGGGAATGCGTAAAGTTATTGCTCAAAGAATGCATCATAGTCTACAACAATCTGCTCAGCTAACACTACATCGAAAAGCAGATATCACCCAATTATTAGCTTTTAGAAGAGATCTAAAAGAAAAAACAGGAGATCAACTAGGTCGAAGTACTTTAAGTATTAACACGTTGCTAATTAAAGCTGTAAGTTTAGCATTGAGAGACAAACCAGAGATGAATGCTTCATACAATGGTACTGAATATAAACAACATGACGCAATTCATATGGGAGTGGCAGTTGCTGTTGATGATGGTTTAGTGGTTCCTGTAATTAGAGATGTGACAACAAAAACGTTAAGTGAAATTGGTTCTGAGTTTATAAAAGTAACTTCTCAAGCAATTGATGGGACATTGCCTAGTGACTTATACAGTGGTTCAACATTTACCATCACTAATTTAGGTACCTCAGGAGTTGAGTATTTCACACCAATTTTAAACACACCAGAAATCGGTATATTGGGAATTGGCTCAATGAGTTCGAAGTTAATCTTTAACAAAGAAAAAGAAATAACAGAAATCCAAGAATTACCACTAAGTTTAACGTTTGATCATCAAGTAGTAGATGGTTCACCAGCAGCAGAATTTTTAGCTCAAATTGTTTACTACATAGAGAATCCTTACTTATTAATCGTATAACAAACAAAAAAACCTGCTGAATTGATGAGATTACTCATTAATTCGGCAGGCTATTTTGTGTTTATTTATCTAATAAAGCTTTTAATTCGTCAGTTGAGATTTTTTGATCAAAAACTTCTTCACCAATAATCACAGTTGGAATAAAGAAGACATTTGCTTCTTCAGCTTCTTTTAAAATACGTGTTGTCATATTTTCGTATTCTTGTAAAGACAACCCTAATTCATTTACGGCATAAGCAGCAATCTCTGTATGATCTTCTAAATCACCCCAGACATCCTGAGTCTTGTAAATAGATTGAATAGCGCTTAAGGCAGAGGCATCAGTTGGTACATGGTGATGCATGATATTTCCTTTGGCTAAGCTAGGTTTTTCTTTATCAAATAACTTAATGACACGTTGAATTTTTCCAGCATTTACGTATTCTTGTAACAAATCATTTTTTTCATCAAACCATTGTCGACAAAATGGACATCTGATATTAATGAATTCAATCACTTTAATAGGAGCTTCGTTGTCTCCAATTTTGATACCAGTGTCTGTGTTTAATTTTGTTACATCTACATCTGTCATTCCCATATTTAGTCACATCCTATTTTAAGTTAGAACTATTTACCATGACTTCATCAATTAAGCCGTATTCTTTAGCTTCTTGTGCAGACATGAAATTGTCGCGGTCAGTATCTTTTTCAATAATTGAAATATCTCGACCTGTGTTTTCTGCTAAAATTTTGTTTAATCGATCACGTGTATTTAAAATGTGTTTAGCAGCGATCTCGATCTCAGTTGCTTGACCTTGTGCGCCACCTAATGGTTGATGGATCATGATTTCAGCATTTGGTAAAGCAAAACGTTTACCTTTAGTTCCTGCTGATAATAAGAAACTTCCCATAGAAGCAGCCATACCTAAAACGATAGTTTGAACGTCTGCTTTGATGAAGTTCATTGTGTCGTAAATAGCAAGCCCAGCAGAAACACTACCACCAGGTGAGTTGATGTAGATAAAGATATCTTTTTCTGGATCTTGAGCATCTAAGAATAATAATTGAGCAATGACTGAGTTAGCAACATTGTCATCAATTGGTCCACTTAACATAATAATGCGGTCTTTTAAAAGTCTTGAGTAAATGTCGTAAGCTCTTTCGCCACGAGAAGATTGCTCGATAACTGTTGGTATTAAATTCATAAAAATTCCTCCTAAACTAAAACTTCAATAGCTACATTTTAACATAGTTTAAATCATCTACCTAGAATAAAGTGTACCTAAATGGTCAATAAAGGTCAAAGAAAAAGCTCCTAAAATTAGAAGGAGAGAACCTTTATCAAAGGAGTGTCTGATGAGTTTAAAAAATGCTATAATAAAAAAAGAAAGCAAAGAGAAAATATCTCATTGCTTAACTGTAAACGCGTCCTAAGGGAATCGAACCCCTGTCTCAAGAACCGGAATCTTACGTGATATCCACTACACTAAGGACGCAAGTACTCTATCAATTTTATCAAAATAACTATAAATAGCAAGACAATTTACAGATGAGGAGATGATAAGCTTGAAGTTTGAGCAACGAATCCATCAAAACCAAACCCAAAAGCAAACTCAAAAACTCGCAATGACCCAAGAGTTGCAACAATCTATTCAAATGCTTCAATACAATACAGATGATTTACTAACATTCCTAGAAAATAAAGCCTTAGAAAATCCATTATTAGAGATAAAAGTTGATACAGATGATAGTTTACTTCTATATAAAAGTAAAAATCAAGGAAGTAGTCAGTCTGGGGATTCAAAAACAGAGTGGTTAGAGCAAGTTCCTGACAATCGTTTATCTTTGTTTGAGTACTTGATCAATCAAGTCCATCTAAACTACCGAGATACCTACTTAAGAAAACTAGTCTTACATTTGATTCAATTTGTTGATAAAAATGGTTATCTCAGTACACCATTAGAAGATATCAGAGTTCAGACACAGGCCACTGAGATTGAACTTTTAGATGCATTGACTCTACTACAAATGCTAGAGCCTACTGGGGTAGGTGCAAGGGATTTAAGAGAGTGTCTTTTACTACAAATTGAAAAAGATAACATAGCACCTAACTTAGCTTATATTATAGTAGAAGAATACTTTGAAGAGTTAGCCAATCGCAAGTGGAAAGTTATCGAAAAAGCATATGATATTGAGTTATTTGAAATTCAAGAAATTGTTGACTATATTCAAAAGTTGCAACCTTATCCAGGAGCAGGCTTTTCAAATGAAGATGAAAGTTTTATTATTCCAGATGTTATTGTGAAAGTTAAAGGAAAACAAATCGAAGTGACAAGTACTAAAAGAAGCACACCGACTCTTGTATTTCAGCAAAAATATTTTGAACAAATGAGTCAAAGAGCTGATAAAGAAGTCTTAGATTACTTGAAAAATCGAAAAAGTGAATTTGAATTTTTACAAAAAGGTGTCATTCAAAGGGGAAATACTATTTTACGAGTGGCAGAAGAAATTGTTTCTCAACAACACGATTTCTTCTTAGATCCAAAACGCCCATTAAAGTCTTTGCAATTAAAAGAAGTAGCTAAAAAAATAGGTGTCCATGAATCAACAGTCAGTAGGAGTGTTAATGGTAAATATCTGCAAACTGACTTTGGGATGTTTGAGTTACGATCTTTCTTCACTGTAGGGATTTCACAAGGTACAGAAGGCGATGAGTTATCGACAGATATGATCAAAAAAGAAATCCAACAGTTAGTTGATGAAGAAAATAAGAATAAACCACTTTCCGATCAAAAGATTGTTGAGAGTCTTTTATCTAAGGAAATTAAGATTTCAAGACGGACAGTTGCCAAGTATCGTGATGAACTTGATATCCCATCTTCGTCTAAAAGAAAGCGCTATGATAGAAAGTGAAGACAAAATTTTTAAAACCGACTTGAATAATTTGTGATTTACTGTTAGAATGATTTTGTAAGGTTGAGCAAAGCAAAAATATGTTTTTTGATTTTGATTCAACCTGTTTTTTTAAATACTATGGGTCGCAGTAAGTCTACGTTGGACAAAAAACGACCTACAAAGGAGTTTACCTCGATGCTTCACGATTTAGAGATGATTGAGAGAATTGCTCCTGACATGATGCAAGTGGTTGAAAGTAGGTATCGAATTCTTAGAAATATTTATTGGATGCAGCCAGTAGGTCGACGTACCTTAGCGCAAAAGTTAAATATCTCAGAAAGATCCTTACGAACTGAAACAGATTTTCTGAAACACTTGACCCTTATTGATGCAAACAAAAGTGGTATGTCTTTAACAAGCGAAGGCTTAGAGATTTACGAAGGCTTAGAGCAGTTTATGGCTGAGTATTCAGGCACTGGCGTTAAAGAGCGAGAGCTTGCTAAGAAATTAGGGATTGCTCGATGTATCATTGTAGCAGGAGATAGTGATCAAGAGAAAAAAGTTTTAGAAAAATTTGGCCCGATCGTTTCAGACCTTTTGGCAAACAAATTGCCAGATGGAGACAATACCATTGCCGTTATGGGTGGGACAACCATGGGAACAGTAGCACAAACCATGGGAAATTTAGAGACATCTAATCGACATGTCCTTTTTGTACCTGCAAGAGGTGGTGTTGGTGAGACAATCAACATTCAAGCTAATTCAATTAGCGGAATGATGGCTGAAAAAACAGGTGGAGATTTCAAACCCTTATATGTACCTGAACAAGTTAGTCCAGAAACGTATGAGTATTTATTACATGAACCTTCTGTTCAAAGTGTATTGAAGTTAATTGAAAATGCCAATGGCGTTATTCATAGTATCGGTGAGGCTCATCATATGGCAATACGCCGAGCAATGAGTGATGATGATTTAGAGATGCTAGAGGACAGAAAAGCTGTAGCAGAATCATTTGGTTACTTCTTTAACGAACAAGGTGAAGTGGTTTATAAAATCCCACGTATAGGTCTTCAATTAAAAGACCTACAACATATTCCGTATGTGATTGCGATAGCTGGTGGTAGTAGTAAGGCTAAAGTAATCGAAGCATACATCAAAAATGCACCGAAACAAACGTGGTTATTAACCGACGAAGGTGCTGCTAATCAGATTTTAAAAGAGGAAACTCTTTAAAAATAAAATAAATTTTTTCGATTTTCTAAAGGAGGAAATCTCGCATGACAGTAAAAGTAGGTATTAATGGTTTTGGACGTATTGGACGTTTAGCATTCCGTCGTATCCAAGAAGTAGCAGGATTAGAAGTAGTAGCAATCAATGACTTAACAGATTCAAAAATGTTAGCTCATTTATTAAAATATGATACTACACAAGGACGTTTCAATGGTGATGTTGAAGTTCATGATGGCTTCTTCAAAGTTAACGGAAAAGAAGTTAAAGTTTTAGCTAACCGTAATCCTGAAGAGTTACCATGGGGAGAATTAGGAGTAGACATCGTATTAGAATGTACTGGCTTCTTTACTTCTAAAGAAAAAGCTGAATTACACTTAAAAGGTGGAGCTAAACGTGTTGTTATTTCTGCACCAGGTGGAAACGACGTACCAACAGTTGTTTACAACACTAACCATGATATCTTAACAGGTAAAGAAACAGTAATTTCAGGTGCTTCTTGTACAACTAACTGTTTAGCACCAATGGCTGACGCTTTAAACAAAAACTTTGGTATTGTTGAAGGATTAATGACAACTATCCATGGTTACACTGGAGACCAAATGACATTAGACGGTCCTCACCCAGGTGGAGACTTCCGTCGTGCACGTGCTGCTGCAGAAAACATCGTACCTAACACAACTGGTGCTGCTAAAGCTATCGGTTTAGTTATTCCAGAATTAAACGGAAAATTAGACGGAGCTGCTCAACGTGTTCCTGTTGCAACTGGTTCATTAACAGAATTAGTAACTGTTTTAGACAAAAAAGTTACTGTTGAAGAAGTTAATGCTGCAATGGAAGCTGCTGCTAACGAATCTTACGGTTACACAACTGATCAAATCGTATCATCTGATATCGTAGGTATGACTTTTGGATCATTATTTGATGCAACTCAAACTAAAGTAATGACAGTTGGAGACCAACAATTAGTTAAAACTGTATCTTGGTATGATAACGAAATGTCATATACAGCTCAATTAGTTCGTACTTTAGAATACTTTGCAAACTTAGCTTAATTTTAACTTAATACATAAGTTTAAAATTTCATTTGAAGCGGGGAAGCTGCACGCTTCCTCGCTTTTTAATTAACCATTTACGGGAGGATTTACTCATTATGGCGAAAAAAACTGTTGAAGATTTAGATTTAAAAGGGAAAAAAGTTCTGGTACGTGTGGATTTTAATGTGCCTTTAAAAGACGGAGAAATTACAAACGATAACCGTATCGTTGCTGCATTACCAACTATTAACTACATTTTAGAACAAGGTGGATCAGCTATTTTGTTCTCTCACTTAGGTCGTGTGAAAACAGAAGAAGACAAAGCAGGTAAATCATTAAAACCTGTAGCAGAACGTCTATCTGAATTATTAGGTAAATCAGTTAATTTTGTAGCTGAAACAAGAGGCGAGATTTTAGAATCAGCTGTGGCTAAATTAACAGCAGGAGATATCTTAGTTGTTGAAAACACTCGTTTTGAAGACATCGATGGCAAAAAAGAAAGCAAAAACGATCCAGAATTAGGTAAATACTGGGCATCATTAGGTGATGTATTCGTAAATGACGCTTTTGGTACTGCTCACCGTGCTCATGCATCAAACGTGGGAATCGCTTCTAACTTACCTTCTGCAGCAGGTTACTTAATGGAAAAAGAAATCAAATTTATCGGTGGCGCAGTTGATGAGCCAAAACGTCCTTTCGTTGCTATCTTAGGTGGCGCTAAAGTATCTGATAAAATTGGTGTTATTGAAAACCTAATCGAAAAAGCTGATAAAATCCTTATCGGTGGTGGAATGACTTATACATTCAACAAAGCTTTAGGTCGTGAAATTGGTAAATCAATCGTTGAACTAGACAAAGTTGATTTAGCAAAATCATTATTAGAAAAAGCTGGAGACAAAATTATCTTACCAGTAGATACTGTATGTGCTGCTGACTTTGATAACGACGCTCCAACTGAAATTCATGAAAACAACATTCCTGCTGATTTAGAAGGTTTAGACATTGGTCCTAAATCAATCGAATTATTCACTAAAGAATTACAAGGTGCTAAAACAGTTGTATGGAATGGCCCAATGGGAGTTTTTGAATTACCAACATTTGCTAAAGGAACAATCGGTGTTTGTGAAGCAATTGCTAATTTAGAAGATGCAACAACAATCATTGGTGGTGGGGATTCTGCAGCAGCAGCGATTCAATTAGGCTATGCTGAAAAATTCACACATATCTCAACTGGTGGTGGAGCTTCTTTAGAATACTTAGAAGGTAAAAAATTACCAGGCGTTGAGTCTATCTCAGATAAATAAAATTAAAGGGGTAAAAGAATAATGCGTAAACCTATTATTGCAGGAAACTGGAAAATGAATAAAACAGTATCAGAAGCAAATACTTTTGCAGAAGCTGTTAAAAATAGTATTCCATCAAACGACAAAGTGGATTCAGTGATTGGATCACCAGCACTTTTCTTAACAGATTTAGTTAAGATTGCTAAAGGAACTGATTTAAAAATTTCAGCTCAAAACTGTTACTTTGAAAACAGTGGAGCATTCACTGGTGAAACGTCACCTGCTGCTTTAGCTGACTTAGGCGTTGACTATGTGATTATTGGTCACTCAGAACGTCGTGAATACTTCGGCGAAACTGACGAAGATATTAACAAAAAAGCAAAAGCAATTATCGCTAACGGTATGACACCAATCCTTTGTTGTGGTGAAACATTAGAAACTTATGAAGCTGGAAAAACAGCTGAATGGATCGAAGGACAAATCACTGGTGGCTTGAAAGATTTAACGGATGAGCAAGTATCTAACTTAGTTATTGCTTACGAACCAATCTGGGCAATCGGAACTGGTAAATCAGCTGACGCTAATATTGCAGACGAAATCTGTGGCGTAGTTCGTAGTACTGTTGTAAAACTTTACAACGATACTGTTGCAAGCAAAGTTCGTATCCAATACGGTGGTTCAGTTAAACCTGAAAACATTGCAGAATACATGAGTAAAGAAAACGTTGATGGTGCCTTAGTTGGTGGAGCTGCTCTTGAAGTAGATTCATTCTTAGCACTATTGGAGGCTGTAAAATAGTATGACAAAAGCACCTATCGCTATGATTATCCTTGATGGATATGGAAAACGCGACGAAGTAACAGGTAATGCTGTTCTTCAAGCAAATACACCTAACTTTGACCGTTACTGGAATGAATTTCCACATAACCAACTAAAAGCTTCTGGCCTTGATGTTGGTCTTCCAGAAGGTCAAATGGGTAACTCTGAAGTAGGGCACACAAACATTGGTGCAGGACGTATTGTCTACCAAAGTTTAACTCGTATTGATAAAGCGATTCAAGATGGAGAATTCCAAACGAATACAGCTTTAAACAATGGGATTGACCATGCTTTAAACAATGACTCAGACTTACATTTATTCGGATTATTATCTGATGGTGGTGTTCACAGTCATCAAAATCACTTGTATGCTTTACTTAAAATGGCTAAAGAAAAAGGTGTTAAAAACACTTATGTTCATGCCTTTTTAGATGGACGTGACGTATCACCAACATCAGGTAAAGGTTACATGGAAGAGCTAGTTCAATTCATGACTGAATTAGGTTATGGAGAAGTAGCTACAGTCTCAGGTCGATTCTACGCAATGGACCGTGACAAACGTTGGGAACGTGTTGAAAAAGCTTATAACGTTTTAGTGAACGGTGAAGGAAATAAAGCATCTAACCCAGTTGAAGCGATTATTGCTTCTTACGCTGACGGTAAAAACGATGAGTTTGTTATCCCAACTGTGATTGAAAAAGACGGGCAACCTGTAGGAAGTGTTAAAGACAACGATGCCGTTATCTTCTTTAACTTCCGTCCAGACCGTGCGATTCAATTATCTAATGCATTCACTGATGTTGAGTGGGAATTCTTTACAAGAGAAAATCATCCGACAAATGTTAAATTTGTAACGATGACTCTATACAATCCAAGCATTGTTGCAGAAGTAGCTTATCCACCAATCGAAATGAAAAACGTTATTGGCGAAGTTCTTTCAAACAAAGGACTTAAACAATTACGTATTGCTGAAACTGAAAAATACCCACATGTTACTTTCTTTATGAATGGTGGACGTAATGAGGAGTTTGAAGGTGAAAGCCGTATTTTAATCAACTCACCAAAAGTTGAAACATATGATTTGCAACCTGAAATGAGTGCTTACGAAGTGACTGAAGCATTAGTAGCAGACATTGAAGCAGACAAACATGATGCGATTCTTTTAAACTTTGCTAACCCAGATATGGTAGGTCATTCTGGTATCTTAGAAGCTGCGATTAAAGCAATTGAAGCAGTTGATGAGTGTTTAGGTAAAGTAGTTGATGCGATCCACGCTAAAGGTGGTCATGCCATTATTTTTGCGGATCATGGTAACTCAGAAACAATGACGACACCAGAAGGCGATCCTCATACAGCACATACAACAGTACCTGTCCCAGTTATTGTGACAAAAGCTGGTGTTGAATTAAGAGACGGTGGTCGTTTAGCAGACATCGCTCCAACGATGTTAGATTTATTAGGGGTTGAAAAACCTGAAGAAATGACCGGAGAGTCATTAATTAAATAGTCCGTTTTTCATTGTAAGAAGATGAAAAACCAGTTAAAATGATACTAAGGGATTTTATCCCCTAGCAATAAAACAATAATCCTAAAGGAGAGAAAAAAACAATGTCAATTATTACTGATGTTTATGCTCGCGAAGTCCTAGACTCACGTGGAAACCCAACAATCGAGGTAGAAGTTTATACTGAAAGTGGTGCTTTTGGTCGTGGAATGGTTCCTTCTGGAGCTTCAACTGGTGAATATGAAGCCGTTGAATTACGTGATGGAGATAAATCTCGTTATTTAGGTAAAGGTGTTTTAAAAGCTGTTGATAACGTGAACAACATTATCGCTGAAGAAATTATTGGTTATGACGTACGTGACCAAATGGCAATCGACAAAAAAATGATCGAATTAGACGGAACTCCAAACAAAGGTAAATTAGGAGCTAACGCTATTTTAGGTGTTTCTATCGCTGCTGCTCGTGCTGCTGCTGATTACTTAGAAATTCCTTTATACCACTACTTAGGTGGATTTAACACTAAAGTATTACCAACTCCAATGATGAACATCATCAACGGTGGATCACATGCTGACAACAGCGTTGACTTCCAAGAGTTCATGATTATGCCTGTTGGTGCATCAACATTTAAAGAAGCTATCCGTATGGGTACTGAAGTATTCCATAACTTAGCAGCTGTATTAAAATCAAAAGGTTTAAACACTGCTGTAGGTGACGAAGGTGGATTCGCTCCTGACTTAGCATCTAACGAAGAAGCTTTAGAAGTTATTATCGAAGCTATCGAAAAAGCTGGATACGTTCCAGGAAAAGACGTTCGTTTAGCAATGGACGTTGCTTCATCAGAATTCTACAACAAAGAAACTGGTAAATATGACCTAACTTCTGAAGGACGTTCTTTAACTTCTGAAGAAATGGTAGCATTATATGAAGAATTATGTGCTAAATACCCAATCATCTCAATCGAAGATGGATTAGATGAAAACGACTGGGAAGGATTCAAACACTTAACAGAAAAATTAGGTAAAAAAGTACAATTAGTTGGTGACGACTTATTCGTAACTAACACAGAAAAATTAGCTCGTGGTATCGAAGAAGGTATCGCTAACTCAATCTTAATCAAAGTTAACCAAATCGGTACTTTAACTGAAACGTTTGAAGCTATTGAAATGGCTAAAGAAGCTGGATACACTGCAGTTGTTTCTCACCGTTCTGGTGAAACTGAAGATGCAACAATCGCTGATATCGCTGTTGCAACTAACGCTGGTCAAATCAAAACAGGTTCTGCTAGCCGTACTGACCGTATTGCTAAATACAACCAATTATTACGTATTGAAGACCAATTAGGTGAAGTAGCTGAATACAAAGGTTTAGCTTCATTCTACAACTTAAACGATAAATAATTACAATTTTAAATAAGTTTATTCTAATAGGAATTAAAACTGATCGGACGTAACACTCTCTAGTGAATGCTAGGGGGTGTTTTTTTGTTTGGTCGAATCTACGTATTTAGGTTAAGAATTTTAGTTAAGTAGTTTAAAAAGTATGTAGTCTCTCAATAAGAAAAAAAGAATGTCAATCTATTATTGACAATTCACATTAAATAACATAAATTGGTTTAGAATTCATTTTTTAGAAAATGGATTTGTTATAAAATAAGTGAAACATTATCTTGGGAGAAATAGATGAAAAAATTAAATTTTACTAGAAGCGATAAATTAACTAAATTGAGTAGTGGGAAATTAGTTGAAATAATTTCTACAGATGGTGAGTGGGCCACAAGTCTTAAGGATCAAGAGATTTCTGAATTAGGCTACTTAATTAGTGATAATAATTTAGATGAAGATGTTAAACCTTTGTTCGACGAAGATGATGAAAATCCATTCTTATATAACAAAGCTATGAAATGTTTGTTTATAGAATATCTTTTCAATATATGGGAAGCCGAAACTAGTATTGAATATGCTAGATTGGCCCTACAAGAAGGAGAAGTGTACGAAGAGAAGTTTGATAAAAGTTTGATAGATTTTTCAGAAGAAGAAGTTATAGAAGCTATTAATGGTCTTGGTGATAAATTCTCTTTCTACGGTCTTAAATATAGAATAAAAATTTATAAAGACTATTACAATTTTTATTCAAAAAATTATGGATTTAAAGAAAAGGATAATTTGTGGGCTAAATACCAAACAACCAAGGTTCTTTCTCAAGTACTATCTGTAGAAGAAGAAGAAAAGAACCTGACAAGGGAAGATCTTGTATCTTTATTCCATTCTATGATGAATCATCAACAAGGTATTATTCCTTTGTTAATTTTTGAAGGTATTAATCTTTCAAGAATTGAAGAGAGAGACGAGCTGAGACATATACTTAAGACCGATGTCTCATCTGATTCTATATTAATAAGGGCATATACAGATGAATTAGATGGTCATGGTTTTAACTTGGCTGTAGATAGATTTATTGAAATAGATGAAGATGTAATGAGATGTGTCGTAAAAACAGTTATGACCGATAGTATTATTCGAATCAATAGACACGAATTTGAATATTTGGAATTAGCAGACACACCTTATCTGCTTAGAAGTTCTATGGGAAGAAGACCTAAAGAGAAAGACGATTCTCTCTCCATAAGCTACGGTGGAACATACAACAGATTCAAAGAATGTAGAAAACAAATGGAGTCAGTAAATTCTGAATTTGATAATTTTTCTACTAGATATATTGCTAACTGTGGTAGAAGCTACTATATTTCTAGATACATGAATGAAGGGCTTTCTGAAACGGACGCTATTATCAAAACATTAAAAAGATTCGGGGAATGGAACACCATTGGAAATTACAAACAAGATGTAAAGTTAGATACAAACAAAATTAGAATAGCCCGTTTACGTCGTTCTTATGGTTTGTATAATTAGATTAATGGAGGAATTTAGTTGAAGTATACAAGAATGTTTTTTTCTGCAATATTTGATACATTAGCAATAGTAGTCAGTATGTGGTTGTTTTTTCTAATAGTCATGGTAGGTATCTTTATTTTATATTATAAGACTGGATTCCTAATGAATCCATGGCTACCTATAGGTTTGTTTTTCATTTATGTTTTATTCAGGAAAGATGGAGTTATTGAGACCTTAATAGAAGAGAATAAAATTGGAGAATTTGATTAAAATAAAATTATTTAGCCACTGAGAAATCAGTGTTTTTTTTGTCAAAAAGAGAAGGTATTAATCATAAATACCTTCTCCGTCTGCAGCTATACCATCTTCAATTTGATCTGCGTCAAGAATGTGCTCCCAATCTTCGATGTTTCCATCATTGATTGGGATAGTTGTATCTTCTCCTTTTACATAAGTCTCTTTTTTATATGTGTTTTTATTTTGTTGATTAGAAGAAACGTCTCCTCTCCCCTTTACAGTTCCATCATCTTCGTATGTTCTGTTTTTACCAGCTTCTCTGCTTTCGCTAGTTATTGCGTAATTCACAACATAATGATTATTAAACGTATTAGAGTCATCAATATAGTCAAGATTTACTTTTAGATATGTTTCGTGTGAAAATATTCCGTACTCTTGATCCTCGACAAGATCTGCGTTAAAACTGATAATCATATTTTCTTCATCTAATTTAAAATCTCTTAGATTTTTAAATTCCATATTATCAATATTGTCTTCTAGTCTTATGTTTTCGAAATCTAACTTCTTAACCATCTCAACAGGTGCTGTTGTCATTATGTTATTTGTTAAATCGTCTGAACTAATATTTTGGTCATATAGTTTAAATGAAAAGTTTAGAGTCTGACCATTTTTTAATAAAAATCTTTCAATTTCAGTGCTATTAATATCTTTTGATTTGACTTTTGGTAATTCAGTTCCATCAGAATTAACAATTGAATTTGATTTAACAAACATTCTATTAACGTAGCCAAGGTCTGATTCAGCTTCACTTTTCTGAATTTTAGCTTGCTGTTTTGCTGTTTCTTGTTCCTCAATAGTCGGGACTCTACCAGCTGTTAACATAATAAAGGTAAATATAACAGCGATTATAAAACCTGTTCCTTGAATTTTTCCATCTTTCATTTAGACTATCCACTCCTTGTTATCAAATTTTATTATAACCTATAATAGATGTTTTTGTTATTTAATTGTCAATAGTATTAGTTTCAAGATAGTGTTTTTTCCGTTACATAATATTTACAATGCTCAAGTCATTCTAAAGGTGTGAGAAACAAATATTAATATAGTCCGGAAGTTACTATAACTAAACGAAACTTCATTAGTCATTCATTAAAATCAAATGTAATTAAATCGATAGCTTAAGTTAAAAGAGGCTGTTGAATAACTTAGATTTTAAATAATTCGCCTATATAAAAAGAACATAATGTAGTAAAATGTTTATATAATTATGTAAATTAAAGACTATGAATAAATTAATTAGCTAGGAGAATGAAAATGTATAGTATCGGGTTAGATATTGGGATTTCAAGCTGTGGTTGGTCGATTATTAATGATAAAAATGGTCAAATTATTGATTTAGGCGTTTCATTATTCAGCGCTAAAAATAGTGAGAATAATTTAACTAGAAGAACTAGTAGAGGTGCGAGACGACTTTTAAGTAGAAAAGTTACAAGACTTAGTGATGCAAAAGAAAAAATGTCAGCCATTGGTTTTGTAGAAGAAAAAAATTTAAAAAATGTTTGTCCGTATGAGTTAAGAGTTAAAGGATTGACTGAACAACTAACTAAAGGGGAAATTTTCCGAGTTGTTAATCATATTGTAAAAAAAAGAGGGATTAGTTATTTAGATGAGGATAGTGAAGAAGGAGCAAAAGAAAGTCAGGATTACAAAAATCAAGTTCGTCATAATACTGAGTTACTAAGAGAGCTTACACCTGGACAGATTCAATTAAATAGATTAAAAGATAAAGGACGAGTAAAAACAGGGAAAAATAACTTAGGCGAATTTCAATTAAATGTGTTTACAGTCTCAGCTTATGTAAATGAATTGAACCAGGTATTGAGTAAACAACAAGAGTTTTACTCTGAGATTACAGAGGATTTTATCCAATTTTTCGTTAATAAAGAGTTTGGAGAAACAGCAGGTTTAATTTATCGCAAACGACCTTATTACCATGGACCAGGAAATAAATATAATACAAGTTCATATGGCAGATGGGCAGATTATGAGAAGACTGGAAAACCAGCAGAGAACATTTTTGATAAACTAATTGGAGTAGACATACAAGGTGAATTACGTGCTAGTTCAAGCAGTCTATCAGCTCAAATTTATAACCTCTTAAATGATTTAAATAATTTAAGATTGCCAACTGAGCAAGAAAGAGTTTCAGAAGAACAAAAAACTAGTATTATTAGCTATTTAATGGAAGAAGAGGTAACTCGATTTGGTCCGAATGACTTAGCGAAATTACTAGGATTTCAGAGAAAAGAGATTAAAGGATGGCGTATAGATAAAAATGATAAACCTGAAGTTCATTCGTTGAAAACATATAGAGATTGGCGAGTGATATTTAAAGAACAAGGAATAGAATTAAACAATTTTTCAAAGGAAACAGTTGATGCTATTGCCAAAGTAATAACTTTAAATACTGAATTAGACGGTGTCAAAAATACATTAGATTTAGAGTTGACTGATTTTGATAAAAATGTTAACGATATAATTTGTCAAAAATTTAAGGAATTGAAGAGAAAAGCTAGTAATAGCTCTTGGCACAGTTTCTCTTTAAAAACACTATCTCAAATTACACCATTAATGATTGCCTATCCGATGGAACAAAATACAGCATTAGAAGAACTGGGACTAAAAGTAGAATTGAGAGACAGGTATGCTGATTACAAAAGAATACCAATTAAACAAGTAATTAATGACATTTATAACCCAACTGTCAATAAATCAGTTAGTCGTTCGCTTCACGTTCTTAATGAACTTATTGCGAAATATGGAAAAGAAAATATTAGCTATGTAACCATTGAAATGCCTAGAGATAAGAATGAAGATGATGCAAAAAAAACGATAAAGAGTATCCAAAAGCATAATGAGGATAGAAAGAAAATGAGTGAGAAATTCTTATTAGAGCAATCTGGTTGGAATGAAACCAAGTTTGAATTAGAAATGAGAAAGAAAGGTTTTGCAGCGAAAATTGGTTACTATTATGAACAAAATGGCCGTTGTGCTTATTCAGGAGAACCTATTAGTCCTGAATTGTTAATCACTAATGCTACAGAAATAGATCATGTTATTCCACTGTCAATTAGCTTAGATGATTCTATGAATAATAAAGTCCTCGTTAAATCAGAAGCAAATCAGGAAAAAGGTCAACGTAGCCCCTTTCAAGCTTATCAAGATGGTGCTAAATTAGGACAAACCTGGTCTGAATACGAAAATTGGGTGATGCAGACGTACAAGAAGAAACATAAAAGAAACATATTATTAGATCAAAGAGACATCTTTGATCCTGAAGTAAGAGCCAAGTTTGTTGCTAGAAATTTGAATGATACTCGCTATGCAAGTCGTGTGGTATTAAACACGATTCAAAGTTTTTTCAATAACAGTGAGACGAAAGTAAGAGTAGTTACTGGAAGTTATACCCATACACTTCGTAAGAAGTGGGGAGAGTCGTTAGATAAAACGCGTGAGACCCATCATCATCATGCTGTAGATGCTATATTGTGTGCTGTTTCTCCTTTTGTTAGGGTCGATCGATATGACTATCGCTTTGATGAAGAAGGTGGAAAATACATGCTTGATCAAGAAACAGGTGAGATGATTCCTTACCAAGAATATAAAAAAATGAATTTACTGGATAGAAAGTCATATATTCCTAAATGGGATTCATTTATTGGTCAACTATTACCAGTTCGACTATATCCAAAAATTAAGTTTTCTCATCAAGTTGATAATAAAAATAATAGAAAAATAAGCGATGCTACTATTTATTCAACACGAGTGGTTACTGATACAACTATAAAAAGGGGGAAAGAGGTAACAACTGAAGACACATTATTAATTGATAAAATCAAAGATATCTATTCTGTAGATGGTTGGAAGAAATTTGATAAGTGTAAAGATAAATTGTTAGCTAAGAAGAACGATCCTGAAACATATAAAATTTTGTGTGAAATAGCGGGAAAATACCCTGACTTTGAGGAAGTACAAGATCCATCTGGGAAAGTGAAAAAGGTTGATAGATCACCTTTTGAGAGATATTGTACTGATAACGATGTTGTAGGCATTAGGAAATATTCAAAAAAAGGAAACGGTCCTTTTATCAAAGATTTGAAGTATTATAATAAAAAAATAGGTAGCCACATTAATATTACAAGAGATGAGTTTGGAAATAAATGTGAGCAGACGAAAAACGCTAAACAAGTTGTTTTGTTGTCACTGAAACCTTGGAGAACAGACGTCTATTATAATCAAGAACTAGATAAGTATGAGTTACTTGGGATAAAATACAATCATCTGACTTATCAAAATGGAGAATATGGGGTTCCTGTTCAAGTGTATAAGGAACTAAAAGAATTAGAAAAAATCTCTAATAACAGCGAATTTTGCTTTAGTTTATATAGAAAGACTCGAGTATTGATAGAAGATGGAGATGAAGAACTAGAAGCTTTGTTTAGTTCAAGGACAACAAATAATCTCAACTATATAGAGTTAAAACCTATTGATAAAGAACAATGGGAAAAGAGTGAAGAGGTTCCATTATTTGGTAAAGTTTCTAATAGTCGATTCATAAAAAAATTACAACCAAGTATGAAAATAGGAAAAATAAACACTGATCATCTGGGTAATAAATATTATGTTACAAAAGAGATTTTAAAGAATATTATTTAAATAATATATTGATTAAATGGTCAGATGTGTTATAATTGTTTTGTAATCGACGGATTGCTTTGTTCGACGGAACATAAGGTTTTTTATAATTTTACTGATAAGGAATTATTGAGAATCTACAAAAATAAGGCTTTATGCCGAATTTACATCACCGATTCGGTGATGTTTTTTTATTATTACAGGAGGTGAAAGATTGGGATTTAGGACAGTATTTGTAAAAAATGGAGAAACTTTGCGAGTTAAATTGGATAATTTAGAGGTGGTAAAAGAAAGAGATAGTTTTATTATTCCTTTGAGCGATATTGAAAGCGTTATCTTGGAAGGGGAGCAAACAAGTGTAAGCAGTCGAATACTAGCGAAATTTGCCCAGTACCATATTGAGTTAATTGTTTGTGATAGTAAATATCTACCAGCAGGAGTATTTCTTGGCTTGGGTCAATATCATAGGAGTGCCAAAAGGGCTATTTGGCAAAGCGATTGGACTGAGGAACAAAAACAGACCATATGGACAGAGATTGTTCGTCAAAAAATAAATAATCAGATTGCATTCTCTGAATATGTCAATATTAAAGAAGAACGATTAAACATTATGAAGGACTTACGCGACAATCTACAATTAGGAGATGAAACAAATCGTGAGGGGCATGTTGCAAAAGTATATTTTAATTCTCATTTTGGTTTAGGGTTTACTCGAGAAGATGATAGTTTGCCTAACGCTTGTATGGATTATGGGTATGCGATTGTCAGAGCTCAAATGGCAAGATGTGTCGTGGCTCAAGGCATGTTACCCATGTTAGGCGTATTTCATCGAAATGAATACAATTCGTTTAATTTAGTTGATGATTTAATGGAACCTTTTAGACCATTAATGGATTATTATATTCATAGACATGTTCTATCAACTGATGAAGAATATTTAACTTATGATAATAGGATTCAACTAATTGATTTTCTGAATCAGAAAATTAAAATCAATAATAAAAAAATCTATATCAATCAATGTATGACTGAATATGTCATTTCCTTTATTAAAAGCATGGAGAAAAGGGAATTTAGTTATTTAATGGAGATAAACTTAGCAGATTTTGTGGAGTGTGAAAGAAAGTGAGTTATGAGAGAGTGAGACTAGTATGTATGTTTGATTTACCTTCAGAAACAAAAAATGAAATGCGAGAGTACCGAGTCTTTAGAAAGAGTTTATTAGAAAATGGATTTGTCATGCTACAGTATTCAATTTATTACAGAAGTCTTCCTAATAGAAGTGCATTAAAAAAATATGAATCGATTTTGAAAAGATTAGTTCCTCAAGGTGGTAATGTAAGACTACTTTACGTTTCAGAAACTCAATTTCAAGATATGATAGTGCTTGCAGGAAGCCGTAGTAGGCAAGAAGAAGTTGTAGGTGCTAATAGATTGGTGGTTATTTGATGACTGAGATCAAAATTGAATACGAAAATGGTAAATTTATAGAAGTAAATCTGACAGATTATTTATTTTTCGTTGGTGGTCATAATAAGTGGAAAAGAAAAATTATCAGATCTTTAAAAAGGTTTAGCATAGCAAAAAATCTTAATGAACTAGAAGAAGAAGTTTATGGAGAAAATGGAATTGAGTTTTATTATGATAATAAACAATTGAAAAGTCGTAATACTACAATTTTATTTTTAGAGGATAATATGAGTATAAATAAACAGTTATCATTTACTAAGGGAAATCTCATGTATCAACAGTTAACTCAATTACAACATGAGATTGATATTACTACACAAATGGAAAGAATAAATGATGAACTAATAAATTTAGAGTTAATCATTAATCAGCATTTGAGTAAATTTTCTGATTCAATAAGTAGTAATTTAGGAAATAAACTTTTTTCTGATTTATTAAAGGAGAGTTTGGAGTTAATTTATTTTACTGAAAAGCATGAGTATTCGTTGGAGATGATAAATTCAAGTGAGCTTCTAGATGAGTACATTAAGTTGCTGGAAAAAATGATTAATGAAAAGGAGGAGATGGTTTGGTTAGTCATAATTAATCCAGAGAGCTTCTTAGAAACGACTGACTTAAATTTATTGTTTGAAGAATTAAAAAGGATAGCTCGAGAAACAAAGCAACTCAAATTTTTTATTTTTTCTAATCGTAGTTTAGACATTAATTATTCAATTGAGGATATAGAGAAGACCGTACTTTTATATGATACATATGAGCAATTACCTGAGTTTTGTTACTTTAAAGAAAGCATCGAGAGACATTATCCTGATACATTAAATTTGAGTTCTAAGGATTTAGTGGAAAGCTTTTTTCGAATATCTCATTTAGTTGGTAATAGTAAGTATGATAACTTTTACTTAGATGCAAGAGATATGATATTATTAAAAGTGCTAAATAGTATTTTAGAAGTTAACTCATCAACTGAGACGTCAGTTCAACAGTTAACGAAATTAGAAAAAGCCTTTTTAAAATAGTTTCATTAGGAATAAAAATAAATTTGAGGTTTTTGTACTCTCAATAATTCCTTATCAGTAAAACTGCATTATCATTACTGGCTAGATAATATGAGTTTTTGTACTCTCAATAATTCCTTATCAGTAAAACTATTACTATTTTGCATGGCGCTAAACGTTCGTTTTTGTACTCTCAATAATTCCTTATCAGTAAAACATCCTTCTGCTGAACACCTAGATACTATCTGTTTTTGTACTCTCAATAATTCCTTATCAGTAAAACTTTTAGATGTGTGCTACCTAACACTACAGTGTTTTTGTACTCTCAATAATTCCTTATCAGTAAAACGTCCCTCTGTTTCGGTTGCTGGTGCATCGGTTTTTGTACTCTCAATAATTCCTTATCAGTAAAACCAGAATCAATTGTTGAGTTTGAAGAACCTAGTTTTTGTACTCTCAATAATTCCTTATCAGTAAAACTAAACAAACCACATAACTATAATTGTTGTCGTTTTTGTACTCTCAATAATTCCTTATCAGTAAAACTTCTTCTATGTTCATTTCTATATTGGCTATGTTTTTGTACTCTCAATAATTCCTTATCAGTAAAACCAAAAAGGTTTCCTATTCGGTCGCTTTTCCGTTTTTGTACTCTCAATAATTCCTTATCAGTAAAACCAATGCTTCAGCTAGGTAACCAATATCAGTGTTTTTGTACTCTCAATAATTCCTTATCAGTAAAACTAAAAACGACCAACAATTAAGTCAGTCGTTGTTTTTGTACTCTCAATAATTCCTTATCAGTAAAACTTGAAACACGCACGTAAATTCCGACTTTCAGTTTTTGTACTCTCAATAATTCCTTATCAGTAAAACATAAAATAATACTTTTATTCAACAAAAAGTGTTTTTGTACTCTCAATAATTCCTTATCAGTAAAACCTTGTCTAAAATCAAAGTCTCCTGTTTCATGTTTTTGTACTCTCAATAATTCCTTATCAGTAAAACCAACTGCTCCCGGGTCACCTGCACCATGAGTTTTTGTACTCTCAATAATTCCTTATCAGTAAAACATCGTTGTGTTGGTAATTCAACTATTTACAGTTTTTGTACTCTCAATAATTCCTTATCAGTAAAACTTATGTTCAAGTTTCTAATAACACGATTCTGTTTTTGTACTCTCAATAATTCCTTATCAGTAAAACCATTGCCTTAGAAAACCCACGTACACCACAGTTTTTGTACTCTCAATAATTCCTTATCAGTAAAACATTCGCCAAACTACAAACAACGTTCACATTGTTTTTGTACTCTCAATAATTCCTTATCAGTAAAACATTCATAAATTGGCATGTTTTTACCTCCGATGTTTTTGTACTCTCAATAATTCCTTATCAGTAAAACTTTACTATCAAATTGATACGAAGTTATCTGGTTTTTGTACTCTCAATAATTCCTTATCAGTAAAACCGTTGTTGACATAATACAAAATGTGTACTAGTTTTTGTACTCTCAATAATTCCTTATCAGTAAAACAAAGCACTAGCTTTAGCCACAAGCAACGAGGTTTTTGTACTCTCAATAATTCCTTATCAGTAAAACCTAACACATAATAACTTTTCTGTATGTATTGTTTTTGTACTCTCAATAATTCCTTATCAGTAAAACAAACAGCAGAACAATTCTTTAAAGGTTATGGTTTTTGTACTCTCAATAATTCCTTATCAGTAAAACAATCACGAAATTATCTACGATGATGATTAGGTTTTTGTACTCTCAATAATTCCTTATCAGTAAAACCCTATTAAGACATGATTATAAAGCTGTAGTGTTTTTGTACTCTCAATAATTCCTTATCAGTAAAACAAACGAAGTTAATCATGGGCATAGTACACAGTTTTTGTACTCTCAATAATTCCTTATCAGTAAAACAACTTTGTTTATCGATTATTGCTTTACTTTGTTTTTGTACTCTCAATAATTCCTTATCAGTAAAACCAAATTACACAAATGGTAATGATGGCAACTGTTTTTGTACTCTCAATAATTCCTTATCAGTAAAACGTAAGTTGCT
>NZ_JAFLVX010000021.1:379-94182 GCF_017316185.1 Candidatus Vagococcus giribetii | reverse complement strand
GAGTCCCGTACGGGTCATTAATAAATAAGCTTAGAATATTACATTCTAAGCTTATTTTTGTATATAAATGTATAAAAATGAAATGGGGTTGATGTTATGGGGAAGAAACTTTCTAATAAAGAAAGGCTATTTGTGGGTTCTTTGATTTTCGGTTTGTTTTTTGGTGCAGGAAATTTAATTTTTCCAATTCAGATTGGTCAAGAAGCTGGCAGTAGTGTAGGAAAAGCAATTATAGGTTTTTTAATAACAGGAATTGGGTTACCTTTTTTAGGTTTGTTAGCATTTGGCTTGTCTAAGAGTGGTGATTTGTTCTCTTTAGCTTCTCGAGTGGGGAAAAAATACGCTTTGTACTTTACAACTATTCTTTATTTGATTATAGGACCTATTTTTGCCATGCCTCGACTGGCTAGTACGTCTTTTGAGATAGGAATAGCTCCTTTTTTGCCTAAAGATGCTTATGGAATAGGCTTATTATTATTTAGTGCTCTCTTTTTTGTATTGGTTTGGCTCTTTTCAAGAAAGCCTAGCAAAATTTTGGATTATATCGGTAAATTCTTAACGCCTTTATTTTTATTGTTATTATTTGTGATTTTGACTATGTCTTTACTTTTTCCTTTGGGAGGTATTAGTGAAGGCACTGTTCAATCAGGATATGCGGTCAGTCCTTTTTTTAAAGGGTTTCAAGAAGGTTATAGTACGTTAGATGCTCTTGCTGCTTTGGCATTTGGGATGCTAATTATTGAAAATATTCAAAGATTTGGATTAACAAACCCTAAAACGATAGCAAAAGAGACTATGAAGTCTGGTGTTATGGGGATTGTGCTAATGGGGATTATTTATACGTTATTGGCTTGCTTAGGCGCGACTAGTTTAGGGACTTTTTCTTTAAATCAAAATGGCGGTATTACTTTAGCTCAAGTTGCTCAGCATTATTTGGGTAATTTTGGTAGCTTTTTATTAGCCATTATTGTGATTATCGCTTGTTTAAAGACGGCAATTGGGTTAAGTACTTCTTTTGGGAGAACGTTCAGTGATTTGTACCCAAGTAAATCTTATGGTTTTTACACCCTTGTATGTATTCTTTTAGCTACATTGATTGCTAATGTGGGTCTCAATCAAATTATTGAGTTATCTTTACCTATTTTAATGTTTATCTATCCTTTAGCCATGACTCTAATTATTATGGGGGTTTTTGACCAGGTGATTGGAGATAGGAAAGAAATGTATCAATGGGGTATTTACTTAACAATGATTCCAGCTTTTTTTGATGGATTAAATGCTCTACCAGCTTCAATCAAAACTAGTTCTTTGATAACACCTTTGATTGAATTTGCTCAACGCTATTTTCCTTTATTTGAAATTGGGATGACATGGATAGTCTTTGCCTCCCTTGGTTGTCTGATTGGTTTGATAGTTAGTAAAAAAAGAGTGTCCTTTTAAAGGGCACTCTTTTTGTTTTATAGGTAATATTTTTTATGTAGAGATAAATCGTCGTTTAATTCGTAAACAAGGGGTTGACCTGTAGGAATTTCCAAGCCCATAATATCTGCATCAGAAATAGACTCAATGTGTTTTGCTAATGCTCGTAGTGAGTTTCCGTGTGCGGCTACTAATACTGTTTCATCTTTTAAAAGAGAAGGGGCAATGTGATCTTCCCAGAATGGTAGGACACGCTCAAGGGTTACTTTTAAGTTCTCCCCACCAGGAATACTACGTTTATCTAATAAAGCGTATTTAGGATCTTTAGTAGCAGACTTAGGATCATCTACTTCAACTAGTGGTGGCAGTGTATCATAAGAACGGCGCCATAGCTGTACTTGATCTGCGCCATATTTATCAGCTGTTTCTTGTTTATTTAGTCCTTGTAAGGCTCCGTAATGACGCTCATTTAATCGCCAAGATTTCACTTCTTGGACCCATAATTGATCAGACTCTTCTAAAACAAAGTGACAGGTTTTAATGGCACGTTTTAGATAAGATGTATAAGCAACATCAAAATGAAGGCCAGCTTCTTTAATCTTTTGGCCAGCTTCTTTGGCTTCTTTGATACCAGTTTCGCTTAAATCAACATCTTCCCAACCAGTAAATAGGTTAAGAGCATTCCATTCGCTTAATCCATGACGTACAAATACTAATTTTCTCATTTGATTCACCCTTTCAATTAACTAACGTGTTACCTCAATTGTTTTAACACCTTCGCTACTTGTTCCGATAATGACACGGTTAACGATATTTAAGAATAGGCCATGTTCAACTACACCAACTTGATGATCTAACCAAGTTGCAAGTTCTTGAGGATTTTCGATTGCTTCTAAATGAAGATCAATAATATAGTTATTGCTATCTGTTAATAGGGGAGTTCCATCTTCTTGTAGACGAATTTTCCCGTTGTATTGTTTATTGTTAAATTTTTTTAGTAACTGCTCACTTCCATAAGGGATGACTTCAACAGGAAGAGGAAATTTTCCAAGTAGATTCACCATTTTCGACTCGTCTACAATCCAAATAACTTCTTTTGAGTAACTAGCTACTATTTTTTCGAATAATAAAGCAGCTCCGCCACCTTTAGTTCCTTGAAAGTCAGCTGAAATTTCGTCAGCTCCGTCTATTGTCAGATCAACATGAGACACTTCATCAATACTCTTAAGAGGGATACCTAAGCCTAACGCTTGTTCTTCTGTTGCCTTAGACGTAGTGACACCAGTTATATGTAAACCTTCTTCTTTCATGCGACGCCCAATTTCTTCTACCATGTAGTAAGCAGTCGAGCCAGTACCTAGTCCAACAATCATACCATCTTTAACATATTTTGCAGATTCAATCCCAACCATTTGTTTTAAGTTCATGTTAAGCCTCCAAAAAAGTATTTATTTCACTTATAATTGTAAGGTTTATTGTTAAAAAAAGAAAGTCATAAAGAATTTTTTTGAAAAGTGTTGACTAATTTTGTTTTTCTGTGCTATAGTTACAAAGGTGCTTGGGACAAGTCTCATGGAGACGTGCTGACTGTAAGTAAGTACGCATTCAATGCAGGAACTCTTGCATTAATTTTTTAACATTAAAAAAGAACCACCTGGATGTGTGGGTCTAATAAAAGCTATAAGGAAGGAGGAACTATCATGCCTACAATTAATCAATTAGTACGTAAATCACGTCAATCGAAAACAACTAAATCAGGCTCTCCCGCTTTAGGTAAGGGTTATAATAGTTTCAAAAAATCTCAAACAGATGTAAATTCTCCACAAAAACGTGGGGTTTGTACTCGTGTGGGTACAATGACACCTAAAAAACCTAACTCTGCGTTACGTAAATATGCCCGTGTACGTTTGTCAAACTTAATCGAAGTGACAGCTTACATTCCTGGTATTGGACATAACTTGCAAGAGCATAGTGTTGTTTTAATCCGTGGTGGACGTGTGAAAGACTTACCTGGGGTACGTTATCACATCGTTCGTGGTGCGTTAGATACTGCTGGTGTTACAGATCGTAAACAAAGCCGTTCTAAATACGGAACTAAAAAACCTAAAAAATAATTCTACATTAAAAAATTAAAAATTCTTGGAAGGAGGAGTTACACATGCCTCGAAAAGGTCCTGTTACAAAACGTGAAGTTTTACCAGATCCGATTTATAATTCTAAATTAGTTACTCGTTTAATCAACCGCGTAATGATTGATGGTAAGCGTGGTGTTGCTTCAAGTATCATTTATGATGCATTTGATATTATTAAAGAATCTACAGGGAATGATCCATTAGAAGTTTTCGAACAAGCAATGGAAAACATTATGCCTGTTCTTGAAGTTAAAGCTCGCCGTGTTGGTGGTTCTAACTATCAAGTACCAGTTGAAGTTCGTCCAGAACGTCGTTCAACATTAGGCTTACGTTGGTTAGTAAACTACTCACGTTTACGTGGAGAGCATACTATGGATCAACGTCTAGCTAAAGAAATTATGGATGCAGCTAACAATTCTGGCGCTTCTGTTAAAAAACGTGAAGACGTACATAAAATGGCTGAAGCCAACAGAGCATTCGCTCACTACCGTTGGTAAGATCCTCTTTGTAGTAATTAACTTGTTTAATTACTACTTATGTTTATATACAAAGAATTACAATAAGAGAGGAGCAATATATTAAGATGGCAAGAGAATTTTCATTAGAAAACACTCGTAATATCGGTATCATGGCTCACGTTGATGCAGGTAAAACTACAACAACTGAACGTATCTTGTATTACACTGGTAAAATCCATAAACTTGGTGAAACTCACGAAGGAGCTTCACAAATGGACTGGATGGAACAAGAGCAAGAACGTGGTATCACAATCACTTCTGCAGCTACAACTGCACAGTGGAAAGGTTACCGAGTAAACATCATTGATACTCCAGGACACGTGGACTTCACAATTGAAGTACAACGTTCTCTACGTGTATTAGATGGTGCGGTAACAGTACTTGACTCTCAATCAGGAGTTGAACCTCAAACTGAAACAGTTTGGAGACAAGCAACTGATTATAAAGTTCCACGTGTTGTTTTCTGTAACAAAATGGATAAAATTGGTGCTGACTTCTTATACTCAGTAAAAACATTGCATGACCGCTTACAAGCTAATGCTCATCCAATCCAATTACCAATTGGTTCAGAAGATAGCTTTACTGGAATCATTGACTTAATTACAATGAAAGCCGAAATCTATACTAACGATTTAGGAACAGATATCCGCGAGGAAGAAATCCCTGAAGAGTATATGGAACAAGCTATTGAATGGCGTGAAAAATTAGTTGAAGCAGTAGCTGAAACTGATGAAGACTTAATGATGAAATACTTAGACGGAGAAGAAATCTCTATCGAAGAATTAAAAGCAGGTATTCGTCGCGCTACAATCAATGTTGAATTCTTCCCAGTAATGGCTGGATCAGCATTTAAAAACAAAGGTGTTCAGTTAATGCTTGACGCCGTTTTAGATTACTTACCAGCTCCAACAGACGTTGAAGCAATTAAAGGTATTGATACTAAAACTGATGAAGAAACAGTTCGTCCTTCAGACGATTCTGCTCCATTCTCATCATTAGCATTTAAAGTTATGACAGACCCATTCGTAGGTCGTCTAACATTCTTCCGTGTTTACTCTGGTACATTAGAAAGTGGTTCATACGTATTGAACGCTTCTAAAGGTAAAAAAGAGCGTATCGGACGTATCCTACAAATGCATGCAAATAGCCGTGAAGAAATTAATACAGTTTTTTCAGGTGATATTGCTGCTGCTGTTGGACTTAAAGATACAACAACAGGAGATACTTTATGTGATTTAGATTCTCCAGTAATCTTAGAATCAATTGAGTTCCCAGAACCAGTTATTCAAGTAGCTGTTGAACCAAAATCTAAAGCAGACCAAGATAAAATGGGTGTTGCTTTACAAAAACTTGCTGAAGAAGATCCTTCATTCCGAGTTGAAACAAACGTTGAAACTGGAGAAACTGTTATCTCTGGTATGGGTGAGTTACACTTAGACGTTTTAGTAGACCGTATGAGACGTGAATTCAGAGTTGAAGCTAACGTTGGTGCTCCTCAAGTTTCTTACCGTGAAACATTTAGAGCTCCACTTACTCAAGCTGAAGGTAAGTTCGTACGTCAATCAGGTGGTAAAGGACAATACGGTCACGTATGGGTTGAATTTACACCTAACGAAGAAGGAAAAGGCTTTGAATTCGAAAACGCAATCGTTGGTGGTGTGGTTCCTCGTGAATACATCCCTGCAGTTGAAAAAGGATTAGCAGACTCTATGAACAATGGTGTTCTTGCTGGATATCCTTTAGTAGATATTAAAGCTAAACTTTATGATGGTTCATACCATGATGTTGACTCGAACGAGACAGCATTCCGTGTGGCAGCATCTATGGCATTACGTGCCGCAGCTAAGAAAGCACAACCTGCAATCTTAGAACCAATGATGAAAGTTACTGTAACAGTTCCTGAAGAATACTTAGGGGACATTATGGGACACGTAACAAGTCGTCGTGGACGCGTTGAAGGTATGGAAGCTCATGGTAACTCACAAATCGTTAATGCGATGGTTCCTTTAGCTGAAATGTTTGGATACGCAACAACATTACGTTCTGCAACTCAAGGACGTGGTACATTTATGATGGTATTTGACCACTATGAAGACGTACCAAAATCTATTCAAGAAGAAATCATCAAGAAAAATGGCGGTTCTGCAGAATAGAATTCACTAGGCATTTGCTTAGTTTTCATGTAAAATGAATAGTCGAAGGAATAAATATTGATTTTATTCCTTCTTCAATATATTATAAAAATGACTTTTATATTTTAGGAGGAATTATACAAAATGGCAAAAGAAAAATTTGACCGTTCGAAATCCCATGTAAACATCGGAACAATCGGACACGTTGACCACGGTAAAACAACATTATCAGCAGCAATCGCTACAGTATTAGCTAAACATGGTTTCGGTGAAGCTCAAAACTACGCTGATATCGATAACGCTCCAGAAGAAAAAGAACGTGGAATTACAATTAACACGTCTCACATCGAGTATGAAACTGCAACTCGTCACTACGCTCACGTAGACTGTCCAGGACATGCTGACTACGTTAAAAACATGATCACTGGTGCTGCTCAAATGGACGGCGCGATCTTAGTAGTATCTGCTGCTGATGGTCCAATGCCACAAACTCGCGAGCATATCCTTTTATCTCGTAACGTTGGTGTACCATACATCGTTGTTTTCTTAAACAAAATGGATATGGTTGATGATGAAGAATTATTAGAATTAGTTGAAATGGAAGTTCGTGACTTATTATCAGAATACGATTTCCCTGGTGATGACACTCCTGTTGTTGCTGGTTCAGCTCTTAAAGCTTTAGAAGGCGAAGCTATGTACGAAGAAAAAATCATGGAATTAATGGCTGAAGTTGATGCTTACATCCCAACTCCAGAACGTCAAACTGACAAACCATTCATGATGCCTGTAGAGGACGTATTCTCTATTACAGGACGTGGAACTGTAGCAACTGGACGTGTTGAACGTGGACAAGTACGCGTTGGAGACGAAGTTGAATTAGTAGGTATCGCTGAAGAAACTGCTAAAACAACTGTAACAGGTGTTGAAATGTTCCGTAAATTATTAGATTACGCTGAAGCTGGAGATAACATCGGTGCTTTATTACGTGGGGTAGCTCGTGAAGATATCCAACGTGGACAAGTATTAGCAGCTCCAGGAACAATCACTCCACATACAAAATTCAATGCAGAAGTTTATGTTTTATCTAAAGAAGAAGGTGGACGTCATACTCCATTCTTCACTAACTACCGCCCACAATTCTATTTCCGTACAACTGACGTAACTGGTGTATGTCAATTACCAGAAGGTACTGAAATGGTAATGCCTGGTGATAACGTAGCTATGGAAGTAGATTTAATTCACCCAATCGCTATCGAAGAAGGAACTCGTTTCTCAATTCGTGAAGGTGGACGTACTGTTGGTTCAGGCGTTGTAACTTCAATCATCGGTTAATTTCAAATTTAAATATATTAAGCAACACGTGTCCGGACGTAAGGTTGAAAACGAAAGTTTTCAACCTTTTTTTATTGATATATTGTTAAAATGTCTAGAATAGGTTAACATTAGGTAATCAATATTATATAGGGAGTTAGAATTAATGAGTAAAAGTGGAAAATTTTTTTGGTTAATGATGTCAGTTATTTTTGCAGTAGGTGCGGTTGTTGCTGGAACGATGTATGATAGCAAAAGGAAAAAACAATTAGATGTAACGGTTGTGACGCCAACCTACTCTTCTGAAAAAGGAACACCTAAAAAGACAGAAAAAAATGAGTCTAAAAATACAGAGAAAAAACAAACCAAACAATCAGAAGGGACTAATCAGTCGTCTAGCCAAAAAGAGACAACAGATTTAACGAACGCAGAATTAGCCGCTCAAGGTTATATCGATGTGATCATCATAAATGGCCAAGTTCAGTCAGACTTTACCTTAGATGATTATCATGCAGCTAAAAACGCAGTTGACGCGTTATCAGAGAGTGCCAAAAAGACTGATTTACAAGGGCAAATCCAACAAATTGAAACAGCTTTAACTAATATGGGAATTGCTTACTAAAAAAATAAAAAAAACTTGAGAAAAAGCTTGTCATAAAGCTTTTTTTTTAGTATACTCTTTAAAGTGCTGATAAAAAAGTATGAGTATGATGGTATCTCGAAAAGAAATACTGGGCTTTGAAACGAGAGGTTGCGACACACCAGGGAGCTTTGCCATGGTGGTGTGTTGGAGATTTTCGTGGAGCTATGTCTACTAACAAAATAGGCGAAGGAGGGAACATAATGGCAAAACAAAAAATTCGTATCAGATTAAAAGCGTATGAACACCGTGTATTAGATCAATCTGCAGAGAAAATTGTAGAAACAGCAAAAAGAACAGGTGCTGAAGTATCGGGTCCAATCCCATTACCAACAGACCGTTCAGTTTATACAGTTATCCGCGCGACTCATAAATACAAAGATTCTCGCGAACAATTCGAAATGCGTACTCACAAACGTCTTATCGACATCGTGAGCCCAACACCAAAAACAGTTGACGCTTTAATGAAGCTTGACTTACCAAGTGGTGTAAACATCGAAATCAAATTATAATAAAATCATGGAGGTGTACTCATGACTAAAGGAATCTTAGGAAAAAAAGTAGGTATGACACAAGTCTTTACTGAAAATGGTGAATTAGTACCAGTTACTGTTATCGAAGCAACACCAAACGTTGTTTTACAAGTAAAAACAGTTGAAACTGATGGCTACGAAGCTGTTCAAGTTGGATTTGACGATAAACGTGAAGTTTTATCAAACAAACCTGCTAAAGGTCATGTTGCAAAAGCAAATACTGCTCCTAAGCGCTTCATTAAAGAATTCAATAATGTAGAGCTTGGAGAATATGAAGTAGGACAAGAAATCAAGGTTGATGTCTTCCAAGCAGGAGACGTTGTTGATGTTACAGGTACAACGAAAGGGAAAGGATTCCAAGGGGTTATTAAACGCCATGGTCAATCACGTGGTCCTATGACTCACGGTTCTCGTTTCCACCGTCGTCCTGGGTCAATGGGTGCTGCATCTTATCCAGCCCGCGTATTTAAAGGTAAAAAACTTGCAGGACGTATGGGTGGCGATCGTGTAACGATTCAAAACTTAGAAATCGTAAGAGTTGATGCAGATAAAAATGTAATTTTAGTTAAAGGTAACGTACCTGGAGCTAAAAAATCATTAATCGAAATTAAAACAGCAGTTAAAGCTGCTAAATAATTGTGGGAGAGGAGGAACTAAAGAATGACATCTGTAGCATTATTTAAACAAGATGGAACTCAAAATGGCGAAATTACTTTAAATGAAGCAATTTTTGGTATTGAGCCTAACGAAAATGTTGTTTACGATGCAATTATCATGCAACGTGCTTCATTAAGACAAGGAACACATGCTGTTAAAAATCGTAGTGCTGTTCGCGGTGGTGGACGTAAACCATGGCGTCAAAAAGGAACTGGTCGTGCACGTCAAGGATCAATCCGCTCACCACAATGGCGTGGAGGTGGAATCGTCTTCGGACCAACACCACGTTCTTATAGCTATAAACTACCTAAAAAAGTTCGTCGCTTAGCAATTAAATCAGTATTATCTGAAAAAGTTGCTGAAAACAAACTGGTTGTTGTTGAAGGATTATCATTTGACGCACCAAAAACAAAAGAATTCAAACAAGTTTTAACTAACTTGAGTGTTGATACAAAAGTATTAGTTGTTTTAGAAAGTGGTAATGATTTTGCAGCTTTATCAGGACGTAACTTACCAAACGTTTCAATCGTTGAATCAAATAACGTAAGTGTACTTGATGTAGTATCAGCTGACAAAATGTTAATTACTAAAGCAGCTCTGACTCACGTAGAGGAGGTACTTGCATAATGGAATTAATCGATGTAATCAAACGCCCAGTTATTACAGAAGCATCTGTAGCAGCTATGGACGAAAAAAAATACACGTTCGAAGTGGACACAAGAGCCAACAAAACATTAGTTAAGCAAGCTGTAGAATCAATTTTTGACGTTAAAGTTGAAAAAGTGAATATCATGAACGTAAAACCAAAATTCAAAAGAATGGGTAAATACGCTGGATACACTAAAAAACGTCGTAAAGCAATCGTGAAATTAACTAGCGATTCAAAAGAAATTCAAATTTTTGATGCTGAATAATTAAAGCATTAAGTAAAGTAGGAGGGAATCACGTGGCGATTAAAAAGTACAAACCTACCACAAATGGTCGTCGTAATATGACTGGTTCAGATTTTGCTGAAATCACAACATCTACTCCAGAAAAAACATTATTACAACCATTAAAGAAAAACGCTGGACGTAACAACCAAGGTAAAATTACTGTACGTCATCAAGCTGGTGGACACAAACGCCAATATCGTTTGATTGATTTCAAACGTAACAAAGACAATGTGGTCGGAACTGTTAAAACAGTTGAATATGATCCAAATAGATCTGCTAATATTGCATTGATTCATTACACAGACGGAGTTAAAGCTTACATTTTAGCACCAAAAGGTATTAAAGTTGGAGATTTAATTGAGTCTGGTGAAAATGCGGATATCAAAATTGGTAATGCATTACCATTAAACAACATTCCAGTAGGTACAGTTGTTCATAACATCGAGTTAAAACCTGGTAAAGGTGGACAATTAATCCGTTCTGCTGGTACAAGTGCTCAAGTACTTGGTAACGAAGGTAAATATACATTAGTTCGTTTAAACTCTGGAGAAGTTCGTATGATTTTAGGAACTTGTCGTGCAACAGTTGGTACTGTTGGTAACGAGCAACACGAATTAATCAATATTGGTAAAGCCGGCCGTAGCCGTTGGATGGGTAAACGTCCAACAGTACGTGGTAGCGTAATGAACCCTAACGATCACCCACACGGTGGTGGTGAAGGTAAAGCTCCAATCGGACGTCCATCACCAATGTCTCCATGGGGTAAACCAACTCTTGGATACAAAACTCGTAGTAAAAAAGCGAAATCAGACAAACTTATCGTTCGTCGTCGTAAAAATAAATAAAATAAAACTCTTTTTTAAAGAGTTTCAAATCTTGAGAGGAGGCTCACCATGGGTCGAAGCTTGAAAAAAGGACCTTTTGTCGATGACCACTTAATGAAAAAAGTGGAAGCTCAAAAAGATCTTCCAAAGAAAAAAGTGATCAAAACTTGGTCTAGACGCTCAACAATTTTCCCTAACTTTATCGGATATACTATCGCAGTATATGACGGAAGAAAACATGTACCTGTTTACATCCAAGAGGATATGGTAGGACATAAATTAGGTGAATTTGCACCAACAAGAACTTATCGCGGACATGCAGCTGACGATAAGAAAACTAAACGCTAATTGAGGGAGGCAACGAACATGTCAGAAAGAATTACTTCAGCAAAAGCAACTGCTAAAACAGTTCGCGTTTCACCTCGTAAATCAAGATTAGTGATTGACTTAATTAGAGGTAAGAGTGTTGGGGAAGCAATTTCTATCTTGAAATTCTCACCAAACAAAGCGGCAGGCGTTATTGAAAAAGTATTAATGTCAGCAATTGCAAATGCAGAAAACAACTTTGACTTAGACGTTGAAGATTTAGTTGTATCAGAAGCTTTTATTAACGAAGGACCAACGATGAAACGTTTCCGTCCACGTGCGAAAGGTTCTGCATCACCAATCAACAAACGTACAAGTCATATTACAGTAGTAGTATCAGAAAGATAAGGAGGGACAACCAGTGGGTCAAAAAGTACATCCAATTGGAATGCGTGTCGGAGTTATTCGTGACTGGAACGCAAAATGGTATGCAGAGAAAGAATTTGCAGAATACCTACATGAAGATTTAAAAATTCGTAAGTACATTGCGACTAGATTGGCTGACGCTTCTGTATCTACCATTGATATCGAACGTGCGGCTAACCGCGTGAATGTTTCAATTCATACTGCTAAACCAGGTATGGTTATTGGTAAAGGTGGATCTGAAGTTGAAGCTTTAAGAAAAGAATTAAACAAATTAACTGGTAAAAGAGTTCACATCAACATCGTTGAAATCAAAAAACCAGATTTAGATGCTAAATTAGTGGGTGAAGGAATTGCACGTCAATTAGAAAACCGTGTAGCATTCCGTCGTGCACAAAAACAAGCTATCCAACGTACTATGAGAGCAGGAGCTCAAGGGATCAAAACTCAAGTTTCTGGTCGTTTAAATGGTGCAGACATGGCTCGTTCTGAAGGTTATTCTGAAGGAACTGTTCCTTTACATACTTTAAGAGCAGACATCGATTACGCTTGGGAAGAAGCAGACACAACATACGGAAAACTAGGAGTTAAAGTGTGGATTTGCCGTGGAGAAATTCTTCCAGAAAAGAAAAACACTGAGAAAGGAGGGAAATAATCATGTTAGTACCTAAACGTGTAAAATACCGTCGTGAATTTAGAGGTAAAATGCGTGGTGAAGCTAAAGGTGGTAAAGAAGTAGCATTTGGTGAATACGGCTTACAAGCTGTAGAATCTTCATGGATTACTAACCGCCAAATTGAAGCATCTCGTATTGCAATGACTCGTTACATGAAACGTGGTGGGAAAGTATGGATTAAAATTTTCCCTCATAAATCATATACATCAAAAGCAATTGGTGTTCGTATGGGTAAAGGTAAAGGGGCTCCTGAAGGATGGGTTGCACCAGTTAAACGTGGAAAAATCATGTTTGAAGTTGCAGGCGTACCTGAAGATGTAGCACGTGAAGCATTAAGACTTGCTTCTCACAAATTACCTGTTAAAACAAAAATTGTAAAACGTGAAGAAATGGGTGGTGAATCGAATGAAGGTTAAAGATATCAGAGAGTTAACCACTACCGAAATGATCGCTAAAGAAAAAGAATTTAAAGAAGAATTATTCAACTTACGATTCCAATTAGCAACAGGTCAATTAGAAAATACAGCGCGAATTTCTGAAGTTCGTAAATCGATTGCACGCATTAAAACAGTTTTGCGTGAAGAAGCTGCTAAGTAATAGTGGAAGGAGGCCATTACTAGATGACTCAAGAGAGAAATGAACGTAAAGTTTACACTGGACGTGTGGTTTCAGACAAAATGGATAAAACTATCGTTGTTGTCGTAGAAACTAGAAAAACTCATAAAATTTATGGTAAACGTGTAAAATATTCTAAAAAATATTACGCACATGATGAAAACAACGTAGCAAAAATGGGAGACATCGTTAAAATTATGGAAACTCGTCCATTATCTGCGAAGAAACGCTTCCGTTTATTAGAAGTTGTTGAAGAAGCAGTAATTATTTAATTCGAATTTTCCTATTAAGATACTGAAAGTTTGAAAGGAGGATACTCAAGTGATCCAACAAGAAAGTCGTATGAAAGTTGCAGATAACTCAGGTGCTCGTGAAGTATTAACTATCAAAGTACTTGGTGGTTCAGGCCGCAAAACAGCTAACATTGGTGATATCGTCGTTTGTACGGTTAAACAAGCAACACCAGGTGGTGTTGTCAAAAAAGGTGAAGTTGTAAAAGCTGTTATCGTTCGTACTAAATCTGGAGCTCGTCGTTCAGACGGTTCATATATCAAATTTGATGAAAATGCATGTGTGATTATTCGTGATGATAAGAGTCCACGTGGAACTCGTATCTTTGGACCTGTTGCTCGTGAATTACGCGATAACAACTTCATGAAGATTGTCTCACTAGCACCAGAAGTATTATAATATAACTCTATGTTTAAAGGAGGTGCGAAACAAGATGTTCGTTAAAAAAGGCGATAAAGTAAAAGTTATCTCAGGTAAAGATAAAAGCAAAGAGGGAATCGTACTCCAAGCATTTCCTAAGAAAGACCGTGTCATCGTTGAAGGTGTTAACGTTATGAAAAAACACCAAAAACCTAGCGCGGCAGCTCCTCAAGGAGGAATTATCGAAATGGAAGCATCTATTCACGTTTCTAATGTAATGGTGATTGATCCGTCAAACGGTGAACCAACACGTGTAGGATATAAAGAGGTAGATGGTAAAAAAGTACGTATTTCTAAAAAAACTGGTGAAGTTTTAGATAAATAAGTCGTGAGGAAGGAGGACAAATCTGAATGAACCGCTTAAAAGAAAAGTATGTTAATGAAGTAACACCTTCATTAATGGAAAAATTTAACTATACTTCAGTAATGCAAACACCAAAAGTTGATAAAATCGTTATTAACATGGGTGTTGGTGATGCTGTTTCAAATAGTAAAAACCTAGATAAAGCAGTTGAAGAACTAGCTTTAATCTCAGGACAAAAACCAATTATCACAAAAGCTAAGAAATCAATCGCTGGTTTCCGTTTACGTGAAGGTATGCCAATCGGTTGTAAAGTAACATTACGTGGCGAAAGAATGTACGAATTTTTAGATAAATTAGTATCTGTCTCTTTACCTCGTGTACGTGACTTCCATGGTATCAGCAAAAAATCATTTGACGGTCGTGGTAACTACACTTTAGGTGTTAAAGAACAATTAATCTTCCCTGAAGTAGACTACGATTTAGTAGATAAAGTTCGAGGAATGGACATTGTTATTGTTACAACTGCTAACACTGACGAAGAAAGTCGTGAGTTATTAACTCAACTTGGAATGCCATTCCAAAAATAATTTAAGGAGGCGAACTACGTGGCTAAAAAATCAATGATCGCTAAAAACAAGCGTCCAGCAAAATTTGCAGTACAAGAGTACACTCGTTGTGAGCGTTGTGGACGTCCGCATTCAGTATATCGTAAATTTAAACTTTGCCGTATTTGCTTCCGTGAACTTGCCTATAAAGGACAAATTCCCGGCGTGAAGAAAGCAAGCTGGTAAAAAAGTAAACCGCTAAAGGAGGTAAATAAATCAATGGTGATGACAGATCCAATTGCAGATTTTCTAACTCGTATTCGTAATGCGAACATCGTAAGACACGAATCATTAGAAGTACCTGCTTCAACTATCAAACTTGAAGTCGCAAAAATCTTACAACGTGAAGGTTTTGTGCGCGACGTAGAATTCATCGAAGATGACAAACAAGGCATCATCCGTGTTTTCTTAAAATATGGTAAAAACGACGAGCGCGTTATTACTAACTTAAAACGTATCTCAAAACCAGGTTTACGTGCTTATGTAAAAGCAAATGAAGTACCTAAAGTATTAAATGGTTTAGGTATCGCAATTATCTCAACTTCAGAAGGTATCTTAACTGATAAAGAAGCTAGAGAGCGTAATGTTGGTGGAGAAGTATTAGCATACGTTTGGTAAAAAAATATCTATAACGAGGAGGTGTCCTAGAGTGAGTCGTATTGGAAATAAACCAGTCGTTATTCCTGCAGGTGTAACTATTACACAAAACGGAACAACTGTAACTGTTAAAGGACCTAAAGGTGAATTAACTCGTGAGTTTTCACCAAATATTACTTTAAACATTGAAGAAGGCGTAGTTACTTTAACTCGTCCAGATGATAGTAAAGAAAATAAAACAATGCATGGTACTATGCGCGCTAACTTAAACAACATGGTTGTTGGTGTTAGTGAAGGCTTTTCAAAAGCTTTAGAATTAATCGGGGTTGGATACCGTGCGCAATTACAAGGTAAAAAACTTGTATTAAACGTTGGATATTCACATCCAGTAGAATTCGACGCTCCAGAAGGTATCGAAATTGAAGTTCCTTCAAACACATCTATTATTGTTAAAGGATCTAACAAAGAAGTTGTTGGAGAATTAGCAGCTAATATTCGTGGAACACGTCCACCAGAACCTTATAAAGGTAAAGGAATTCGCTATGTTGGTGAATTTGTAAGACGTAAAGAAGGTAAAACTGGTAAATAATAAATAAAAAATAATTCGAGGTGACAAGTGTGATTTCAAAACCAGATAAAAATAAAACTCGTCAAAAGCGTCATGCACGCGTACGTAGTAAAATCTCTGGTACTGCTGAGTGCCCACGCTTGAACGTTTTTCGTTCTAACAAAAACATCTACGCTCAATTAATTGATGACGTAGCGGGTGTGACACTTGCAAGTGCCTCTACTGTTGATAAAGATATCGCAGGAGAAAACAAAACTGAAGCAGCTATCGCTGTAGGTGCTTCAATTGCTAAAAAAGCAACTGAAAAAGGTATTAAAGAAGTAGTATTTGACCGTGGTGGATACCTTTACCATGGCCGCGTCGCAGCTTTAGCTGAGGCAGCTCGTGAAAACGGACTAGAATTTTAGGAAAGGGAGGAAAACTATTCATGGCTAATATTGATCATAGACAATTTGATTTAGAAGACCGCGTTGTTGCAATTAACCGCGTTTCTAAAGTTGTTAAAGGTGGACGCCGTATGCGCTTCTCTGCTCTTGTAGTAGTAGGAGACAGAAACGGACATGTTGGATTTGGAACTGGTAAAGCTCAAGAAGTACCAGAAGCTATTCGTAAAGCTGTTGAAGATGCTAAAAAGAACTTAATTGAAGTTCCTATGGTAGGTTCAACAATTCCTCATGAAGTTATCGGATCTTTCTGTGGCGGTCGCATTTTAATGAAACCTGCTGTAGCCGGTTCTGGAGTTGCTGCTGGTGGACCAGTTCGTGCCGTCCTTGAATTAGCTGGTATCTCAGATATCACATCTAAATCTTTAGGATCAAACACACCTGTAAACGTTGTTCGCGCAACTGTTGAGGGATTAAACAGATTAAAACGTGCAGAAGATGTTGCTGAATTACGTGGCATTTCTGTAGAGAAACTAATCGGATAAGGGGATTTAAAATGAGCGAATTAAAAATTACTTTAAAACGTAGTATCATTGGACGTCCTCAAAACCAACGTGACACAGTAAAAGCATTAGGATTAAACAAAATCCGTGCAACAGTTGTTAAACCAAACAACGCTGCCATCAAAGGTATGGTAAATACTGTTTCACATTTAGTGGACGTAGAAGAAATATAAGAAGTATTCTTTAGAAACTAGTACAAGGAGGTGCCGAGCTAATGAAACTTCATGAATTACATCCGGCAGAAGGATCAAGACATGTACGCAATCGTGTAGGACGTGGATCATCATCAGGTAACGGTAAAACATCTGGTCGTGGACAAAAAGGTCAAAAATCACGTTCAGGTGGTGGCGTACGTTTAGGATTTGAAGGTGGTCAAACACCATTATTCATGCGTTTACCAAAACGTGGATTCACAAACATTAATCGTAAAGATTATGCAATCGTCAACTTAGACGTATTGAACCGATTCGAAGATGGTGCCGAAGTTACACCAACTACTTTAATCGAAGCAGGAATTGTGAAAGACGCTAAATCTGGAATTAAAATTTTAGGTAACGGTGAGTTAACTAAGAAATTATCAGTTAAAGCTGCTAAATTCTCAACATCTGCCCAAACTGCAATTGAAGCAGCTGGTGGATCAGTAGAGGTGATCTAATGTTTAAACTGTTGAAGGATTCGTTTAAGGTAAAGAATATTCGTAACAAAATATTCTTTACGCTATTCATTCTCTTCGCGTTTAGAGTTGGTGCCCATATTACAGTTCCAGGTGTTAATGCTAAAGCGTTATTAGATCTTAACGACTTAGCATTAGTAGCAATGTTTAATCAAGTCAGTGGTAATGCTATGGAAAAATTCTCATTGTTTGCAATGGGGGTTTCGCCATATATTACTGCTTCCATCATTATCCAATTGCTTCAAATGGACATAGTTCCAAAATTTGTAGAGTGGTCAAAACAAGGAGAAGTTGGTCGACGTAAGTTGAATCAAGCGACTCGTTACTTAACATTAGTGTTAGGTTTTGTTCAATCCATTGCGATTACAGCAGGTTTTAACTACTACACAAACGCAGGTCTTGTGAAGTCTCCAAGTATCTACACTTACTTTACTATCGGGTTAATCCTGACAGCAGGTACAATGTTAGTGACTTGGATGGGTGAGCAAATATCTGAAAAAGGTATTGGTAATGGTGTTTCAATGATTATTTTTGCAGGTATCATTGCGAAACTTCCTGGAAGCATCAGAGAAATATACCAAGCTTATTTTGTTAATATTGATAAAGCAGATTTATATAAGTCATTTATATTTGTCGCTATCTTAATTGTTGCTGTGTTATTCGTTGTTACTATGGTAACTTACGTACAACAAGCAGAAAGAAAGATTCCAATTCAATATACAAAACGTGTTGCAGGTGCACCTCAAAGTAGTTATTTACCATTAAAAGTAAATGCTGCTGGAGTTATTCCAGTTATCTTTGCTAGTTCATTCATCGCAACACCACAAGCTATTCTAAGTGCTTTTAAAGTAACTCAAGGTGGAGAACCTTGGTTCCAATTCTTAGAAAAAATCTTTAACTATTCAACTATTCCTGGCGGGATAGTATATACAATCCTGATTATTGCTTTTACATTCTTCTATGCCTTTGTTCAGGTTAATCCTGAAAAAGTGGCTGAGAACTTGCAAAAGCAAGGGAGCTATATTCCAAGTGTGAGACCTGGTAAAGAAACAGAACAATATGTATCTAGTCTCTTAATGAAATTAAGTACAGTTGGTTCAGTCTTCTTAGGTTTAGTGGCGATCTTACCAATCATTGCTCAAAATGTTTGGAACCTACCTCAATCTATTGGTTTAGGTGGGACAAGTTTACTGATTGTCATTAGTGTTGCTCTTGAAACGAATAAACAGCTTGAAGGGTTACTATTGAAACGTCAGTATACAGGTTTTATCAGAGAGTAAGAGTAGTGTGTTGAGGTTTTCTCCTCAGCACTTTTCTCGAACTTAAGGAGGAAAACAAATGAATCTCATCCTAATGGGATTGCCAGGAGCCGGTAAGGGAACACAGGCAGAGAAAATCATCGATGCGTATGGAATTCCTCATATCTCTACTGGAGATATGTTCCGTGATGCTATGAAGAATGAAACTGAACTTGGTTTACTTGCTAAATCATTTATTGATAAAGGTGAGTTAGTACCAGATGAGGTAACAAACGGCATAGTAAAAGATCGTCTGTCTCAAGACGACACTGAAAAAGGATTCCTTTTAGACGGTTTCCCACGGACGCTTGCCCAAGCAGAAGAATTAGATAAAATTTTAGAGGAATTAGGTAAAAAAGTAGACAATGTCTTAAACATTCATGTCGCTTCAGAAGTTTTAATTGACCGTTTAGCTGGTCGTTTTATCTGTAAAGATTGTGGCGCTACTTATCACAAATTATTCAATTCACCAAAAGTGGAAGGAACTTGTGACCGTTGTGGTGGACATAATTTCTATCAAAGAGAAGACGATAAACCAGAAACAGTTAAAAACCGTTTAGAAGTAAACATCAAAAACTCTGAACCTATTTTAGAATATTACGAAAAACAAAATGTGTTACACACAATTGATGGTGATCGTGATATTCAAGAGGTATTTGTTGATATTGAAAAAATTATCGCAAATAAAAACTAGTCATTTATCTAGCTATCTATTATTGAATGAGCATTAAGGCACTTTTCAAAAAAATCAAGTTGATTTCCTGAAAAAATGATAGTCAACTTTATTTTGTGTTGTAGTTGTGCTATAATACAAAAGTTGGAAAGAAATAGCCTAAGTTCTATTTTTTGTCAATTTGTCGCATATGTCAGATGCAAACAATGTATAAGGAGGTACTAGTTGTGGCGAAAGAAGATATGATTGAAATTGAAGGTACAGTCGTCGAAACTTTGCCGAATGCAATGTTTAAAGTTGAATTAGAAAATGGCCATGTTATTTTAGCACATGTTTCTGGAAAAATAAGAATGCACTACATTCGTATTCTACCAGGAGATAAAGTAACAGTTGAATTATCTCCGTATGATTTAACACGTGGTCGTATTACTTATCGCTTTAAATAGTTGTACTCCGTAAAATTCAAGGAGGTATAATCATGAAAGTAAGACCATCAGTAAAACCCATTTGTGAAAAATGTAAAATAATTCGCCGTAAAGGTCGAGTTATGGTTATCTGTGAAAACCCAAAACATAAACAACGTCAAGGATAAAAGGAGGTTAACGAATAATGGCTCGTATTGCAGGTGTAGATATTCCCCGTAATAAACGCGTAGTTATTTCACTTACTTACATCTATGGAATCGGAAAGAAAACTTCTCAAGATATCTTGAAAGAAGCTGGAGTTTCTGAAGACATTCGTGTTAGCGACTTAACTAACGAACAAACAGATTCAATTCGTGCAGCAATTGATAAATTAAAAGTCGAAGGTGACTTACGTCGTGAAGTGAACTTAAACATCAAACGATTGATGGAAATTGGTTCATACAGAGGTATGCGTCATCGTCGTGGTTTACCAACTCGTGGACAAAACACGAAAAACAACGCACGTACAAGAAAAGGACCAGCTCGTTCTATCGCTGGTAAGAAAAAATAAGAATTTTTAGTGAAGGAGGTATAAAGCTTCATGGTAGCAAAAAAAGTTTCTAGAAAACGTCGTGTGAAAAAGAATATTGAATCTGGTATAGCACATATCCATTCAACATTCAATAACACAATCGTTATGTTGACTGATGTACACGGTAATGCAATTGCATGGTCATCAGCAGGATCATTAGGATTCAAAGGAAGTAAAAAAGCAACACCATTCGCGGCTCAAATGGCAGCAGAAGTTGCAGCTAAAGCAGCAATGGAACATGGTTTAAAAACTGTTGACGTAACTGTAAAAGGACCAGGATCTGGTCGTGAAGCAGCTATTCGTTCATTACAAGCAACAGGATTAGAAGTGACAGCAATTCGTGACGTTACTCCAGTTCCTCATAATGGATGCCGCCCTCCAAAACGCCGTCGTGTTTAGTGAGTGAGTTCATTCGAATGAGTAGAACTTTTAGCGACATTGAGCAGGACACTTTTCGTTTTGAAAGGGGTATAGAGAAGAATGATTGAATTTGAGAAACCAAGAATTACTAAAATTGATGAAGATAGAGATTATGGCAAGTTCGTCATCGAGCCACTTGAAAGAGGCTATGGAACTACGTTAGGTAACTCATTACGCCGTATTTTATTGTCATCTCTTCCAGGTGCTGCAATCACAAATCTTCAAATTGATGGTGTATTACATGAGTTTTCTACTATCAAGGGAGTTCGTGAAGATGTCACTCAAATTATCTTGAACATCAAAGGCTTAGCCCTTAAATTATATGCTGAAGGTGAAAAAACTTTAGAAATCGATATTACTGGACCCGCTAATGTGACTGCTGGTGACATTATCACTGATAGTGATGTTGAGATCATGAATAAAGATTTATTTATCTGTAGCGTATCAGAAGGAGCTACATTCCGCGCTAGTTTAACTGTTAAACCAGGCCGTGGTTATGCAAGAGCTGATGAAAATAAAAGTGAAGATATGCCGATTGGTGTTTTACCAGTTGACTCAATCTACACACCTATTAAACGTGTTAACTACCAAGTAGAAAACACTCGTGTAGGACGTCGTGATGATTTCGACAAATTAACTTTAGATGTGTGGACAGACGGTTCTATCGCGCCGCAAGAGGCTATCAGTTTATCTGCTAAAATCTTGACTGAGCATTTAGATATCTTTGTTAACTTAACAGATGAAGCAAAAAATGCTGAAATCATGATCGAAAAAGAAGAAACACAAAAAGAAAAAATGTTGGAAACAACAATCGAAGAATTAGATCTATCTGTTCGTTCTTATAACTGTTTGAAACGCGCTGGTATCAATACATTACAAGAATTAACTAATAAGTCTGAAGCAGAAATGATTAAAGTTCGTAACTTAGGCCGTAAATCACTTGAAGAAGTAAAAGCTAAATTAGCTGATTTAGAATTAGGTCTACGCCAAGACGATTAATCTTTAATTGATATAAGGAGGAATACGACGTGAGTTATCGTAAATTAGGTCGCACAAGCAGCCAAAGAAAAGCAATGTTACGTGATTTAACAACTGATTTAATTATCAACGAACGCATTGAAACAACTGAAGCTCGTGCCAAAGAAATCCGTTCAACTACTGAAAAAATGATTACTTTAGGTAAACGCGGAGATCTTCATGCTCGTCGTCAAGCTGCAGCATTCGTACGTAACGAATACTTAGAAGCTCGTTTAGACGAAAACGAAGAAACAATCATCCAAGAAACAGCTTTACAAAAATTATTCAATGACTTGGGACCTCGTTACCAAGATCGCCAAGGTGGTTACACACGTATCCTTAAAAAAGGACAACGTCGCGGAGACGCTGCACCAATGGTAATTATTGAATTAGTTTAATAATTAAATTAGTTTTAATCACTTTATAGATGATTCTTTTAGAGTGTTATGATGTTGGAAAAATTCATTTTTTTCCGAGTCTAGCTCGGTGCTATTCCCTTGGTCTTTATGGATCAGGGGATGCGCGCTCATCATATAAAGTGCTTTTTTTATACACTTGTATTAATGCGCTTTAATTGTCATTTATTTGAATAAAGATTAAGATGGATGGGTATTTATCTTAACTGAAAATGTTTCCTTGTATTTTTAATTAACATTAAGAATAGAATGAAACATTTTTTTAAAATAAACCAAAAAAGGATAAGGAAGAGGCTTGCATGAAGACTCCTTTAATTGAACTTAACAATATAACTTTTAAATATCTTGGAGAAGACACTAAGAATGCTTTAAACAATGTCTCTCTTAACATTTATCCAGGGGAATGGGTGGCATTAATTGGTCACAATGGCTCTGGTAAATCAACATTAGCAAAAACTATCAACGGACTGATTGCTCCAACTTCTGGTGAAATCAATGTCAAAGGTGAAGAAGTCACAGAAGCAACACTTTGGGATGTTCGTCGAATGATTGGTATGGTATTTCAAAATCCAGATAACCAATTCGTTGGCTCAACAGTAGAAGACGATGTGGCGTTTGGTTTAGAAAACCAAGGCGTACCAAGAGACGAAATGGTGGCTCGAGTGAAAGATGCCTTAGAGACCGTTCGTATGGAAGACTTTGCCATTAAAGAACCAGCACGTTTGTCTGGTGGACAAAAACAGCGTGTGGCGATTGCTGGTGTGATTGCTTTGAGACCAGACGTGATTATTTTAGATGAAGCTACATCTATGCTAGATCCCCAAGGACGGCAAGAAGTAATTGAAACGATTCGTAAGATAAAAGAAGATTCTAATTTAACAGTTATCTCTATTACCCATGACATTGATGAAGCAGCTCATGCTAATCGTGTATTAGTGATGCGTGAAGGTGAGATTATTCAAGAGGGAACACCTGCGGAGATTTTTTCTCGTGGAGAAGAACTAATCGAGTTAGGCTTAGACGTACCCTTTCCTGAGAAATTAAAAGCTGCCCTTAAAGATCGTGGAATGAGTGTACCGGATCATTATTTGACAGAGGAAGGAATGGTTGATTGGTTATGGACATCAGGTTTGAACAAGTAGATTTTACCTACCAACCTAATAGCCCTTTTGAACAACGGGTACTTTTTGATATAAATTTAGAAATCCCCTCTAATAGCTACACAGCGATTGTGGGTCATACTGGTAGTGGTAAATCAACACTACTCCAGCATTTAAATGCTCTTTTAAAACCAACTAAAGGTCAAGTAACTATTGGAGACCGTGTGATTACGCCAGAGACAGATAATAAAAACTTAAAGCCTATTCGTAAAAAAGTAGGAATTGTTTTTCAATTTCCTGAGTCTCAATTATTTGATGAGACAGTTGGACAAGATATAGCCTTTGGACCAAAAAACTTTGGTGTTTCTGATGAAGAAGCTGAGAAATTAGCTCGTGAAATGCTTGATTTAGTTGGTCTAGATGAAAGCTACATGGACCGCTCGCCATTTGATTTATCAGGTGGACAAATGCGTCGTGTGGCGATTGCAGGCGTTCTTGCTATGGAGCCTGAAGTAGTTATCCTAGATGAACCAACAGCAGGACTTGATCCAAGAGGTCGTAAGGACATTATGGAAATGTTTTATCGTTTGCATAAAGAAAAAGGAATTAATATTATTCTAGTAACTCACTTAATGGATGACGTAGCAGAGTATGCGGATTACATGGTGGTTCTTGAAAAAGGAAAAATCCATAAAAAAGGTAACCCACGTGAGATTTTTGCTGATGTGGATTGGTTGAAAGAAAAGCAATTAGGTGTGCCGACAGCCACTGATTTTGCTTTTGAGCTAATGAAGAAAGGCTATGAGTTCTCTCAATTACCTTTAACAGCCGATGAATTAGCAGATGAATTACAAGCTTCATTGAAAGCAGGTGGCCAAGATGATGAATAAACTGATTTTAGGTCGCTATATTCCTGGGGATTCGATTATTCATCGACTTGATCCTCGTGCTAAATTAGTCGCAAGTTTTTACTTTATTGGTATTATTTTCTTATGTAATAACTTTATTAGTTTTGGCGCGATGTTTGCCTTTACGATTTTTGCAATTTTACTATCAAAAATTAGTTTACGCTTCTTTATTAATGGGGTAAAACCATTGATTTGGTTAATTCTGTTTACTGTGTTACTACAGGTGATGTTCTCTCAAGGGGGAGAAGTTTACTTTAAGTGGTGGATTTTTAGTATTAGTGAGTTTGGGATTAAAAATGGAGCATTCATTTTTATCCGCTTCGTGTTGATTATTTTTATGTCAACGTTACTTACCTTAACGACACCACCATTATCTTTATCAGATGCCATTGAGTATTTGTTAAGACCTTTAAAAACGATTAAATTCCCTGCTCATGAGATTTCATTAATGCTGTCAATTGCGCTACGCTTTGTTCCAACTTTAATGGATGAGACAGAGAAAATCATGAACGCACAACGTGCTCGTGGGGTAGACTTTGGTGAAGGAAACTTAATGCAGAAGATGAAAGCTATTGTCCCACTATTGATTCCTTTATTTGTCAGCAGCTTTAACCGTGCTGAAGATTTAGCAATTGCTATGGAAGCAAGGGGTTATCAAGGTGGAGAAGGTAGAACGAAGTACCGTGTGCTTCATTGGGAATTACCAGATACAGTAGTAGTGATTGCTTTTGCCTTATTAACTGTGTTACTTGTATTCATTAGATCATAAAACGACATAGAGGCTAACTAGTTGTAGTTGGCTTCTATTTTTGTTTAGGAAAGAGGAGAGACTTATGCCACGCTATAAAGCGATTATTGCCTATGATGGGACTCGTTATGCTGGGTTCCAAGTGCAGCAAAATGCCCATACTATCCAAGCAGAGATTGAGTCCACGTTAAAAAGACTAAATGGAGGGAAATCTATCACAATTCACCCGTCAGGACGAACAGATTCAGGTGTTCATGCTAGAGGACAAGTGATTCATTTTGACTACCCGCATACTCGGGAGAGTGAAAAATTTCGTTTTGCTTTAGATACACAAACGCCAGATGATATTAGTTTTTTATCTGTGGAGCAAGTATATGATAACTTTCATGCGAGATATTTAGCAAAAGAAAAGACGTATCACTACTATGTAGACTTATCTGCTTCAAGAGATCCTTTTAAACGCCTGTATTCGGCTCACTACCGCTATGAGTTAGATTTAGATAGAATTAGGCAGGCAGCAAAAGACATTGAAGGAGAGCATGATTTTAGCGTCTTCTGTGCCACAGGTAGTGCCGTTGAAGATAAAACACGTCATGTCTATGAAGTGAAGCTAGTTGAATTAAGCGAGACAGAGCTGCGTTTTGAGTTTCATGGCAATGGCTTTTTATACAAAATGGTGCGTATGCTAGTAGGAACACTTCTTAAAATAGGGAATGGTCAACTACCAGTAGATGCCATCAAACTAGCTTTAGAAAACCAAGATAAAAAAATGACAGGACCAACCGCCCATCCTGAAGGACTTTTCTTAATGAAAGTCGACTATTAGATTGAAAAAAAATATCCAAAATAGTGTTGAATTTTATTGACATATCAAGGGATTCACGATAATATGTTAGATGGTATTGTTTGACCACAACATGGTGAGCCCCGGAAACTTATTATGTAATGCCAAACATCAAGAACATAAATTGGAGGAAAAGAAACCATGCGTACAACATATATGGCCAAAGCTGGCGAAATCGATCGTAAATGGTTTGTAGTAGACGCGACAGATATTCCTTTAGGTCGTCTATCTACAGTAGTAGCATCTATTTTACGTGGAAAAAATAAACCAACATTCACACCTCACGTGGATACTGGTGATTACGTAATCGTAATTAACGCTGATAAAGTTAAATTAACAGGAAACAAAGAAAGTGACAAAGTATACTACCGTCACAGCCAACACCCAGGTGGAATCAAATCTATCACTGCTGGTGAATTACGTGACAAAAACTCACGTCGTTTAGTTGAGAACTCAATTAAAGGTATGTTACCAAAAAATAGTTTAGGACGCGCAACTGCTAAAAAACTATTTGTATACGGTGAAGCTGAACACAAACATGCAGCACAACAACCAGAAGTATTAGATATCACTAACTTAATTTAAGGAGGGAATTTCATTGGCTAAAGTACAATATTTAGGCACAGGCCGTCGTAAAAAATCTGTAGCTCGCGTACGCTTAGTACCCGGTACAGGTAAAGTAATCATGAACAATAAAGACATTGAAGAATATATTCCACATGCTGATTTACGTGAAGTAATCATGCAACCACTAGTATTAACAGAAACTAAAGGCGCATATGACGTATTAGTTAACGTTAACGGTGGAGGATACGCAGGACAAGCTGGGGCAACTCGCCACGGTATCTCTCGCGCTCTTTTACAAGTAGATCCAGATTTCCGTCCAGCTCTTAAACGTGCAGGATTGTTAACTCGTGACGCTCGTATGGTTGAACGTAAAAAACCAGGTCTTAAAAAAGCTCGTAAAGCATCACAATTCTCAAAACGTTAATTCGTTTTTATACAGAATTTCAAGGCATCTTCCATTTGGAGGGTGTCTTTTTTTTGTTTAAAAGAGTATATTCTTGTTTATAATGGTTGATTGATTAAAAAATTAATAAATTATTATATAATTATAAGTTATAGTATAATTATAGTTATATATTAGTTGAATTTATTGTAAGTGGAGGAATACATATGCGTAGAAAAGAACAATCAGACATGAATCTTACTCAACATCAATTTATAGGGAAAATGAGAGTTTTTTATATAGAAGTTGCAAACAAATATAAATTAGTATTAGAATTTAATTATGACAACATGCTACTATTGCTGAAAATTATTGAAGAAGAATTATCTATTAATGAATTATTCCGAATGAAAAAATATACAGAATTTTTAAAAGCTGATAAAAATGATTATATAATAACTGATCAAGATAATATTTTCATACAAAAATTAAAAAATAAACTAGTGGCAACCACTATAGTTAATAAATATAGTGGTTGCTCAGGAACTATTCAAGATGGTTCCTTAAATAATCAACTAGAGAGTGTTTCTGAAAATATATTTTCTTTATTAGTAAGTAAGTATGGTGTTTTTGTTGGCGATTATAGTATAAAAAATTTGACAAAATTAGCTCATAGACTGAATAGAGCTCAAAAGATTTCGAGTTTAGAAACTGATAAAATTCTTAACATGGTAAGAGTACTAAATAGATTAGACGATGTTGATGCAAGTTCAGATGATGTAGAGAATGCCATGATTTTGCTTGAACAGATTAAAATATATGATGTTAACCGATTACAGAAGCATAGTGAACTTGAAATTTTGTTTAACAAATTATCAATGCAGTCAAAAGATATGATAGTACATTCAGATAGTTTTGAAGAGTTTAATGAGTATATGCATGTTAAGAGACCTATACAAGAAGAATTAGAAGAAGCTATTAACGAACAGCTTTCTCAGGGAAAAAAGAGTGTTATTTTTTTAGTAGGTAATGTAGGAGATGGAAAAAGTCATTTACTTGCTTATATGAACGATAAATATAGAAATGAATTTAATAATAAAAATATTGAGATTTATAATGATGCAACTGAGAGCGACGCACCTAATAAAACATCAATTGATAGATTAGTTAGTATTTTAGAGCCCTTTAATAATCAGAAAATAAATTATGTTGAAGACAAAAGGATAATTATTGCTATTAATTTAGGGGTATTGACCAATTTATATGATTATTTAAATCACATAGAGGAGTTTGATCAATTAGTAAGTTATATAGAAAAAAGTGGAATAATATCTGGTAAAAAGAGAGAGGAAGAAAATTCGGACTATTTTAAAACAGTATCATTTTTAGAAAGAAAAGAATTAACATTTAAAGACGGCATTGTAAAAAATATATTTTATGAAGAGGTTTTTAGAAAAGTATTCTCCACATCCGAAAGTAATATTTTTTATCAGGCATATTTAAACGATCAGCAAAAAGGCATGACAAAGTTAATTCATGAGAATTATAGATATTTATTGAGTGAAAATGTTTTAAATAATGTCATTGGTCTACTGAATAGAATAGAAGTCGAGTTTAAAGAGATTATTTCAACTAGATTATTATTTAATTTTATGTATGATATTGTAAATCCTAAGGAAGGTAATATAAATGCATCATCATATCTACCACATCTTTTATTCCAAAATAAAAATAAGTCTAATATACTAACTTATCTAAATTTAATAGATCCTGTAGACATTCAAACAGCCAAACTAAATGATTTAGCAATAGAATTATATCATTCAAATGATTTATTACAGAAGATTAAAGAGCTACTAGGTAATGAAGGTGAAAAGTATTTACCTATTTTTGAAACTATGAGAGATAAAGTTCTTGGGAAAGATAATTTTAGGAGAATTTTTAATACTTTTGTTAGGATTAAGTATCTTGAAGAGCCTAATAATTCGATGTTTGGAGAATCTTTATATTCTGGATATTTAAAAGAGCTAACGAATTTAAATAATAAAGTAGCTCAAGGAGAAATGTCTCGTTTAGTGATGGAGTGTGCTTTGACCTGGAATGGTAAAGTTGACCATTTAAAAGATGATTACTTACTAAAAAGTCGTGGAGATGAAATAATACGCATAGCAATGGAGCATAATATAAATGACTCCGAGGAAGTTGTAGATGGTTTTGATATAAAAGTAAAATACTTTTTTGATGATAATGAATCTGAAATTAGAATTGATTATAGAATTTATGAGCTATTAAGAAAAATTGAAAAAGGATATTTTATCAAAGAAGAAGATCGAAATATGGCTATTCGATTAGATGCTTTTGTAGATGATATTGTTAAGTATAGTAAATCTATGCGAACTAACTTATTAATTAATGTTGAGACTAATCAAGTTTATGAATTAAGTAAAAGTTTTGGAAAAATAAAACTACAACGAGGTAAGTAAGATGAGTGAATCTATTGAAGTTAATCAATTAAAAATGAAATTGAAATTAGATACTAAACCTACATTTAATAGAAACTTTAAAGGAAAGGTGTTTCCTTTTTGGACACGCGAACCTGAAAGAGTAAAGTATAAAGATGATTTTTCAGAAATTATTGGTATCATGAGTCGACACTCTGCAGAATACCAATTAGATATTGAGGATGTCAGTATTCCTTTTTTTGAAAATTTAAGAACTAAAGTTGATGTTGCGGATATTTCAGAAGAAGAGTTAAGAGATATTTTTGATTTAAAACAAGAAATAAAGCTTAATCAAAAACTATTGCTATATGTTATTCCTAAAAGTAGTAGTAAGCAAGAACAAAGTGAAAAAAAAGGAAAAGTAGAATTAGGAGTTTACTTGAGTAAACTTTTTAAACTATCAGAAAATGAAGAATGGAAAAAATTTTTACAGATTTCAGAACCAGAGGATTTATATACAGAAGTTTTAATTTTATCATTGCCAGAACTTGAATGTGATAATAACAATGATACGAGGAAATTTTGTTTAATAGAAAATTTTGATTATTTAAATGTATTTCAAAAAGATTTGAGCAGGCTATTAGTTAATAAAAAATTCTTTTTAAAACAAATGAATCTATTTTTTTCATTTTATTATTTTTTACATATCATAACATTCACTTATCAATTTAAACAAACAGCTTTTAAAGATAATTTATTTTTTTCTTATGAAAAAGAGTCACTCTCTGGTGCAAGAGTTTCCGTAAAAAATGGATATAATTTAGTATTAGAAAATGCGAAATATTTATTAGTTGATAATGATGTATTAGACTACTTAAATGAGCTTATAGGAGTAGATAAATATTATAGTTATCAGGAAATTTTATCAAGTGATTTTGAGTATGAGGATAAACTAATAAGAAATTTAAAAGAATTCAATCGTTCTTATAGTTTTTATAAAGATAAAGAAGTTGTGAGTACATCTAATAATTTAATGGAGCAAATAAGTCAGTTACGTCAATGGTTGAAAGCGGATATTCCAAATGAATCGGTTTCTAGATTTAAAAGGTCATTTGATGAATTTTTTAGATTAGGGTTTATTAAATCACGAGGAAGGTTAGGCAAAGTGCTGAATGCACCAGCAGATTTAATACTATTGTTAGTAGCTGTAATTGTTGAACCAAAAGGTAGAATGCTGGTTCGTGACGTGTTTAAAGAATTGGAAAAAAGAGGAATATTCTTCGATTCTCAAAGTCGTCAAGAAGTCATTAAACTATTTGAAGAGGTAAATATTTTGGAAAAAATGAGTGATAGCGGGGATGCACAATATGTTAAATCAATATTATAAATTTTTAACAAATCGTATCGTAAAGTGGTTAAAATTACAAAAGGAAATCAAGCCTGGGGATCGTTTTTTTGTACTCCTAGATGATGTATCAGAAGTTGATAATTTCTATAGGGAATTAGAGACTACTAGCGAGTTAAAGATATTTTCCTCTATATCAGATGGAATAGATTATCAAACCCCTTATTTACTAGTAAAAGATAAGAAGATATTATTTGTAGCAACAGGGAATAGTGTCACACAAGACTTTTTAGTAACAATTAGAAATAGAGTGAGTGAGCAAAAAGGAATATGGAAAAACACAGCTGTATTCTTTTTAGTTCATAGCGGATTAGACTCGATTGTTAGAGGAGCTTTTGATGTTAGTCAAAAGGATGCCCCGTTTAATATAGCAAATATCAAAAGAGAAATAAAAGAAGTTATAGAAGAAAACACAACATTGAAAGATTTTGAAAGAACAGCATTAGAATTGTATATAAATGATATAGATAATTATGAAAATACTATACTAAAAGATTTTGAAACTATATTTTCAATTATTGAGAAAAAAGAAATATCAGTGAATAATTATAATGATATGGGGTATTTCTATGATTCGCAATTATCATCATTTACTGAGAAGGATATCGAGTCTAGATTAAAGAAAAATAAATCCATGTATACTGAAGTAGAGATGGCACATTCTTTTTTTGATACAGAGGATAAATTATTAGAAAAAGTCTCCGGTGATAGTTTAGTGAACCAATTGAAAAAAGAAGATGATTGGAAGTATGTTGACTATAATGATGTAGAACGTGGGGTTGAAAAATATCTTAGTAGTAGAACAGTTAAAATAAATTATGACCAAGAAAATTTGATTAGTACGGAATCAATAATATATCAATTAGAAGGAGAGACTGGTAGTAAAGCTAAAAGATTGCATATACTACAGTCTACTGACTCTAAAAATATTGAAAGTAATACATGTTCAATTGAAATTCCATTTGATGATAAAGTACAAAAATCTAGTATTGTTACAAGTCAAACATATTATTTTGAAAATGACAGCAAGGTATTAAATGATTTGATAATTGATACTAAAAATAAAAAAGTAATCGTTACCATTCCCAATTATATTCGAGATATAACATATGGGGGAATGATTACTTACAAACATAAAAAAGAAAATCGTTTAACTTTTAAAATCTGTTTTATGATAGTTCCGTTTCCACTTGAATATTTAACTAAAGTGATACCTAATTTTAAAATTGATGTTAAAAGAAAAGGATTTAGTTTTGGTGTCTCACAACACATATCTGAGTATGGTTTTGGTTTAGTTAATCGAAAAACTATCGAAGTATATAATGCTGATGACCTTACTGATGTAGAACTATTGCATTCAGAGCTGCTATTTAAAGAGACTGCTGTTGAAGAAGATGATAATGGGGTTTTGAGATATAAAGCAAAATTAGCTGATGCTTTTTTACCATTGTCAATAAGAAGTAATATGGAACGCTTAGTTTCTTTATCAGGAATTCAATTAGAAAGACAACGATTATTGTCAAATACTCAACTAGTATTTAAAGAAAGTAGAATATTTTCTGATAATAAAATATTTACTGTTGATACTAAGGTAAAAGAAATGTTGCTACTTGAAGAGAGAATGATTTCTGAAAAGTCTATATATGGATTATTTGAAAGTAGCTATTATCAGAAGAAAACGCTAGATATTCCGAAAAAACTTCAAAAAAATTATGAAAATTTGTTTAATTATTATGAAGAAAAGAACACGCTACCGAGTATAGCAATTCATACAGATAGATTAAATGTGTTAATGGAAGACATTATTACGACTATTCAAGAATTGTTTTCAGAGCATTTGATTGAAGGTGAACAAATTAAATTACAAATTCAAAACATATCTAAAATCGGTAGAGTAGTTAGAAATAATGAAATCATTTTAACTCCTTTAAATCCATTTCAAATAATGTATTACTTAGAATTATCTCATCAATTAGTGAATAAAGAATTAATTCCTAGAGAGAATGTTTTAAAAACATTGAATGGAGCTAATTTGTCACCTTATATATTAATTGAAAATACTATTCATCAGTCTATATACGATTCTCAATTTCCAAGGTATTTATTCTACAAAGAAATATTGAAAAAAAAGCTTTCTGATTTATCGTATAAAGTTATTGTTTCTAGAATACAAGATTATGTATCACAGTATAAGTTTTTATTTCTAACAAATCTAAATATCCCTATTAATATTGCAGCTATTAATATTTATGATGAAGATATGTTTTTTGATGCTATAGTCAACTATTTCTTCGAACAATTAGGAAAAATAAAAAATATTAAAGATATAAATCCATTAACCATTTATTCAGAACAGATAGGTGAAATGTTAAGTTCTAAATTTAATAAACTATATGAAGCGACATCTATGGAAAAATTGAATGAGTTGTTAAGCCATAAATATAAAGGTAGTAAATTTGAGGATAGTGAAGTTTTAGAGCTATTACAAACTAAGATTAATTTATTTAATGTTTCACATATAGAAGAAATTGAAGACGCTTTTTTCCATATAAGTTTTTATCAATTTACATCTGAAATGGATATAGTAGGTATGCCTGTAGCAAATTTGAAAAAAAATTATTCTTTAGATGGATTGGTAAGTGGTCAAATATATCAAAAGAATGATCAAGATAACTTTATAAGTGGATTCGGAATAGATGTGTTTGATAATGATACTCAGAGTAGTTTGATTAATTTTGTTGTAACATGGAATAGTTTTTTATTAGCGACAAAAAAAGAAACAGAAGTATATAGTCCTAGAAAAACACTAATTAATAATATAAGAAAAAATAATTATTCAAATATAAAACTGTTAATGAATAAAAGTAATTGGTTGACAATTATTAATCCGGATGTTGATCTATCTTATTTTTATCATAGTGAAGACGAAAATTTATTTATTATTCATTACATGGACCAAAATTCAATGAATGAGTATGAGGCGATTACTATAACTAATAATATTAACCAATATGAGAGAATATTAAAAGAAAAGATAATAGATACTTATTCTGATAATAAATTAACATCAGCTCAAGATATTATTAAAAGTTTTAATATAATAAATGGTACATGGCTATTAAAACTTGCTTCAGATAACCGCACCTCAGATGTTAAATCTAATCTGATTAGGGAAAAACTTAGTATTATTTCAGCGTATAAAGAAATGTTAGGAATACTAGAGCACTCAGATTTTTACTGGGTTCCCGTATCTTTAGAAGAAATTTTACGTGTCTCAGATATGGTGGGATTAAAGAAAAAAGATGGTTTATTTAGTAGTATGAACTTAGGAAAAAAAGGTTCAGTAAGTGATGACTTGTTATTTATGGGAATTGACTTTAGAGAAGATTTATTAAAAGTTCACCTTATTCCCATAGAGGTAAAGGTCGGAATTAATAATACGTCTGTTTCTGTTAAAGCAAAAGAGCAGGTTGTTAACACCTTCGATATATTGAAAGAATTTTTGAGTGTATCAAACGAGAATCAATTTATGAGAAACTACTACTCGAATTTCTTTAAATCCGTGCTTCTAACTAATTTATCAAAAATGAGATATTCTGAAATATTTTCAGAAAAAGAATTGGTTGATTCTGAATTAATTCTGGACAAATTGATGTCAAATAATTTTGATATCTCGTTTGAGTTATCAAAATATTATGGAAAAGGTTTTGTGTTTGAATTTACTAAAGATATCCACACGCGAATTATAGAAAAAAATATTGATGATGAATTTACGAGTATTAAAGTGCCGGAAAGAGATGCTTATAATATAGTTAGTGAAAATATTTTTAATGTAGTAAGTAAAATTCAAAATAAGGAATTCTCATTTAAAACAACTTATTTTTTGAACAACCTTTTGCATCAAAAAAATAGAAATATGGAGATAAGTAACATAGCACCTAGTATGAAGGTAGCAGAAAATTTATTGCCTGAGTTAGTTATAAAGGAAAATGAGAGTCCTAAAAAGATAGGAGATGAGGGTAGGATAGAATTGTTCGAAAGTTACTCAGATGAAAACATTCCTATGGTAAGGTTAGAATCCAAATTAGAGGATACACGCATTCTATTAGGAAATATTAAAGGATCTGAAACTTCCTTGTTCTGGGAATACGGAAATAAATCTCTGTCTAATCGACATCTTTTTATAACGGGGAAGTCAGGACAAGGAAAAACATACTTTGTGCAAACATTATTATATGAATTATCTAAAAATAAAATAGATTCGATAGTTATTGATTATACTTCCAGTTTCCTTGATAATCAACTGGACAATCAATTTATTAAATTGATAGATGGTAAGAAAACTGTGAGGTTAGTTCACCGTGATAAGTTACCAATTAATCCATTTAAGCGTCAAAAGATTGATTTTGGAAGTTCTTTAGAGGATGAAGATGAACAAGATATGATTGATAGGATATCCTATATATTAGATACTGTATTTTCTTTAGGTATCCAACAATTATCTTTATTAAAGAGAAGAATGGGAGAAGGTATTAGGATTCATGGAGATTCATATACGTTTACACATTTGAGTAATCAATTATTAGATAGTGAGGATTCAAATGATGAGAAGTTATACGGCAGATTAGAGAGGCTGCTTTCAAGAGATCCATTTACTTATAGTAGTCCTGTTGATTGGCGTAATTTCTTTACTAATACAGGTACAGTACATATTTTTCAAATGCATGGCTTACAGAGTGATATTCAAAAAGCATTAATTGAGTTTATGCTGTGGGATTTATTTCAATATACCCAACAAAATGGTAAGGAAGAATTGCCAATACCTTTGGTTTTGGATGAAATTCAGAATTTAGATTTCAGCAATGATTCTCCTATTGTGAAGATATTAAGAGAAGGAAGGAAGTTTGGTTGGTCAGGTATTTTCGCGACACAGTCATTAGATTCAATACGTGGAGATGGTAAAGAAGCAATTTATAATGCAGCAGAACAAGTCCATTTTTTACCACCTGATGCTCAAATTCCAATTATTTCTAAGAATATCACAAAAAGTATACAAGAAAAACAAGAGATGGATAGAAAATTAGGTAGATTAGAAAAAGGTGATGCTGTAGTTTACGGTCCTGTGTTAGAAGAATCTGACTTAAATTTAACATCACCTAGAGCTAATGTTGTTAGAATTGATTCTTTTAAAGATAGATTGAATTAGTAGATTAGAATTTTTTTGAAATTAAAAGGAACAAAAACTAAAATACATGCAGTTAACCTTAATTTTATCTTTTTTGGAGTAGAGAAATTCTACTCCTTTCTTGTTAATAACTTTAAGTAATAATGTAAACTGATTCTTGAATATAGGAAAAAGGATTCGAAAATATAAATTCGCATACATTCTCAAATAAATAGCTATTTTAGCAATATGAATTATTCAATATACTGGTTATTCTCCATGAAGTTGAGGAAGTAGGATCTGATTTTATCAGTTGATTCAAAGACATCATTCCAAGGCTCTTTAGAGAAAGTGTCCATGTAAAGCTTGATACACTCTTCTAGATTATCTTTTGTTATATGTACTAATTTCATCTAAACACCACCTTTATGAGTTTATTGTATCTATTGCATTATTTTCTGTCAAAATTAGCAAATTTTATTTGTGTTATGAGTCAAAATAAAGTATTCTTATCAAGAAATTGGAAGAAAATGAGGTAACGTTAATGGATAAAAAAGAAAAAATGCTTGAACTGATTAAAAATAAACAATCAGGTGGTAAGGCATCTAAAAAAATGCAAGCGCCTAAAAATGACCGTAAAAACATGCGTAAAGGTCCAAAAATCTTTAACTAGATAGCAGATCAAAATCCCTTTTTAGGGATTTTTTTATATTGACTAAAGAACACATGTTCGGTAAAATATAAAAAGCAAGGAGGCGTTTTTATGGATTTTGAAACTAGTTATGAGTTAGAGGGGAGCTTTGTTGATATTTCTTTTAAGATTCCGTCAGAGGCTCAGGAATTAAATGCTTCTTTTTTCAGGTTTTATGCGACGTATCATCTATTGAAAAAAGATGGGTCTGATTCTTATGAAGAGGTGCCTGTGATGAAGCTTGTAGGCCATTCAAGTCACTTTGACGATGACTTTATCGATGCAGCTGATTCTATTTCTGATAGTACGCTAGAGAATTATTCATTTGCTAAAGGACTCTATGAACAAGTGGTGGGAACTAATTTCCACGAGGATTTAATGATGAAGACTGGGTTAGCGATTAATCGTTGGGCGACTCTTGAGTGTGTGTATTTAACTGATGAGATTAAGTATTTTGATGAGGTCGTTCATTTTAAGGTATATGAAGCTTTTTTAAAGGCATTCAAGCAAACATGGCGTCAGTTTTTCCGCAATGATATCACATTGATATCGTTTAATGAATGTTTGTATGTCTCTTCTGATGAGAAGGTTCAAACAAAGGTATCGAGTGCCTATGCTGGTATTGGCTTTTTGCCGACACTTAATAAGAAACAACTAATTGGTAATAATAGTTACCCAGTGGGAAATAAGACGATGAAGCTAAAGGATTTATTTACATTTGATTATAACCATTTCTTTGGTTCACATCTAAAAAATGGTAAGATAAAACAATATTCAGGGTTTATTTATCAGGAGAGTTAGTTGTTGCTTGATTAGCTAGACGGGAGGAAAGAACAATGGCGGTTTATTTTTATGGATGTATGTCTCTGGATGGGTATTTAGCCGATAAGAATCACGAGATTAACTGGCTTCATGAGTTAGGATCAGTGGAAGAAACTAGTTATGAGAGCTTTTACCAAGAGATGGACGTGTTATTACTTGGGAAGAAGACTTATGATGAGATTAAAGACATGGACAATCTAGAGGACTTTTATGGGCCGACAGAAAATATTGTGTTCACCCATGAAAAAGGTTTAGAGTCTCCATTATTTAAGTTTGTTTCAGAAGATGTTGTGGAATTTGTCGAGTCACTACCTAAGGATAAGAATGTGTGGGTAGTTGGAGGCAACACGTTGATAGCGCCTTTACTAGATAAGGGTTTGATTGAGACGATGTACGTGCAAGTTGCACCTGTCTTGCTAGGTGAGGGTGTGCCGTTGTTTACGCAAAAAGAAGGTAAGCAGCTATTTGATTTAGTAGAGGTCAAACAATATGGGCAGTTTGCAGAATTAATTCTAAAAAAACATCTTCCTTAGTGGAGATGTTTTTTTGTTTTGAGCAAATTACTTTCTTTAAGTAAGCTTTACGTTTATAGTTGACTAGTCAACTGTTGATTTGTCATATAAAGAGAGGGAGAGAGATGGACTTACGAGAAACGAGTAAATTACTATATCAATTGAAATTAGCTAATCAAGAAATGATGACTAAATTTGAAGAGCAGACAGGTTTTAGTATCACGCGTTACGAGTTAATGCAGGTGCTAAGAGAGAATGCACCTTGTTCTCAATCGCTCATTCAAACGGCTTTAAAGATTGATAGCGCAGCAGTCACTAGGCATTTAAAGATCTTAGAAGAAAAGAATTATGTGACACGTGAGCGAAATAAAGAGAATAATCGAGAAGTGATGGTTACTATTACAGATAGTGCCTTACAATCTCTAGAAACGTGTGATGCTAAACATAAGGCAGAAAAGAAATTTGACCTTGGTTTAACGGAGCAAGAAGAAAAAACATTATTAGAACTATTAACTAACTTAGTTTGATGAAAGAGGAATAGATATGTCAAAAAATATAAGCAATAACGATTTTTCAGCTATTACATTTGGAAGAAAATCAGTCCGTCACTATGATGAGACTTATAAGATATCACAGGAAGAAATGTTAGAAATGATTCAAGAAGCAACTACAGCACCTTCTTCTGTAAACATGCAACCATGGCGCTTTGTTGTTGTGGAAAGTGATGAGGAAAAAAGTAAGTTGAAACCATTGATTCGTTTTAACAAGCTACAAAATGATACGTCATCTGCAATGGTATTGTTATTTGGCGATAGAAAATGTTATGAATTAGGAGAAGAGATCTATGATCAAGCTGTTGCTGAAGGCAAAATGCCTAAAGAAGTTAGAGATGAGCAACTAGCAACGATTATTCCTTATTACGAGAGTTTTTCTGAGTCTAAAATGAATGACGTCATCAAAATTGATACTAGTTTAGTGGCTATGCAGTTTATGTTAGTGGCACGTGCTCATGGGTATGAAACAAACCCAATTGGGGGATTTGAGGAAGATCAGTTAGCCGAAGCGTTTGGCTTAGATAAAGAGCGTTACGTACCAGTGATGATAGTTTCGATTGGTAAAGAAAAAGAAGCTGGCTATGAGTCAGTTAGAGTATCTGCTGATAAAATTACGACGTTTAAGTAGTGGGATGGAAACGAAAAAATAAGAAAAGACACTTCCGGTTTTGGAAGTGTCTTTTCTATTATTATGCAGCTAATTCAGCAGCTTTTTCTTGTTCTTCTTTAAGTAGTTTGCTGTCATAGAATTTGATGAATGGGAACCAAATAGCAAAGGCTAACACAGCGCAAAGAATAGCTAAAACTGCAGCTTTCCAGTCACCACCACTACCAATGAAAGCACCAATACCTACTGGAGATGGCCAAGGCATTTGAGCTATCACAGGCTTAACAATTTCTAGCTTAATGGCAAAATAAGCTAATGAAGCAGAAGCCATAGGTGCTAGGAAGAATGGAATGGCAAGGTATGGGTTGTAAACAATCGGCATACCGAAAATAATTGGCTCATTAATATTAAAGAGACCTGGTACAAGAGACGCTTTTCCTAAAACACGTAATTGATCAGATTTAGCAAGGAATGCAATGAAAATAACTAGGCCAAGAGTTGCACCAGAACCTCCTACAGTTACATAAGCGTTATTGAATTCACCTGCTAAAGGAATTGCAGCACCATTAGCGTTAGCAGCCATATTAGCAAGTACAATAGGTGTTAAGAATGATGTAATGATATTGGCACCGTGGATACCTACAATCCATAAGGCATGAATTAAGAAGTAAATTACCATAACCCCTAACCAAGTATTAGTTATATTGGTAACGAAACTAAATGGGATTGAAATGATTTTAAAGATATCTGTTCCTAAAGCAACTAAAGTACCGTTTATTATCATCACAGCAAAAGCGATAACAAATGTTGGGATTAAAGCTGTAAAGGAACGTGAAACACCTGGTGGTACCACTTCTGGCATTTTAATGACCCATTTTTTCTTAACACATAGGACGTAGAGTTCAACGGCGATAAAAGACATAATAATACCAGTAAAGATACCAGAAGTTCCCAAACGATCAACGAAACCGCCCATTCTGATACCATTAACCACTGTTTCTGATTCTGTGATACTTCTTAATAAGGTGATTTTTCCATCTGACATAACTAATTCAGGGATACACATGAAAAAGGCAAAGACAGAAAGTAATGCACCTGTTAATGGGTTAACATCTACTTCTTGTTCATCTCTTTCAATGGAAGTTAATTCATAAGCAAAAACAATAGCAAAATAAACGGATAAAATTCCCATAGTCATGGTATTAGCAATCATGTATAAATCACTTATTTTGAAGAAAGTAGCATTAAACAGACCTTCTAAAGCCGGAAACGGCAGAGGTAAGATATTTAAAACGAGGAACATTGAACCAACAATTGTAAAGGGAATCGAAGCCATCCCAGCGGCCATAACAGCTCTAACGACTTTGAATTGTGCGACTTTCCCCATAGGCCCCATTAAGTATTTTTGCAGAAAATTAAACATTGTGTTACTCCTTTCTTAAACTCCTAAGATTTTTTCATATTGTTTAACACGATGATATTGTTTGTCGGTGTTGCTTTCTATTTTATTAAGTCTACGAATAACGCTAATGGCTAGTAGACAACCAATTAGCAAAAAGAGCAAGGTAACTGTTTTTCCTGTTTGATTTTGATTCATAAAAAAGAATAAATGATTATATGCTGGAGTAAAGATACTGACAATCAGCAGAATATTAACAGCTAATTGCAGGTAGTAATATTGTTTGGTACGTGGTGTTTCATTAGTTGGTTTTCGGTAAAGTTTGATTTGCTCAGCTATAGGTAGAAGCTGTAGAAGCATTAAAGACATTGGAATAAGCCAACCAATTGATTGCTTATAAATCATGAATGCTAACCAGTTGAGATTAGCGAAGAAAAACGTGGCCGTAAAGTAGCGGACCATTAAAAAACGATTGTAGTACATGACCTTGATACTTAGCTTATTTTTATTGACCTCAGCTGCTTTGTTCAAAGTTTTTTCTCCTTTCTGTTATCTTTCTTTGTATAAAAATGCCATTTCTTTAGCTACTTCTAGTAATGTCATAGTAGTCATTAAGTGGTCTTGAGCGTGAACCATGATGATCTCCATTTCTATTTTTTTACCATTCGCATAGTCTTTTAATAGTTTAGTTTGAGATTGATGAGCCACTAAAATACTGTTATTAGCTTCATCTAACATTGCTTCGGCTTCGATAAATTCTTTATTTCTCATAAAAGAGAAAGCTTTGTGAATGCTTGTACGTGCATTGCCGCTATGTAGAATGATTTCAAATGCGACTACTTGTAACTCTTCTGTGTTTTCCATTTAATCTGCCTCCTCCTGATTTGTTATTTTGATAAAATGGTTGCGAAAATTGTTAAATGTAATGTTAGATAAAATCTGTTCTTGTGTTTCAATATCGTCTACAAGTCTGACGATGGCTTTGGTTAAGTGGGTGATACCTTCATTTTCAATGAAAGAAGGTGAAATGAGAAAAATGAACTTAATGTGTTTTTCATGATCCCAAACCATACCTTCCGGCACAACAGCTACAGCCATTTTTGTGGTAATACCTATTGGCTGTGCGGGGTGTGGAACGACAATTGTGTCACTAAAGACGATTTCTCCCATAGACTCACGTTGTTGAATTTGAGTAGTCATTTTTTTGATGTAGTGAGGGTCTTCACCACTACTTAAACGAGTAAGTAGTTCTGAAATAAGTCGTTCTTTAGTAGGTGGTACATCATAAATGATGAAGTGATCAGACGTCAGGTGCTCTTCAATGTATTGACGACCACTGTTTTTTTGGTTGTATTGTTTTTTTGGCTGGTCCTTCATTTCAAGTTGTCCTATTTGATTGATCTCTTTTTTGATTAGGTGGATATCTTGTGTGTTGAGAAACACGCTGACGTGAACCATAGGTACCTTAAAGAGAACAGAAGACAAATTGATGGAAGAAATAATCAAATCAATATTTTTTAAGCTTGTTTCATTTAGTTCGTAATAACCTAAGACATCGACAACATTAATGTAGCTCCCAAATTCATTAGTTACACGATTTCTTAATAGTTGAGCACTACCATATCCTGTAGCACAAATAATAAGAACTTGAAGTTTACGAGTATTTTTAGCCTTTTCAAGAGCAGCCATAACATGAAGCGATAAATAGGACCACTCGTCTTCATTGATTAGATAGGGCTGTAGCTCAGGTAATTGACTAAGGTATTTTTTTGTGAGATCGAAAGCTTCAGGAAAATTGGAACGAATAGTCTTTTTTAAAGGATTTTTTAAAATGATTCCTTGTTCTAATCTGACAAGCATTGGTTTTAAATGTTCCAGTAAGCCATTAAATAATTGATAATCATCAACTAAATTGACATTTAACTGTTGAGACATATGTTGAAGAACATAAACGAGATGGTCACTTAATTCCGTATCACGTTGACTATTTTTATTATTGGATTTTGCCATGAGATGCAGGGTTAAGTAACCAACCTCTTCTTTTGGAAATGTGATAGCTAAATTCTTTTCGACACGTTCTATGATGTGACTAGCGACTTTATATTCAGCTACGTTGTTATCATCGATGAGAATACCAGAATCTTTTAATTCAAATCCTTCACTAATTCTTTTTATTGCTAAAGATAAATGTAAGACAAGGTTTTGAATAATGATATCTGATATCTTTAGTCGTTCTTCTCGAGCTTCATCTAAAATGATGATAGTCAGCTCTTCAAAGGAAATATCTTGAAATAAATCACTGTTTCCAATGTGTTCTCTTAAAGGATTGTTATAGTTTTTACCGAAGAAAGTGTCCATAATAAAATGTCTTTTTTCTTGTTCATCTCCCTCAATCCAAAAACCAACGCCTGTTTTTGAGACAACAGTTAGATGATAAGGCTTGAGGCGCTCACGTATTTCATTAACATCTTTTGTGACACTGGATTGGCTAATAAATAATTTTTCGGCTAATTCGTCAAAATTTAAAATAGCATCTTCTAAGAGTAATTTATTCAAAATGTAATTCTGTCGATCTTCGATTTCCATTATTTGTGGTGTTTCTAGAAGAGAGGTAAGCTTGACCGTTTGTCTCTTTAGAAATAGATCGAATTTACCTCGGTTCAAAATATCTAATTGATAGCCATATCCTGTTTTTGAGTGAATTATAGCTCCTTGATGACTAAGGATGTCATTCATTTTTTTGATGTAGGTTCGTATGGTTCTATCTGATAGAGAAAGCTCAGTAGCTAGAGATTGACTAGTGATGTATGTACCTTGATTTTCCAATAGGGATTTCATTATGCTGTATTCCTTTTGATTCATCAGATACACTCCCATCTTTAAATATTTTCTTCAATCAATTCTGCCATTTTTTGAATACCAGTAGGGATAGGGACATATGCTGGGAAAGGAATACTGACAACGGGTTTATTAACGCCATCGCCTAATTTTTTAAATTTATCAAAATACATCGTTGTTTGAGGGCTGATTAAAAATAAATCAAAATCACTATTTTTAATCATTTTGTCTCCTTCTGTTGCTGAAACAGCATCAACAAAAATTTCTAGACCTTTATCTTTAAAATAGTTGGTCGTTTTTGATGCCATCATGGAAGATGACATACCTGCTGCACAGATAATTAATACTTTTTTCATTGTAATCTCTCCTTTATAGTTCGGCACCATTTGTTTTTATGACGTTTTGATACCAATAAAATGAATCTTTTCTTTTTCGTTCAAGGGAGCCATTCCCTTGATTATCTTTATCAACATAGATAAAGCCATATCTTTTTTCCATTTCGCCTGTCCCAGCAGAAACTAAATCAATACATCCCCAAGGAGTGTAGCCAATCAAGTCTACGCCATCTTCAACCACTGCAGCTTTCATTTGCTTGATGTGTGAGCTTAGATAATCAATTCGATAACTATCATGTATAGAGTCATCATTTTCCAGTTTATCATAAGCACCAAAGCCATTTTCAACGATGAACAGAGGTAGACGATACATATCAGTAAACCAATTTAAGGCATATCTTAATCCGACGGGATCTATTTGCCAACCCCAATCCGACGCTTCAACAAATTCATTTCTAATTAAATCTTTTGTTTCATCATAATCATAGTGAATGTTGTCTTCTCTGTATTCAGTAGCATGAGACATATAATAACTAAAACCAATGTAATCAACGGTGCCTTTAGTTAAGATATCTAAGTCATTCTCAGTGATATCTAAGTTAATATGATTGCGTTCCCAATAATTTAAGATGTGTTTAGGATATGCACCGTAGACATGAACATCTGTAAAGAAGTATCGTTTTTCCATAATTTTAAGAGCCATTAAGTTGTTTTCAGGTCGACTATCTTTAGGATAAACAGGAGCCATGGCAATCATACAACCAATTTGAAAATTAGGATTGATCTTTTTAGCAATGGCAATAACTTTTGCGCTAGCAACTAATTCGTAATGAGCAGCCTGATACATAATTGCTTCTCTGTTTTCTCCTTCTTGATAAAAAATACCTGAGTTGGTAAAAGGAGCGAAGTCTTCATTAAAATTTGCTTGGTTGTTAATTTCATTAAAAGTCATCCAGTACGTTACTTTATCTTTGTAACGTTCAAAACAGACTTGGGCAAAATTAACAAAGAAGTCAATCGTTTCTCTATTTCTAAAGCCACCATATTCAGTGACCAGATGATAAGGCATTTCAAAATGAGAAAGAGTAACAATAGGTTCGATGCCATATGCTAAACATTCATCAAATAAGTCATCATAAAAGGCTAAACCGGCTTCATTAGGTTCAGTTTCATCACCATTGGGGAAAATACGAGTCCAGGCTATAGACGTTCTGAAGCGTTTAAAGCCCATCTCAGCTAGTAACTTGATATCTTCTTTATAATGATGATAAAAATCAATTGCTTCGTGATTTGGGTAATATTGATTTTCTAGCACGCCTTCAGTAATAGAGCGATAACTCGATGTTGTTCCTACAGTCATAACATCAGCTACACTAACTCCTTTTCCGTTAACATTCCAGGCCCCCTCCAATTGATGAGCAGCTACTGCGCCACCCCATAAAAACTGTTCTGGTAATTTATCAGTCATATGATCACTCCTGTTTTTTTATTTAAATCAATTATAAGTTGGTAACGTTTTCTTATCAAAATTTAATTTTCCTTAGCACTACGGAAAATAGTAAACTATTGACTATTTATAGGGATTCTATCATTGCACAACTTGAGTTTTTATGGGATCCTTAACAAGTATAAGAATAAAAAAACAAGAGGTACTATATAGATGAAAAAAGAGATACATGTTGTTGGAGCTGTTATTGTTAGAAATGGAAAAATCCTGTGTTGTCAGCGTGGACCAGAGAAGGCTTTGTCTTTAATGTGGGAATTTCCCGGTGGAAAAATTGAAGCAGGAGAAACAAAAATTGAAGCTTTAGAAAGAGAATTAGATGAAGAACTCAAAATAACTGTAAAGATAGAGCAAGAAGAGTTTGCTTTTTGCCGATATGAGTATGAGTTTGGTTACGTTAATCTAACAACATTTATTTGTTATTTGGAACAAGGGAAACCTAAATTAACGGAGCATCTTCAAGCTAAATGGTTAAGTAGAGATGAATTAATATCTCTTGAATGGGCACCAGCAGATATACCAACTGTTGAGAAATTACAGGCAACTGCAATAGGAGGATAAGTATGGATGTGCTAGAGCTAGCACTTAAAAAAGCATTTATAGACCAAGTCACACCAAGTGATAAATTAAATCCAAAGTTTATTATTAATAACCCGAAGAAACATGATTTTTTACTGACGACTCTTCAGAATGACTTTAAACAATGTCGTTCATTCTTTATATCTGTTGCTTTTATCACTCAAAGTGGCTTAAATGCCATTAAAGCTCAGCTGGCAGATTTAGCACAAAAAGGTATTTCTGGGAAAATACTAACATCTACTTATTTAGGGTTTAATCAACCAGAGGTGTTTGAGTCATTAGTCAATTTACCAAATGTTGAAGTTAGAATTTCGGAAAAAGAAGGATTTCATTCGAAAGGCTATTTGTTTGAGATGGAAGATCATCATAGTTTTATTATTGGGAGTTCTAACTTAACTATGTCAGCTTTAAAGCAAAATTATGAGTGGAACGTTAAGTTAACATCGTATGATAATGGTGAAATGATTTCATCTATTCGCACACATTTAGAGGAAGAATGGGCAGAAAGCACACCACTGACAAATGAATGGATTTGTGAGTTTAAAAGATATTATCAACCTGTTATAAATGTTCAGATGATTCACCAAATGACTATGACGGTGAATGAAGATAGACAGGATTATATTGTTCCAAATAAGATGCAGCAAGTGGCTTTGAAAAATTTGAAAGATTTGCGTGGAACTAAAGCTAAACGGGGATTGATTGTCTCAGCAACCGGTACAGGAAAAACGTATTTAGCAGCTTTTGATGCGCGTCAATTTAAACCTAAGCGAATGTTGTTTATTGTTCATAGAGAACAAATTCTTAAAAAGGCAATGGCCTCTTTTAAAAAAATATTAGGAGGACCTGATAGTGATTATGGTATCTTATCAGGAAACTCTAAGGAAATGACAGCTAAGTACTTGTTTGCAACTATTCAAACTGTTTCAAAGGACACTTACCAAGAGCAGTTAGGGGCAAAAGCGTTTGATTATGTCTTAATTGATGAGGTTCATAAAGCTGGAGCAGCTTCTTATCAGAAAACAATTGATTTTTTTGAACCTGATTTTTTACTTGGAATGACAGCCACACCAGAAAGAACAGATGGATTTAATATTTTCGAATTATTTGATTACCATGTCGCTTACGAGATAAGGTTGCAAGAAGCTTTAGAAGAGGATTTACTTTGTCCCTTTCATTATTTTGGTGTGACGGATTACGAAAAAAATGGGTTGATGATTAATGAAACCTCTGATTTAAGCTATTTAGTGAATCAAGAGCGTGTGTCATTTTTGATTGAGAAGATTAACTATTATGGTTGCTACGGTAATCAAGCAAAGGGATTAGTTTTTTGTAGCCGCAAAGAAGAAGCCAAAGAGTTATCTCACTTGTTTAACAAGAAAGGAATACCCAGTTCTTATTTAACTGGAGACCATGACTTAGATAAACGGGAATTAGAAATAACTCGTTTAGAAGAGGGGAAGATTAATTATATATTTACGGTAGATATTTTTAATGAGGGAATTGATATTCCTAAAGTTAACCAAATTGTTATGCTGCGAAATACAGAATCCAGTATTATTTTCATCCAGCAATTGGGACGTGGTCTAAGAAAAGATGACTCAAAAGAATTTGTGACAGTGATTGATTTTATTGGGAATTACAAAAATAATTACATGATTCCAATGGCTCTCTCAGGTGATAGCTCACGTAATAAAAGTAATTTAAGAAGAGATACGATAGATGTGACGTATATGTCAGGCTTATCGGCGATTAATTTTGAACAAGTGGCAAAAGAGCGTATCTTTAGCTCGATTGATCAAGCTAAATTGGATTCAATGGCTGAATTGAAGAAGCATTATATAGCTCTTAAAAATCGGTTAAATTATGTGCCAGGATTACTAAATTTTGAAGAGCAGGGAAGTTTAGACCCATTGATTATTATTGGTAAAGAAAAGACTTATTATCAATTTTTAACACGTATTGGTGAAGCTGAAGGAAGTTTATCAGAAATGGAAGAGATAGCGTTGAAGTTCGTATCTGTGGAATTACTTTCAGGAATTAGACCTCATGAATTAGTCGTATTAGCTCACTTTTTTGAAACAAAGAGAAAAACGTTGTCTTATCAAGAAATGAAGCAGTTGTTTAAGGAAAAAGACATTTATTTTACAGAAGATGACGCCCAATCAACAGTTAAGGTGTTATCGCTATCTTTCTATGAAGCAGTGCAGCAAAGAAATTATATGCCAGGACAATTGTTCCGAATAGAGGATGATTGTCTAGTTGTGACAGACAAGTTGAAACAATTCTGGCTCAATACTTATTTTAATAGGTTAATGCTAGATGTCATTGAAACTGGTTTAGTAAAGTCTCAACGGTATATGGGTCATACGCCTTTAGAAATATATCAAAAATATCGTCGTAAAGATGCTTTGCGCTTACTTAATATGGACTTTAAACAGAATGAACAAGGTATTGGTGGCTATACATTTAGTAATCATCATTTCACTATTTTTGTAACGCTTGATAAAGGAAAAGACTTCAAAGCGTCTCTAATGGCCTACGAAGATGAATTTTTAGATGAAAGTACGTTTAGATGGTTTACAAAATCACCAAGAACGATTAATTCTCCAGAGGTTGAAATCTTGAAACAACCGGATGATTGGCACATTCACCTATTTATCAAGCGAAAATATAGTCAAAAAGACAATGAAATTGATTTCTATTATCTAGGTGAAATGACGCCTATAAAAGAAACCATTGAACAAAAGCAAAAACCAACAACAGATGGGAAACTAAAAAATGTTGTAGAGATGGACTTTAAATTAGCTAACCCAGTGGAATCGAATATGTATGAATTTTTAATAAAAGTTATAGAAGATTAAAAAAGACTTTCCAATTGCTATCAAGCATTGGAAAGTCTTTTTGCTTACTTAAAACGTGACAACTTTATCTGCCCATTCGATTAACTGGACACAATCCACCATGGTAGAGATAGGACAGGCTGTTTTATCCTCTAGTTCTCTAGATTTTAGGCAAGTACCACAGGCTAAGAGCGTACCACCCTCATCTTCAAATTTTGCCATTTCTTGTGTCACATTGAAGACGTCATCTTGAATGGTTTCAACTTCAACGGCTTCTCCCATTAAGAAAAATTGAACCTCATGTCCCATTTTTAGAGAGGTAACACCAAGACGAAATGCATTCCACGCTTTTTCATGTTCTTTTGTTTCTAAGATAATACCTAATTTCATTGCGATATCTCCTTTACGTAGTTGGTTACTATCTAGATTGTATCAATAAAAGAGGGTTCTGTACAAAGGACGGCTTTCTTTGTTTTCTCCCAGCGCATAAAGTACCAATCTTTGATTCCAGTCATAGTTTGTCCAATTGAGCTACTTAGTTGTTTTGTTGTCTCAAAGTTTTCTGAAAAGTAGAGATGACAAGCGTTCTGGTTAGAAGTTGCCACGTGGAGAGTTAGGTAATCTTTATCACAAAGCTCTTTGCAGCAAGTAATTAATTGTCTTCCGATACCAAGCCCTCTAAAGACAGGAGAGACAGCGATGAAGTCTATATGAAGCTCATTGTCTTTTGGTACGTGAGAAAGAAATCCTAATAGTAACCACATTCTTACCTGTTTACTGAGTGAGAATGGTTGTCTTAAATAATGATTGAGTAATTTTGACTGATCTGATTTTGAAATCATATACAGGCAGCCACAAATTTTGCCATTTTTTTCAGCAATGAGTAGGCTACTAGGTTTTTCTGATGAGAGAAAATAGCTTAAAGCTTTTGCGATTAATGTTGCTTCGTCATTAGTAAAAAATCGATGGGTGAATTTGGCTTGAAAGCCTGTAAAAATTAACTCTTGTAAGGGTTCAATTAATTGTTCTTTGGTGTAATGGGTTCCTGATTGGATAATAACGGTCATACTGATCACTCCTTTGATTGATAGGTAGAGTATAAAGTATGAGGTAACCACGCAGTCAATAAAAAAAGCTGACAAAATTTGTCAGCTTTTAGTGTGATAATGATTAGTTGTTAGTAACTTTTCTTTTGAAGTATAAACCAAAACCTGCAATAGAACTTAAAAGAATTCCTGCAATAATAGTCATAGTTGAATCAGCGCTACCTGTTTTAGGTAAAACGTTTTGACTACTTTGGTTGTCAGTTTTCTTAGTTTCTGTTGAGCTAGTTTGTGTTGCTTGTTGTTCAGTTGTAGGACTTGTTTCTTTAGTTGTTTCTGTTGAAACGTCTTCTTTAACTTCAGGTGTTTTGTGATCTTCTGGACTCACTTCAGGTTCTTTCACCTCAGGTTTAGTGACAGTAGTTGTGTTGTCTGTATTATCTTCAACAACAGTTTCAGTGACATTATCAGTAACAACTTCGTCAATAGTTTCAGTCGTTTCTTCAGTTACATTTTCTTCAGTGACTGGCACGTTGATTTCTGGTTGAGACTCAGTAGCTGAGTTGTTAGTATTGTCTTCAACGACAGATTCAGCAGGGTTCTCAGTAACCACTTCGTCAATAGTTTCAGTCGTTTCTTCAGTTACGTTTTCCTCAGTAACCGGTACGTTGATTTCCGGTTGAGACTCAGTAGCTGAATTATTAGTATTGTCTTCAACAACAGACTCAGAAGGGTTCTCAGTAATCACTTCATCAATAGATTCAGTCGTTTCTTCGGTAACATTTTCTTCAGTGACTGGCACGTTGATTTCCGGTTGAGACTCAGAAGCCGAGTTGTTAGTATTGTCTTCAACAACAGATTCAGAAGGGTTTTCAGTAACCACTTCGTCAATAGTTTCAGTCGTTTCTTCGGTAACATTTTCTTCAGTGACTGGCACGTTAATCTCAGGTTGAGACTCAGAAGCCGAGTTATTAGTATTGTCCTCAACAACAGACTCAGCAGGGTTCTCAGTAATCACTTCATCAATAGTTTCAGTCGTCTCTTCAGTCACGTTTTCTTCAGTAACTGGCACGTTAATCTCAGGTTGAGACTCAGAAGCCGAGTTATTAGTATTGTCTTCAACAACAGATTCAGAAGGGTTCTCAGTAATCACTTCGTCAATAGATTCAGTCGTTTCTTCGGTCACGTTTTCCTCAGTAACAGGAACGTTGATCTCTGGTTGAGACTCAGAAGCCGAGTTATTAGTGTTATCTTCAACAACGGACTCAGAAGGGTTCTCAGTAACCACTTCGTCAATAGTTTCAGTCGTTTCTTCGGTAACATTTTCTTCAGTGACTGGCACGTTGATTTCCGGTTGAGATTCAGAAGCCGAGTTATTAGTATTATCTTCAACAACAGATTCAGAAGGGTTCTCAGTAACCACTTCATCAATGGATTCAGTCGTTTCTTCGGTAACATTTTCTTCGTTAACTGGCACGTTAATCTCAGGTTGAGATTCAGTAGCTGTGTTATTCGTGTTGTCTTCAACGACAGACTCAGAAGGGTTTTCAGTAACCACTTCATCAATAGTTTCAGTTGTTTCTTCAGGGATTGTTTCTTCTATTTCTTCGGCTTTAGATAAATCGTTATCTCCTTGAGCGCCACCTTCAGCAAATAAATTTTTCACTTTGTAACTATTTTTTTCTGTAACAACTGGTTTGTTGTAAGGTTGGTAACTTAATGAATAGCTATTTTCAAAGTCTTTTTGTTTTTTACCTGCATCTGTAATGTTTGTGGTATAGCTAATCGTGAATGAGGCTAAACGAGCTGATTCACGAGGGATACAAATTTCAAATGTATCTTCTGAAGTAAAGTGAATCGTTCCTAAACGTTTAGCAATAAATTCAGGTAAGGTATAACTTTTAACACCAAGATAATTGTCTACCATGATACGGAAGCTATCTTTGTTAAGAGCTTGGCCGGCCCCGTGAGTGTCAGTAATTAAAATGTAGTTGCTCAGTTCTTCTTTGTTTAAGTTGGCATTTAAGAACCAACGAACAGTTCCGCTATCTCCTAGTAAATCACCAGATTTATAAAAGAAAGGCTTTTTACCAATGTCACCATTGTTTTTGTGACCTGGAATTTTAATGCTTTGACTAGGAACTTTAGTGCCTAAGTTAGTTTGAATTGTTTCGTCAGCCGTATTATTAGTAACTGCTGAACGAATACCAAAACTAAAATGGCCGCTAACGTTGTTTAGTTTTTCCACGTTGCTATTGAATGTTACGACAACACGGTCTCGGTAAATTAAGGCTTCTCCTAAATTACTTAGTTGCACACGTCTAGGTGAGCCATTATTTTCTGTCATACCTTCTAGTGAGGGAGGTAGAGCTAAAGTAATTGAGTCACCAGGCTTGATAGTCTTTTGACCTTTGTCACTAAAGGTAACAGAAACTGATGTGAGTTGGCCTTGGCTAAGGGTCGTATCATTGAATTGAATAGAATCAATAACATCAGTTTGAGACAACTCAGCTGCAGAAACGTGAGAGCGAGTTATCGTGACAAAAGCCAATAAGGTAACAACTAAAAATAATGTTTTTATTAAATGTTTCATAAATGTAAACTCCTTTTCCTTTTTTCCAGGAGTGAATATTACGGTAATAAATACTTAAAAACAATTAAGATGCTTCAAAAAATTCATTTTTAATTAACCTCTAATAATAAAACGCTTTATTTTGTGAAACTGAAAACTATTTTATAATTTAGAGATAGACACATATTTGTCAGTTTGTTATTTATTAGGTTGTGTTGAGGACGTTTAAAAGAGATGTGTTTATGTAAGGTGGTATAGAAGAGTCGTGAAAAAATAACAAACCTCCCGCTTTATCACAAAGAAAGTGGGAGGTTTGTCTGAATTTAAAAGATCATTATTTATTTTTCAATGATGAAAATATCGGGGTTTTTATTAACGCGTTCACCTGTATGAAGGGCATTTAATTGTGCCATTTCTTCCTCAGATAGTTCAAAATCGAAGACATCAATATTAGCAGCAATGCGGTCTTTATTAACTGATTTTGGTACAGCTGTAATCCCATTTTGAATGTCCCAACGTAAAATAACTTGTGCGACTGATTTATGATGAGTTTCGCCAATTTCTTTAATCACAGGATGGTCCAGTAGATTGCCGTGACCAAGTGGTGAGTAGGCTGTAACAGCGATATCTCTTTCATGGCAATAAGCAACGAGAGCCTGTTGATTTTGATTAGGGTGGAGTTCAATTTGGTTTACCATTGGGACAATGTTTGCTGTAGTCATTAAATCTTCAATATGTTGAGGATGGAAGTTTGAAATCCCAATCGCTTTTGCTTTACCGGAGGTGTAGATTTCTTCCATTGCGCGCCACGTGTCATGGTATTTGTCTGTAATAGGCCAGTGAATCAAGTAAAGATCCACATAATCCAGTTGCAGACGCTCTAAACTCTCTTTAAATGACTGATGGGTTTCTTCGTAACCTTGTTTATCGTTGTAAACTTTAGTCGTCACAAAGAGTTCGCTACGGTCAATACCAGAAGCTTTGATGCCTTCTCCAACAGCCTCTTCATTTTGATAAACAACAGCTGTATCAATTGCTTTGTAACCTGCTTCAATCGCACATTTGACAGCGTTGATACCTTCTTCTTTATCTTTAACTTGCCAAGTACCTAAGCCGATAAAAGGCATCTTAACGCCATTTTTTAACGTGATAGTTGTAGACATATGAATTCCTCCATTTAATTGATAGCCTAAGAGTACCATATTTGAAAGGATTGAGCTTATATGGTGTTTAAGGTAAAAATGACTGAGTCTTAATTAGTTGACAAAGTATGGGATAACTTGTTTAATATACCCTATAAGGTATAAAAGATAAGGAGATAAGCCCATGTTTAGTTTATTTAGTAAGATTCCCTCTGTTTCGACAAAAGAGTTAGAAACGAGATTAGATAAAAAAATAGTTCTATTAGATGTTCGCACGCCAGCTGAGTTTAAAGGTGGTCATATTCCGCAAGCCATTAATAAACCTTTAAATAAAATGAATACCTATCAAGGAAAGGAAAAGGAAGTTTACTTGATCTGCCAATCAGGTATGAGAAGTAAAAAAGCCGCTAAAACCTTGAAAAATAAAGGATACGACGTGATTAATGTACGTGGTGGCATGAGTCAGTGGAGTGGTACTATTAAAAGAGGAAAATAAGAAAAGAGGAAATCACATGTTTCAATCAACAGGAATGCCAGAATTTTATCAAGAAGCTAAAAGAAGCCAATTACCCATTATCGATGTCCGAGAAGTATTTGAATACGATATGGGGCATATTCCAGGAGCAATCAACAAACCATTAAGTGAATTAGGAGATACATTTGAAGAGTTAGATAAGAATCAAGCTTACTTTCTTATTTGTCAATCAGGCTCTAGATCAGCAATGGCAGGTGAGTTTTTAAGCTCTCAAGGGTATCAGGTAACCAACGTTTTAGGTGGTATGGGCTCATGGCCAGGAGAAATTGAGTAGGAAAAATAAACATGATAAGAAAATGAGAAAACAACTTGACAATGTGAACGCTGTTATTTAATAATAAGGGTGGATGCGTCGTGAAGGAGTGAACTTATGCCTCACTGTGAAGAAAAATTATTTACGATTGGGCAAGTTTCTAAAAGATGTAACATTTCGAAAAAGACTTTAAGGTATTATGAAGAGTTAGGTATTATTGAACCGGATTATGTTTGTCAGGCAAATGGGTATCGCTATTATAAAGAAGATACTATGTTGTTAATTCCTATTATTAAGTACTATAAGCAAATGGGATTTAAGCTACAAGAAATGCTTGGTGTAACTGAAAAAGGGTCACGTTTTTATCATGAGAATAAATTTGTTTATAAATTAGATGATTTAGAAGAAGAGAAAGTCCAAATCAATAATCGCTATACCGCAGTAGACGATTGGTTGAATTTGTTACGAGAAGGATCAATGGTTTTAGAAAATCGAATTGATACGATTAATATCAAATACATTGATCGTAAAAATTATTATTTTCAAGAGCAAGCATTTAATGAATGCTATCAAGAGTCAATCATCAATATTGCATGGGTGAATCATTTAGAAAAAAATGACTGTGCTATAACAGGTCCGGTTTGTTTAGAGTTTTCTTCTGCTGAGGACCGTATGAATCACAAAGCTACTAAGGTATGCATTATGCAAGAACCTGTGGGTAGGCTAAGATCAGGTGTTAGGCAAAAAGAATTTGGTGGAGATATGTTTTTGTGTGCGTATCACATTGGGCATCCACAAACAATCATGAAGACGTATAAAAGGTTGAAAGATTGGGCTATTAGCCACAATTATGAGTATGGCCCAAGTGTGTATGAACGTTACGTGATAGATTATTGGACAACTAAAGATCCTAATGAGTTTGTATCAGAGATTATATTTCCTATAAAAAAAAGAGTAAATGTGAATGATTAATCATTCGCATTTACTCTTTTTTGGGTATTAAAAGACAAGATAATAGACATAATAAAAAATATGTAATAAAGCTGTCCCTTAGGGGGATGGTTTGTTGAAAACAATAATAACAAACGTTTTTAAGATTGTTCAGCCGTTGTTTAGTCACAGGACAAAATAATCAAGAGGACAATCTTTTTTATTTAGTTCGATAGTAAGTTATTTTTGATAGAAGTTCTTTTTTCTATTGAGGAAAAAAGGAAAGTTGTACTATAACAGAAATAAAAATGACTAAATAGTTATTCCAATATAAAAATCCTTATTGTTAATAAATACACAATGATTTCAAGGTGAAATGAAGAAAATCCTTGTTAAATGGTTCTCAATCTCAATAGGCTAATTGAGAAAGCGCTTGAAAGAAGAAAGAGTAATGTGAAAAAAGTAACATAAAGTCGAAAATAGTCTTGACTTTGTCTCTAAGGGGAAGAATTATCTTATGGGTGTAGTAATGAGTATCAAGTTGAAAAAAGAAAATAGGAGGAAGTAAAAATGAAGTACGATGCATTAGGAATGGTAGAAACAAAAGGATTAATCGGTTCAATTGAAGCAGCTGACGCTATGGTTAAAGCAGCAAACGTTACGTTAGTTGGAAAAGAAATGATTGGAAGCGGACTAGTAACCGTATTAGTTAGAGGAGACGTTGGCGCAGTGAAAGCAGCAACAGATGCAGGAGCAGCTGCAGCAGAACGTGTTGGAGAATTAGTATCAGTTCATGTTATTCCAAGACCACACGCTGAAGTAGAAACAATTTTACCACATAATATTAAGTAAGATGGGGAGAATAGTTTAATATGGATAGTCAAAAATCAATGATTCAATCACATGCATCACACCAATCGATGGCAGATGTAAAAATGAAAGCGGTTAGTAAAAAATTTCAAGCAAAAGGAATTTCAAATGGACTTATTTCGGGTCTGACTTATGGTATCTACTCAACTCTTGTTATTGTAGCAAGTGGTTACGAACCTTTAATGAGTGCAGCGGGTATTATTGCAGCGCCTTTTGTGTGTTCAGGATTAAATGACTTCTTTGCAGGTATTTGGTTATTAATTTTTAACTGGAAAAAAGGACGCTTGAAAGAATTAGGAAGAACCTTGAAAACAAAACCAGGAAAGATGTTAGTGATAGGATTTCTTTTAGGAGGACCTATAGCAAATGGTGCCTATTTAGTTGGTTTGGCAATGGCAGGAGCTTATGCTATTCCAATCTCTGCAACTTGTAGTTTGTTTGGTGCTTTATTTGCTTGGATTTTCTTGAAACAAAGACCAACTAAACGAGTGGTTTTCGGTATGGTTTTATGTGTTATGGGAGCTATTTTTATTAACTTTGTTAAACCAGAAGGAGCTCCAAACTTCACGTTAGGTATTATCTGCGCTTTAATCGCAGCTATTGGTTGGGGACTTGAAGGTGTGTTCTCAAGCTTCGGTGGTGCCATGATTGATACAGACGTTGCGGTTAATCTAAGAGAATTAATTTCAGGAATTGTAACTTTATTATTAGTCTTTATTTTTGCAGGAGCATTTCCATTGTTCCTAGGAACTTTAAAAGCCGTAACACCAGTTATGTGGTTGATTATTTCAGGATTAAGTGCAGCCGTTTCATTCTTAACTTGGTATAAAGCAAACTCTATGGTTGGTTGTGCAATCGGTATGTCATTAAACGTTACATATGCTTTCTGGGGTGTATTATTCTCAGTTCTTTTCTTAGGTCAAGAATTAACAGCGACTATTGTAATTGGATCAATCGTTATTGTTTGTGGAGCGATTATCGTTACTATGAATCCTTTAGACCTAATTAAGAAGAAAGAGGTGGAGTAAGATGACTTTACCAGCAAGAATGGCTGTCTTGAATCATTTAGATGAAGTAGGAGAGTCTAATATTCAGGAAGTAATGACAAGTTTGGAACCAATCTATGGTCAAGAAAAACAATTTACATATGATTTATTCCTAGAACATTTAATGGCTCTTGAAGCTAATGATCTAGCTTCATTAACCAAATATGAACTAGATAAGAAAGAAGAGTTAGTTTTATATTACGACATTACAGAAGATGGTCGTAGCACAGTAGAAAAATTTGTTCCTAAAAAAAAATAAACATCTAGGAGGACAATAGATGAGATACCAAGGTGAAGAAGCATTAGGGCTAGTAGAAACCCTAGGATTAGTGCCAGCATTAAAAGCAGCCGATGAAATGTTAAAAGCAGCTAATGTAGAACTTGTTTCTTATGAAAATATTGGTTCAACTCTCGTTACAGTTATGATCAAAGGTGATGTTGCTGCTGTCCGAGCTTCTGTTGAAGCAGGTGTTGCAGTCGCTAGTGAGATTGGCAAAGTAACAGCGCATAATGTGATGCCAAGACCAATCAGAGCTGTTGGCGATATCGTCTCAGTTCACGACATTGATTTATAAAGGTAAGGAGGAAGAAGCGATGGAAAGATATGAAGCCATTGGGGCAATTGAAACATTTGGTTTAGTCTTTGTGTTAGAGGCAGCAGATGCTATGTGTAAAGCAGCAGATGTTGAAGTTTTAGGTTATGAAAACGTGGCGTCTGGTTATATTTCAGTCATTGTTAAAGGTGATGTTGCAGCATGTAAAGCCGCAGTTGAAGCAGGTGTACAAGCTGTAGCAAATATGGGCGCAGAAGTGTATAGCTCAGTTGTTATCGCAAGCCCTCATATTGATTTGAGTAAAATCGTTTCACGCTATGCACTGGAAAACTTGTTGCCAAGTGGTGAGGAAGTGAAATAGATGTCTTTTGTTGATAAAGATTTAGAGTCTATTCAAGAAGCACGTATTTTAATGGAATCTGCAAGAGATTCACATTACATGTTAAAAGAATATGATCAAGGGATTATTGATAAAATTATCGGCTTGATGATTCCAAAAATCAGAGAAAATGCACAAGTTTTGATTGATGCCAATATCTCTGAAACCCAATACGGTAAAGCAGAAGATGAATTAAAGTTATTGTATCAAGTATTAGACAACATGGAATCAAGTGTATTAAGTCAAAAATGCATCGGCGTTCTAGAACAAAATACACAAGGAGATATTACAGAAGTAGGAGTTCCTTTAGGGGTTATCGTCACATTACTTCCAGCAGAAAATAGCGTGACTAACACCATTTTTACTGCGTTACTTAGTCTGAAATCTGGAAATACTTGTGTGTTTGTTCCCCACAAAAGAGGAGCTAACTCAACAAGAAAAGCTATCTCTTTTATCAAAAATTTAGCGGAAGTGAGCGGCTTACCTAAAAACTGTTTAAGTAGTATGCAACATGTATCGAATGAAGGTGTTGCAGAAATAACAAATCATTCTGCTACAGCATTAATCATCAATATTGGGCAAAAAAAATGTAAAGGCGCATCCAACGTTTTACATCGTCCGATGATTTATGGTGGAACAGGATCGACTCCCGTTTTTATCGAAAAAACAGCCAATATCAAACAAGCTTGTTTTGATATCATTCGAAGTCGCTCATTTAATAATGGTATTTTACCTGGAGCAGAGCAATATTTAATCGTAGAAGGAATCATTGCTAATCAGGTAAAAGAAGAGTTAATCAATCAAGGTGCTCACTTTATGACGCAAGAAGAGGAGCGTTTGTTACTTGATTTGATTAAACCATGTGGCACCTTTGTTTGTTCGGAAGTAATTGGTAAGTCTGCTTGTTACTTAGCAGAAAAAGCAGGTTTTGCTGTTCGAAGTGATGTCAAAGTTCTTGTGTCAGAACAGGATTATATCTTTGATGAGAATCCTTATTCTGATGAAATGAAGTTTCCGATTCTAACGTTTTATTTAGAGCCTGATTGGCTACATGCTTGTGAAAAATGCATTAACTTACTAAAAGCTAAGCAAAATGGCCATAGTTTAGTGATTCATTCACACAATCAAAAAGTAACCAATGAGTTTGCTTTGAAAAAACCAGTAGGCCGAGTCCTAGTTAATGGTCCGGCAACGTTTAATAGTTTAGGTCTAGAATCAACACTACCATTTACCTTTGTTCTAGGTGGTTTGACTATGGGACAAGGAATAACAGCGAAAAATATAACAGCAAAAGATTTAACTTATGTCAGACAAATTGGTTATCCAATAGAAAAAACAAAATCAGTACAAACTGATTTCAACATGAGTGAAGACGAATTAGTCAGAATTTTGAAAAAAATCATTAACCAATAAAATAAAATAAGCGAGGGATTCAGATGGATATGCAAGATTTTTCAGCAAAATTAGCTGAAGCAACAAAAGAGTTAACAGATTCAGAAAAAGCAGCTTTAATGCGTATGTTTGCATCTGTTAAAGAAGATATTGAAAGTGAAGAAGTAGTTGAAACTGTAGCCATTCATTCAGAAGGAACTGATATTCCTGAAGGGATTACTCCTAGATTAGTTGCGTTAAAAGAAAACTACATGAAACAAGTACCAGCTATTACTACACATAGAGCGCGAGCAATCACTAAAATTGCTAAAGAAAACCCAGGGATGCCAAAGAGTGTCTTAAGAGGTAAATGTTTTAAATATTGCTGTGAAACAGCACCTTTAGTTATTCAAGACAACGAATTAATTGTTGGGGCACCAAATGGCGCACCTCGTGCTGGGGCATTCTCACCAGATATTGCATGGCGCTGGATGGAAGACGAGATCGATACGATTGGGACACGTCAACAAGACCCATTCTTCATTTCTGATGAAGACAAACGTATTATGCGTGAAGAATTATTCCCTTATTGGAATGGAAAATCAGTTGATGAGTACTGTGAAGACCAATACCGAGATGCTGGTGTATGGGAATTATCAGGTGAATCATTTGTATCGGATTGTTCATACCATCAAATCAATGGTGGTGGGGACTCTAACCCAGGATATGACGTTATTTTAATGAAAAAAGGAATGCTTGATATTCAACAAGAAGCTAGAGAGCATTTAGAACAATTACAATACGAAAATCCAGATGATATCGATAAAATTTACTTCTATAAATCAATCATTGATACAACAGAAGGTGTTATGATTTACGCTCGTCGTATGTCTGAATATGCTGCTGAATTAGCAAGCAAAGAAACAGATCCAAAACGTAAAAAAGAATTAGAACAAATTTCTAAAATCAATGCAAAAGTACCTGCTAACAAACCAGAGACTTACTGGGAAGCAATCCAAGCAGTTTGGACTATTGAATCTTTATTAGTTGTTGAAGAAAATCAAACTGGTATGTCAATTGGACGTGTGGATCAATACATGTATGAGTATTACAAAAATGATATTGATTCAGGTCGCATGAATGACTTCCAAGCTTTTGAATTATCAGGCTGTATGTTAATTAAAATGTCAGAAATGATGTGGATTACAAGTGAAGGTGGCTCTAAATTCTTCGCTGGTTACCAACCGTTTGTCAACATGTGTGTCGGTGGGGTAACACGTGAAGGATTCGATGCAACAAACGAATTAACTTATCTATTAATGGACGCGGTTCGCCACGTAAAAATCTATCAACCATCACTAGCTTGTCGTATTCATAACAAATCTCCTAGAGAATACTTGAAAAAAATTGTATCAGTTGTAAAAGCTGGTATGGGATTCCCTGCTTGTCACTTTGACGATACACATATCAAAATGATGCTCGCTAAAGGTGTTTCTATCGAAGACGCTAGAGATTATTGTTTAATGGGGTGTGTGGAACCACAAAAATCAGGTCGTTTATACCAATGGACTTCAACAGGTTATACTCAGTGGCCAATTTGTATTGAACTTGTGCTAAATCAAGGTGTGCCATTATGGTACGGCAAACAAGTATGTCCAAATACAGGTGCTTTATCAGAGTTCAAAACTTATGAACAATTTGAAGAAGCTGTTAAAGAACAAATCAAGTACATTACTAAATGGACTAACGTAGCAACAGTGATTTCACAACGTGTTCACCGTGAATTAGCACCAAAACCATTAATGTCCTTAATGTATGAAGGTTGTATGGAATCAGGTCATGATGTGTCTGCTGGTGGTGCGATGTATAACTTTGGACCAGGGGTTGTTTGGTCAGGACTTGCTACTTACGCAGATTCAATGGCAGCAATTAAAAAATTAGTCTTTGACGACAAAAAATACACACTAGAAGAGTTAAATACAGCGTTAAAAGCTGAATTCAAAGGTTACGAACAAGTAAAAGCTGACTGCTTGAAAGCACCTAAATATGGTAATGATGATGATTATGCAGATTTAATCGCAGCGGAATTAATCAACTTCACCGAACAAGAACATAGAAAATACCGCACATTATACTCAGTATTGAGTCACGGAACATTATCTATTTCTAACAATACACCATTTGGTCAATTAACAGGCGCTTCTGCTAATGGTCGTGACGCTTGGACACCACTATCTGATGGTATCAGTCCAACACAAGGTGCCGATTTCAAAGGCCCTACAGCGATTATTAAATCAATTTCTAAAATGTCTAATGACAGTATGAATATTGGTATGGTTCATAACTTCAAGATTATGGCTGGTTTACTAGATTCTCCAGAAGGGGAAGAAAGTTTAATTACTCTGTTACGTACTGCTTGTCATTTAGGAAATGGTGAAATGCAGTTTAACTACTTAGATAACGATACATTGATTGCAGCACAAAAAAATCCTGAACAATACCGTGATTTAATTGTTCGTGTAGCTGGATACAGTGCATTCTTTGTGGAATTATGTAAAGACGTTCAAGATGAAATCATCAGTCGAACAATGCTAGAGAAATTCTAAAAAAATTCAGGAGATGAATGAAGTGACAGGAATAAAAGAAGGTGGAATTGAGCGCCAAGCAATGATTTTTAATGTCCAAAAATACAATGTTCATGACGGCCCTGGTATTAGAACAATGGTATTTTTTAAAGGCTGTCCTTTACGTTGTCAATGGTGTGCCAATCCAGAAGGTATTTCTAGACAATTTCAAGTCATGTATAAACAAAGTTCATGTTCTGATTGTGGAGCCTGTGTGGACGCTTGTCCCATGGGCATCCACTATATGGATGAAGAAGGCAATCACCAAGTTGATCGTGAAAAAATATGTAACGGTTGTAACAAATGTGTAGAGGTTTGTCCTATGGCAGCTCTAAATATCACAGGAGAAATTAGAACTATTCCAGAATTAATGGAAATTATTCATGAAGACGCAGCCTTTTACGACATGTCTGGTGGCGGAGTTACTTTAAGTGGTGGTGAATGTACTGCCCAACCAGAAGTAGCTTTGGCACTATTAAAAGCCTGTAAAGGTGATGGCATCAACACAGCTATTGAAACATGTGGACATACTAGAATGGATAGAATGTTGAGCTTATCAGAATATGTGGATTATTTTTTATTTGATTTAAAACATATGGATCCAGTGCGACATAATGAACTAACGGGTATTAGTAATGAAAGAATTTTAAAAAATTTACAAGAACTTCTAAGACTAGGCAATTGGGTGAAAATAAGAATGCCTATGTTAAAAGGAATTAACTCAAGCGAATTTGAGATTCAAGCTATTATTGATTTTTTATTACCTTATAAAGATTATCCTAATTTCCAAGGCATAGATTTACTTCCTTATCATAAATTAGGCGTCAATAAATACGGTCAGCTAGGTATGGAGTATCCAGTAGATGGTGATCCTAGTTTATCAGATGCTGAGTTAGATCAAATTGAAGGCTGGATTAAAGCCTATGATTTTCCTGTACAAGTTGTTAGACATTAATGAAGAGAGGAGATTAAGTGATGAAAGAACAAGTCGAACGTGTCATACAGGAATCTGTTCCTGGTAAACAAGTAACCTTATCTCATTTAATTGCATCTCCGATTTCAGATGTGTATGAAGCTATTGGTGTTGATCCATATGGAGCAATAGGAATCTTAACCTTATCTCCTTATGAGACAGCTGTTATTGCGGCTGATATTGCTAGTAAAGCAGCAGATGTGACGATTGGCTTTTTAGATCGTTTTACCGGTTCTGTCGTGATTCAAGGAGATGTTCAAAGTGTTGAGATTGCTTTAAAAGAAGTCAATCGTATTCTTGAGGACCAGTTGGGATTCACGGTTGAGGCAATGACCAAAACATGAGGAAGAAAATACTAATCATAGGTCCCAATCATAGTGGAAAAGCTAAATTAGCTCATTACTTAAATGAAGAAGAAGGACCTATAAAAAAAAGAGGGAGCATTGTTTATGGCAAGCATACGATAAGCGTGCCAAGCAGTTATCTAGAAAGTCCAGATATGCGCAAACACATTATTTCCTTGAGAACTCAAGCTCATTTAGTGTTGATGCTCTACCCCTTGATGCAAAAAAAGAAAGTCTACCCACCAAATTTTGCCAAAGTATTTAACGTTCCTGTGATGGGTGTGTTGACGTTTAACGAAGAGTCACCATCTAGTTCCCAGTTACAGCAGATTGACAAAATGTTTGAAGAAATAAAAATAATGACGCCTTATGAACAACTCAATTTAAGTTGTGAGACGTCAATAGAATCACTTTGTAACAAAATAAGAAAGAAAGGAGAATGAAAAAAATAATGAATCGATTTAAAATGCCAACAGAAATTTACTTTGGGCAAGATGCTCTTGGTATCTTAAAAGAGTTGGATCTAGGAAACGTATTGCTTGTCTGTGACCCTTTTATGGAGTCTTCTCATATGGTAGATAACATCACTGTTTTATTAGATGAATGTTCAACTAAATATGTGATGTTTTCAGAAGTAGTGCCAGACCCAACGATTCAAGTCGTGACTAAAGGTTTACAAGCAGCTCTAAATATACAACCACAAAGCATTATCGCTCTAGGTGGGGGCTCAGCTTTAGATACGGCAAAAGCTATAAGAGAAATCTATAGAGAGTCAACTCAAGTCAAAGAAGTTAAGTTAGTTTGTATCCCAACAACAAGTGGTACAGGAAGTGAAGTAACTGCTTTTTCTGTCATCACAGATACAGAAGAACAAGCTAAATATGCTCTTGTGTCAGATGAGATGATTCCAGAGATTGCTATTTTAGATCCTGAATTAACCAAAACGGTCCCAGAAGCTATTACGGCTGACACGGGAGTAGATGTGTTAACGCACTGTTTTGAAGCATTTGTTTCAACTAATGCATCAGATTTTACTGATGCTTGTGCGGAAAAAGCCATCAAAATGGTTTGGGCTTATTTACTAGAAGCCACTCAAAATGGTTCTAATTTACTAGCTCGCGAAAAAATGCATAATGCGTCTTGTTTAGCGGGAATTGCCTTTAGCGAAGCATCATTAGGTGTTTGTCATAGTTTGGCTCATGCGTTAGGAGGAAGATTTCATATTCCTCATGGACGAGCAAATGCCATGATTTTACCCTTTGTTATTAGTTACAATGCAGGATTAGATTTACCAGAAGAAACAGCAACTTTAGATAGATATGTGTTGATAGCTGAATTACTAGGCATTAAAGCAGGAACTAAAAAAGCCACAGTTAGAGCGTTGATATCTAAATTAAATCGCTACACAGATCAACTAGGAATCCCTAAACAAATTGAAGCTATGGGAGTTGAAACGAGTGACTTTTTAAGTGCTTTATCTAGTATGTCTGAAAAAGCATTGGCAGATAAATGTACCTTGACGAATCCTCGTGTACCGACGATACAAGATTTAGAAGGGATTTATAAAAAATTAAGTAAAGGAGGTCACTAAATGCATTTTATTACCGAAAACGAATTGAGAGTTAAGTATAGAAAGCAAGCATTTAGTGATTTTTATTTACAAAAAGAAGAGCGATTGACGCCAGAAGCCAAACAATTTTTAAGTGATAAGAAAATTCGACTTACTAGTGTTACTGATACAAGTGACTCAGCGCAACCCATAGGAAATCAATTTGACTTATTAAGATTAGCTTGTTTAGAGTGTGGTCGTTTGGCTAACGAACTTGATTACGGGATTAGTCATTCCTTGTTTTTATTAGCTGAAGCTATCAAAACAGGTATTAAAACAGAACAGAGGACATCAATTATTCCATATACGAGTCAATTAGAAGTCCATCATGTACTGAGTACTAAAGGAAAATTATTAATAAAGCTGGAACAAGTGATTTTTACGATTAGTGACTTAGAGATGGAGAAACAAAATCAAGGAAACGAATTAGCTTATTTAAAAAAGCAATTGATTGAGATGGTGAATCAATTGATAAGGAGTGGTGAGTAGTGAGCAAAAAAGAGCTAGAAACATGTGATGAGTTGGTTTCTAAATTTGAAGCCGTTATTAGTAAACCAAAAAAGAATAACAAAACTACCTATTATACTGGTGTGGATTTAGGAACAGCTTGTATTGTTCTAACTGTTTTAGATGCTCATTATGAACCTGTTGCGGGTGCGTATCGTTATGCTGATGTGGTAAGAGATGGCATGATTGTTGATTATATTGGCGCAGTAACCATTGTTAGGGAGTTGAAAGAAGAGCTTGAGGAAGCTTTGCAAACCGAGTTATTATTCGCAGCTTCGGCGATTCCTCCGGGAACTGATGAACTTGATTCAGGGGCTATCAAAAATGTGGTTCAAAGCGCAGGCTTTGAGCTGACAGCCATTTTAGATGAACCAACTGCAGCCAATGAAGTTCTCCATATCAAAAATGGAGCAGTTGTTGACATTGGTGGTGGAACGACAGGGATTTCCATATTAAAAAATGGAAAAGTTATTAATGTTTCTGATGAAGCTACAGGAGGTACTCACTTTTCTCTTGTTGTGGCAGGTGCTTATAAAATATCTTTTGAAGAAGCAGAGCTGTATAAGCGAGACGAAGCAAATCATAGGGAATTAATCGTAACGTTAAAACCTGTTATTGAAAAAATTGCGTCTATTATCGAAAAGCAAATCAAGGATTATGACATAGATGGTATTTATTTAGTAGGCGGGTCATCATGTTTGACGGGTATTGAAAAAATCATTGAAGAAAAAATCAATATACCGACATTTAAACCACGTAATCCAATGTTTGTGACGCCTCTTGGGATTGCAAAAAGTTGTACCAATCAAATTATGGGTTAGGAGAATTGACTATGGATTGTCGAATAATAAAATCACCTGGAGAAAATACTCTAGCAATACTAAATAGAAGAAAAGGCTCAGGACCAAAAGGAGCTCTTGAAGATGTAGGAGCTGTTGGACTAGTTCAAGGAAAATTAATTGAAATGGTTTGTGCAGCTGATGTGGCTGAAAAAGCAGTAGGTGTTGTTGTTGAAGATATCAAAGGAACATGTCCGCAAAATATGATCATGCTAGCAATCTTTGGAGATACTGCTTCAGTTATGGCAGCAATGGATGAGATTAAACGACGTGAGAAAGAACGTTTATGGTAACCGCAAAGTTAGTAGACAATGTCTGGGCAACTCGAAAATCAGATAAACTAAATGGCTTTAAACTGATGCTAGCAGTAGTCATTGGTGGGTCTAGAGATGGTGAGAGACTGGTTGTTGTAGATGTCATTGGAGCAGGTATTGGTGACCGGGTTATTGTAGCAACTGGTTCCGCAGCTAGAAGAATGTTGGAAGATGATACTGTTCCAGTAGATGCAGCAGTCATCGGGATTATTGATGAAAGTTGTGAGTCGGTTTAAAAAGAAAGGGAAAGTGTGTCGATGAAAAAACTGATTTCTGCAGAAGATATTACTCAGTGTCACAAGAACGGTTTGGACACCCTTTATGTGACTAAAAAGACAATCGTAACAGATTTAGCTAGAGATTTAGCAGAAGAGTACGGTGTCTCAATTGAAGTAAAAGAAGTAGCGGATAAACAAGAAGTGACGACAGAAGATTTGATTTTATTACTTAAAGAAGTTTTAGCCATTGGTGTACCTAGTGACCCTTTTAAGGCAGTGATTGATCCAAGTGGCACAACAGTGATAGATGGAGATTCGGTTCAGTTAGAACAAGTTTCTAACCGACAAGACGTTTCTGTTTTGAAACGAGAATTAATGAATGACAAGTCTATCAAACTAGGTTTTTTAACTTTTAATGGCAAAAATTGTCCACATCAAACAAGCCAAGAAGAAGTTTATTATGTCATGAATGGTTGTTTTAATATGACAATTAATGAGAAAGAATATGCTGTTAAGCAAGGTGATGTGGTTGTTATACCAAAACAGACACTTGTTACGTGGACTAGTTCGGAAGATGTTAACTTACTATATGTGAATTATTAAACGTCAGAATGTATAAAGGAGTAGCTAATGAAAGAAGCATTAGGATTTATTGAAACAACAGGTCTTATAGCAGCTGTTGAAGCCTTAGATGCCATGTTAAAATCCTCAGAAGTTCACCTAATCAAAAAAGAAATAATTGGTGGTGGGATTGTAACGGTTGTTATTTCAGGAGATGTAGCAGCGGTTAAAACGGCAGTTGACGCAGGTGCAGCTTCAGTGTCTCACTTAAATGAATGTGCGTTGATTTCTACTCATACGATTCCTCGACCAGATGACTCAATTAGTGAGTTATTTAAAGAGCCTGTTGAAGTAAAAGAAGTTGTTGAGGAAGAGGAAGAAATAATCATTGAGATGATTGATGAAGAAATAACTGAGCAAAAACCACTAGCAGAAGCATTGGCTGATTGGTTAGAAAACGAGGACGTTGATCAAATGAGGACATGCTTAGCTGAGTATAAAGTATCTGAGTTAAGAAGCCACTTAGAACAACTACCTGATGTCAAACTATCTCGTAAAGAAATCAAAAAAGCAAGTAAAGAAAAACTAATGACAGCCTACATTAAACACTATAAAAAATAGTAGTAACAAGGCAAAGGAGTAAAACCAATGGAATCATTTGATAAAGATTTATGTTCAGTCCAAGAAGCTAGAAACTTAGCTAGGAATGGGAAGAAAGCTGCTAATGAGATGGCAACTTTTACGCAAGAACAAGTAGATACAATTTTAAAAAGTATGCGTGATGCTGCCAAAAAGCATGCCGTTTGTTTAGCTCAAATGGCTGTTGAGGAAACTGGATTTGGGAAAGCTCCGGATAAAGTTTATAAAAATCATGCGGCATCTGTTTTACTTTATGAAGAAATAAAAAATCAACAAACAGTAGGTATTATTTCAGAAGATGTGGAAAAAGGAACTTTTGATGTGGCTGAACCAGTCGGCTTAGTTATGGGAATTATTCCATCAACGAATCCAACATCAACTGTTTTCTTCAAAGCAATGATTGCGATTAAATCACGCAATGCCATTGTTTTTGCGCCACATCCTGCTGCTAAAAAATGTACTTTAGCAGCGAGTGAAGTGATGCGTGAGGCAGCAGAAGCAGCGGGTGCACCTAAGGGTCTTATCAGTTGTGTCTCAACGCCAACAATGGCTTCAACCAATGAATTAATGCATGGTGATGAAGTTTCCTTGATTATTGCCACTGGTGGACCAGGTATGGTTAAAGCAGCTTACAGTTCAGGTAAACCTGCCATTGGTGTAGGAGCAGGGAACTCACCAGCCTACATCGAAAGAACAGCAAATGTGAAAGACGCTGTCGAAAAAATTATCGCTAGTAAAACATTTGATAACGGAACTATCTGTGCGTCAGAACAAGCTATCATCTGTGAGACTGTTAACCAAGAGGAAGTTATTTCTGAGTTAAACCGACAAGGTGGCTACTTTATGTCTGAGGAAGAAACAGACAAAGTGTGCCAATTGTTGTTTAAAAATGGTCATGCGATGAATGCACAATTTGTTGGACGTTCAGCAGATGTGATTGCAGAAGCAGCTGGTATCAGCGTACCAAGTGGTACAAAAGTATTAGTAGGACCACAAAAAGGTGTGGGTCAAGGTTATCCATTATCCTTTGAAAAATTAACAACGGTTTTAGGCTTTTATGTGGTTAATAACTGGGAAGAAGCTTGTCATTTAAGTATTGAATTACTACAAAATGGTATTGGTCATACGATGAGTATTCATACAAATGACCGAGATATGGTACTAAAATTTGCCGCTAAACCGGCGTCAAGAATTTTAGTTAATACCGGAGGAAGCCAAGGTGGAACAGGTATTAGTACTGGTTTACCAATTTCCTTCACATTAGGTTGTGGAACGTTTGGTGGTAGTTCTGTATCAGAAAATGTTAGTCCTAAAAACCTCTTAAACATTAAAAAAGTCGCTTACGGGCTAAAAGATGTTAGAACGTTAGTGGCTGAGGATACGTTATTTGATTATGGATTAAGTGAAGGCGCTCAAGAAGTAACTTGTGATAAAGGTTTTTCTAAGAGCCCTGCAGACATTCAAAAATCATTTGAAGCGAGTAACTCATCAGCAGAAGGCTTAGACGTGGCTAAATTAGAGGATGTTGTCAAACAATTGTTAAAAGAAATGAATCAATAGTGAAAGAGTGAATGTGATGGAGCAATATGAAGAAGTACTAGATCGGGTGTTGAGTATTCTTGTTGAAGGGAACCTCTCTAAAAACCAACAAGCACCTGTAACAGAAATAGCTAAAACAATACCAGTAGGCATTTCTAATCGCCACGCTCATTTATCAAGAGCCGATATTGATTCTTTATTCGGCAAAGGATACGAGTTAACTAAATTAAAAGATTTATCTCAACCAGGTCAGTATGCCTGTAAAGAGTGTGTAACAATTTGTGGACCAAAAGGAGTTTTAGAAAAAATTCGTGTGTTAGGTCCAGCAAGACCTGTGTCTCAAATTGAGATTCTTCAAGGAGATACTTTTAAATTAGGTATTAAAGGTGAGCTTCGCTTATCTGGTGACTTAAATGGGACATCAGGAGCGACTATGATTGGACCAAAGGGATCAGTTCAACTAACTCAAGGTGTGATTGTGGCTCAACGTCATATTCATATGTTACCAGAAGAGGCTAAACATTTTGGTGTAGTCGATGGTGAGCAGGTTTCCATTGAATTTGATGGACCAAGAGGTGGCGTTCTTAACAACGTGATTATTAGAGCAACAGCAAATTCAGGATTAGAGTGTCATATAGATACTGAGGAAGCCAACGCTTTAGGCGTTACTTCAAGTACTAGAATTGACATTTTAAAATAATAAAAAAACAAACTTTAATTAGGAGGAAATACAGATGAAATCAGATGCACTAGGAATGGTAGAAACAAGAGGATTAATCGGATCAATTGAAGCAGCAGACGCAATGGTGAAAGCAGCTAATGTAACATTAGTAGGTAAAGAAAAAGTTGGTGGCGGTATTATTACAGTTATGGTTCGTGGTGATGTTGGTGCTGTTAAAGCAGCAACTGATGCAGGAGCAGCAGCAGCAGAACGTGTTGGTGAGTTATTATCAGTTCACGTTATCCCAAGACCACATGCTGAAGTGGAATCAATTTTACCATTAAGCGGCAAATAAAATACAACAATTAGAGCCTAGAGAAGTCTAGGCTCTAGCTTTATATTTGATTAAGGAGGAGAACGATGGTAAAAACAGTCATTATTGGCTCTAACCATGCAGGGATTGCAGCAGCTAATACCTTATTAGATCATTACCCAGATCAACAAGTGGTTATGATTGATAAAAGTAATAGTTTAAGCTATTTAGGTTGTGGCTCTCCATTATGGGTGGGCAGACAAATTGATTCTTATGAGACATTGTTTTATACAAATAAAGAAGCCTTTGAAGAAAAAGGGGCGGCGATTCATATGGAGACTAGTGTCGTTGCCGTTGATTTTGATAAAAAAATCGTTTCTTGTTGTCGTGTTAATGGAGAGACATTTGAAGAAACTTATGACAATCTTGTTTTAGCAACAGGATCAAAACCAATTAATCTTAATTTACCAGGCAATGATTATGCAGGCATTCATTGTTTAAAAACTTTTGAAGACTGTATGGTTGTTGATGAAGAATTAGATGACCCAATGGTACAAAATGTGGCTGTGGTTGGGGCTGGTTATATTGGTGTTGAGATGGCAGAAGCTATTAAAAGAAGAGGAAAAAATGTGTTGCTTTTTGATATTGAAAGTCAGGTATTATCTGCTTATTATGATGCCTGGTTATCAGAGGATATGTCGAACACATTAAGTGAGAATGGCGTTGAACTGCACTTAAATGAAAAAGTTATGTCGTATCAGAAAAATGATGTCATGGATGTCTTTTTACGTTGCATTGAAGAGTTAGTTCAGGAGATTAAAGTCAATCCAGATACACAAATAGCTAAAAATAAAATGACGTCCTTGGACAATAAAGTAAGTGGTATTGTTACGGATAAAGGAGAATATCCTGTTGATTTAGTGGTAAATGCCCTTGGCTTTATTCCTAATGTTGACTTAGGACAAGGTCGTTTGACTTTATCAAAAGAAAAAGCCTACTTAGTAGATGAGCATCAAAGAACTAATTTAGCAGATGTATATGCGATTGGGGATTGTGCCACTATCTATTCAAATGCTTTAAATGAAGTGACTCATATTGCTTTGGCAACTAATGCTGTTCGTTCTGGGATAGTAGCTGGACACAGTATTGGCGGATCAGAGCTAAAATCATTAGGAGTTCAAGGTTCAAACGGCATTAGTATTTTTGGCCAAAACATGGTATCAACGGGTATTTCGTATGAAAAAGCTAAGACACTGGGCTTTAAGGTAGCAGTGACTGATTTTGAAGACTTACAAAAACCAAGTTTTATGAAAGACAATGAACAAGTAAAACTAAGAATTGTCTACGATCAGGTTAGTCGACGTGTTTTAGGAGCTCAAATGAGTTCTAAGGGAGATATGTCTATGGGAATTCATATGTTCTCACTGGCGATAGCAAAACAAGTGACAGTTGACGAATTAGCTTTATTAGATATATTCTTTTTACCCCACTTCAACCAACCTTATAATTATATAACAATGGCAGCTTTATCAGCTAACTAGCTGAAGCTGCTTTTTTTCTGTAGACTTTCATGCCAAAATCAATCACACCAAATGACCCAACGACTAAACCAAATAAGGTTTTTTGGTCAAAGCCACTGATGACAATCGTATAAATACTTAATCCTAAAATAAGAACAAAGACTAATAGAAGCATTAGGTTAAAGAAAGAATAGACTTGATGGTCAACTTTGTTATTTATCAAGGCTTCTTTAAACTCTATGTCTTCTTTAATAAGAACATCTAGAGAGACTTTGAAAAAATCAGATAGGTGAATGATGTTGCCAATATCTGGATAGTCTTTCCCACGTTCCCAATTGGAAATAGATTGAGCGGAAACGTTTATTTTTTCTGCTAAGTCCTGTTGAGTTAGGTTATTTGTTTGTCTTAATGATTTTATTTTCGTACCGATATCCATAAAAAATCTCCTTTAACTCTTTGATAGTTGAAGCATAATGGAAAAGTTAGTAAATAGCACTAAACAAAGGATTGATTTGACTAAAGTGCTACTTAAATTAATATAATTTTATTATAACACGTAAAAAAGTGAGACTGTCATGAAAGTCTCACTTAAATAGTGCCCGATATCATTATTTTGAAAAAGACCAAAAATTAACAACTTCTGATTCTAAATCACCTTGAGAAAATGGAGTTGTGGAATGCTGTTTTTCTTCAGAATCATTTGGGTCATTAAGCCAAAAAGTATTTTGACTACTATCATAACCAGAAAGAATCATAATATGTCCTACTTTAGTAAATTTTCCTGGTTTAACAGAAATAATTACAGGGTTACCAAGTAATAATTGCTCTTTGACTGCTTCAAAATCAGTACCAAGGTTAATCATTTGATAGCCATTAGCTACTGAAAAATCAGAAAAAATATTCCACGAGGTTCCTTGGTTTTCTATAAAATAAGCATCTCCAGACCAAAATAAGATATCAAGAGGTGTCCTATTTTTATTATCTAGATAGGATGAAATCATGGCTAAAGAAACTAGAGCGCAACCATTTATTTTAATGGTATTATTTTCAACATCAGATGAGTCACTTCCGTAAAAAGTGTTGGCCCATTTCTTATCTGTTTGTAATATTAAAGGAATATTTAGTCGATTGGAGAATTGTTGCTTATTGATTCTATCATTAATTTGATCTACATAACTTGTTTCAATAACTTTTTTTTCCGTTATAGAAGCAACTTCTGCCTGTTGTACGTTATGTTTTTTCTCAAGATCATTGTTGAGATTAATTTTATTTAGATATATGTAGCTAACCCCGCTAATAACAAATAAAATTGATAAAATTAAAAGGGAAGTAGTTTTTTTGATGGACATGATAGACCTCTCTTATGTTTGTTATTGGAATATCAGTCTGCGTATAGGGTAAAAGTATTATCGCTATATTGTAGACTTGTTTCGACTTTGTAAAAAAAATTATTGAAGATAGTTTAATCCTGCAAAAATCCTCCCTATAAAGATAGGAAGGATTTTTTAGAGGTTTTGTTTTTTATTTAACGATATTTTCAGGTTAATAAGTAAACCCTCTAAACCAATGTTTAGATAAGTAGAGAGGTTGTTGATGTGGCATAGGGTAGAGAGTTTTTGATTGTTCTCCCATCTATAAATAAGAAGTCTTTTTACATCTAGAGCTTTAGCTAGTTCTTTGCGGGAGAGGATCTTTATAAGGCGTTGTTGTTTGATTGACGTTCCAAGATACATAACTAATCTCCTCTTACATTATCATTATAAGGCACTACTTGTTGACATAGACGTTAAAAATAGAATTACTTTTAGTTAGTCAAATTAAGCTAGATTAACACACTCGTACCGATAAACTTTGTTGTCATTATATCTCTCACTTAACTCAGTTATCTGGTTAATTAACTGATTTTGTTTAGGAGAGAAAGTGATTTTTAATCAATTGGGTGCTAGCTTCCATAGGTGATTAACCTAAGGCACCTGGTATTTCAGGTGTTACAATAAAAATAGTGGTTACTTTTTTATCTCTAGGTGACAGAGTGACCGAGCACTCTTTACCATTTTCGGTAGTTGCTATGAATGTCATGTTTGTATAAGTTGATTTATTATCTTCGCCTAAACCAGCATAATTAAATTTAACATCTGCAATTTTTTCGTTTGTAAATTGAGATGCAGCTTGTTTTACATCACTTGCGTAGTCATCTTGTTTTTTTGATTGTTCTGCGTTGAATGTGTCATAGTCAGTTTTACTGTAATCAATATCGTTAGTGTATTCATTGTTTGTAGGATTATCAAGATTGACAACTTCCCCAGTAATAGCATCTACCATGAAATTAATGTTATCATCAGATTCTACGCTACCATACCACAACCATCTATTGTTGGGATCTTTTAATGTAGTCATATTAACTTTAACACTATCTTTCTTGAATCCAGTCATACTTTCTAATGCTGCAATACCTAAAGTTTCTGCTTTTTTAGCATCTATAGCTCCTTCAGGCATTTTTTCAGTAGCCTTACTTGATTGATTCAGTGTACTCGTTGCTTCAATTGTTTTTGTTGAATTCAATTTTGAATCTAGAGATGAGTTCATTGCAAATACAACGCCACCTGAACATAATCCGATTAAAGCTGTTCCTACTACCATACTTTTTACTACCTTATTCATAAATAAATACCTCGTCTTTCTTTTTTTATTTAGTAAGTGAGATGTCTTTGTCTCATTCACTAAAGATAGAATACTATTAAGTTGTCTCGATAATATCATCGACTTGTTTCGGAGTTGTAAACATTACAGAAATAGTAGTCCCTTTGTTGACTGTTGATTCAATCACCATGTCACCATGGTGTAAGTCAACAATTTGAGAACAAATCGAAAGTCCTAAACCAGCACCTCCATCGTGGCGACTACGAGCGCTGTCAACGCGATAAAAAGGTTCTCTTATTTTTTCTAATTCTTCTTTAGAGATGCCTTTTCCTTCATCTTGAATAGAAACAGTGAGCTTATCGGAATGAGCCTGTGCACTTAAAAAGATTGTTGAGTTATTATTGGAAGCTTGAGTAGCATTGTTCACTAGATTAATAAAAAGACTTTGTAACAGGTTGATATCGCCATAAATTTTTTGTGCTTGGTTATTAATTAGTAAGTGAATATTTTTTTTCTTTCTAGTAATTTGTGTGGATTCTTTAATATCGTTCATTAATTTTTGAAGGGTGTATTCTTTGTATTCAATATCATGTTGTCTCATACTAGATAAGTATAAGAGATTTTCTGATAAATTGATGACGCGTTTACTTTCACTCATGATATTTTGTGAGGCTAAAAGAATCATATTTTCATTACCTGAAGCAGAGATGAGTAATTCTGCATAACCATATATTGATGTAATAGGTGTTCTAACTTCATGGGAAAAATTATCTACAAATTGCTGTCTACTTTCTGAGAGATTTTCTAGTTCGGATATTTTATTCTGAAGGGTATCAGTCATCATATTAAAATATTGAGCCATCTCTTTGGCTTCAGAACCTTTTTCTATGTTAATTCTGGTTTCATAATCGCCTTGAGAAATCTTTTTTGAGATTTTAGTGACTTCTTCGATAGGTCTAAAAATCCATGATAATATCCATTGAAGAATAAGAGAAAATAAGAAACAACCTATAATACCTACTGCAATTACTATAGTAATAATTTCTTTCCATTCATTAATTAAAGATGAAATATCATACAGTGATTCGATGTAATAGTCATTAGAAGTAGGGATTTTACCTATTGTTCGGACATAATAGTGATAATTATTTTTTTCAGTTGAGATTGAAATTTTATTGGATTCAGGATAAGTTTTTGATTTTGATGAGTCATTAGAGAGAATACTATCTGAAATAATAGTATTCTTATCATAAATAATAAATTTGTACTTAGAGTAACTATAGTTATGGGAGTATGTTTTTAGTAACTCGTCAATTTGTTCTTTACTATTATCTTCTCTTGATGACAAAGCATCGATATCTTTTCCCACCATAGAGGATAGGTAGTTATACTGTGATAACGCTTGAGCTTCTCCAGATTGAAATTGGATGTTTAGTAATTTGTTGCTGATGATTAATAAACTACCAAAAAAAATAAGAATAAATAGGGTTAAAGAAAATAAAAAAGCTTTAAATTTCATCGTTTAACCTCTAATCGATAACCAATTTTATAAACTGTTTTAATGTAATCTTCTAAATTTAGTTTTTTGCGCAAGCGCTGGATGTGAACATCTATTGTACGAGAATCTCCTTCAAAATCATATCCCCATGCTAGTTCCAGTAGTTTATCACGCCTTAGTGTGATATTTCGGTTAATTGCAAGAACTTCAAGTAAAGAAAATTCTTGAGGTGTGCAATCAACAAGGAGATCATCCTTATAAATCCCTCGTTCTAGAAAATCAATTTTGACGTTATTAATGACTAAGAAATCTTCACTTTTTTTAGTTCGTCTTAATATGACATCAATGCGAGCAATAAGCTCCACCATTTCAAAGGGTTTAACAATATAATCTTCAGCCCCAAGTTGAAGCCCTTTTACTTTGTCAGATACATCTGATTTAGCTGTCAGAAAGATGACAGGTGTGTCAGTTGCTTTTTTTAATAGAGAAAAACCATCTTCACCAGGTAGCATGATATCAAGTAATATCAAATCATAAGAATTAGTTTCAATTTTTTCTCGTGCCTCATGTCCATCAAAAGCTGTATCTACCTGATGTCCGATGAGTGATAGATTTGTTTGGATTAAAAAATTAATGGAGTTATCATCTTCAACAACGAGTATATTTGCCATGTTATCACCTATTTCTTTTTATTTATCTTCTTACTTAATATATATCATAAATGTTACCAACTTGTTAACATATTATACGTTTAAAGGATTATTTAAGAATCAGCATTAATGAAAAAACAACCTACGAAATGTAGTGCCCCCTAAAAGTCTAACTTTTAGGGGGCGCTTCAAAACTTTTTTCGCAGGTTGTTTTAATTATAAGATAAAGCGCTGTAACAATTTAATCACAATAAAAATACTAGGAATAGCAGCATATATAAAGTTAATTCGGGTGAACTGCTTGATTTCTAAATCTGTTCCTAGGTACTGCTTCACTTCTTTTTGGTGATGTAAGAAAGAATAGCCGTTAGCCAAAATGATGAGTAATAAAAGACCATACATGGCGTCTGACATATAAAAGTAGTCAGAGACACCAGGTATAAATAAAAAGATCATTAATAAGGCGTTGGTTAATCCTGTTCCTAAGACGCTAATTTTTTGTGCTTGATAAGCGACTTCTTTCTTTTTCATTTCTTCCACAATCGTAGATCCCTCCAATAGTAATTCATCGAGAGATAAATCGAATAGTTTTGCTAAGCGAATTAAGCTATCAATATCAGGAGTTGTTTTTCCTGTTTCCCAATTGGAGATAGTTTTCTTTGAAACAAATATTTTCTCCGATAAGTCTTCCTGGGTTAACTCATATTTTTTTCTTTGTTCTTTTAGCATTTGACTGATTTCCATTTATCTTCACCTACAATTTACTAGTTTTGGGTATTTCTTCTCAATCCAATGTATGTCACTTTGGGTGAAAAGTTGATAGAAAAGAATTGCACTTGTTGTTATATCAAGGTTTGTAGCTCCTTTTTTAAAATATTTAGCTAATCCCTTTAGTAAGGTCAATGACAGCTTCATTAAAACTTCGTTGAAATTGATTGAAGTTTCGACTTTGATTGACGATTAAACTGATTAAAATATTAGGTGAATTTTCAATAGGAACTTTGACAAGAGAAGTATGTTTTGGGACAATTATATCACTCAGAAAAGCTACCATATTGGTTGAGGCAGCCACTGAAACAGCCGTTCGAATTTCTTTTGTATAGAGAATTTGTGGCGTTTCAACCTGATTGTCATCTAACCATTTTTGAAAGATTCGCTCATGAAGGTACCCTTTGTCAAGGCTGATACAAGAGGTACTTTCAATATCTTGAATCGTTAATCGTTTTTTCTTAGCAAAAGGATGATTCTTAGACACCCAAGCAGACATTTCTTCTTGCTGCAAAGGAATCTGCATTAAGTGAAAAGAATCAACGGGAGAAAAATCACTGGCAATAATAGCAAGTGGCACATCTCCTGAGGTGACAAGCTCTAGCATCACATCAGAGCTTTCTTCTTCTATTAAGTTAAGAGAATCTGCGTATTTAACGAGGTTTGGCAATAATTCTGGCATGAAATGACCACCAATTGTTGGAAGTAAGCCAAAATAAACGATTTGATGATTAAAATCATGGATTTCTTCGTGAGCTTGCTCAATCGATGTGATAATTTCCTGAGAGTATTTTAAAAGAATGTGACCTGTTTCGGTCAATGCGAGTTTTTTGTGATTATTTTTTCGATCGATCAAGAGAGTATCAAGTTCTTCTTCTAGTCGCTTAACAGCCATAGAAATAGAAGGCTGAGAGATGTAGAAATGGGACGCTGTCTCTGTAAAGCTAAGTGTTTGTGCTAGGTGATTAAAGTAAGTCAAATCTTTGATATTCATTATATTCTTCCTTTGATTGTGAATTTTATCATAAGTAAAATGTATGATCTGATTCTTAACATAAATTTTACTTATGGTAACATAATTAATCAATATTATCCAAAGATAGAATTGCGTGATATATTGTTCTCGTTAAAACGTTTACAGGTAGTAGGAGGATGGATTTTTGTGAAACTAATTAAGGAGTTATTTATTATCATGTTGTTTGCTTTTTTAGGAGAGTTATTATCACTGCTCTTTTTAAACGTCATGGTAATACCAGGCAGTGTCATAGGAATGGTCTTATTATTCTTGGCTCTTCATTATAAGATTGTCCCAATGAAATCAGTAGAAGATGTAGGAACATGGCTAACTAATAACATGGGGATTTTCTTTGTACCAGCAGGAGTTGGTTTAATGGCGAATTTCGATACGTTAGCCGATACATGGTGGCAGTTATTACTGATTATTGTCATCACGACAGCTTTAATGATGGCTTTTATTGGACGAGTGGTTCAAAGCTTGAAGCGCAGGTTTGATAAGAAAGTGTTGCAACAAATGGAACACAACCTAGAAGAGAAAGAAGGCGAAACAACTCATGTGGACTAAATTGATTACGAGTCCGTTTTTATGGATTTCTCTTACTGCAGGTCTTTATTTATTAGGTAATAAACTAAAAAACAAGTGGCCGCTTAATCCTTTGTTCAACCCCTTAGTATTCTCTATTACGATTATTATTGGGTTACTAATGATCTTTAATATTCCTTTAGAGACGTATCAACAAGGTGGGCAACTATTTAGTTTGTTTATCACACCAGCTACAGTTGCTCTGGCAATTAAACTAGAGCATAACTTTGATTATTTCAAACGTTATTATCCAGCTATTTTAACAGGTATTCTAACAGGAGTCGTCTTTCATACAGCGATGATTTATTTCTTCTCGTTGTTATTGAAATTAGACAAAAATCTTGTGATGACCTTAATTCCTAAATCCATTACTACAGCTATTGCCGTCGATGTATCAAGTGCTTTAGGTGGCATTGTTTCCTTGACTGTTGCCGTAGTCGTTTTTACAGGTGTTGTAGGTGCTTTAGTAGGACCTTGGATTATGAAGGTGTTTAAAATCACCGATCCAGTAGCACAAGGAGTTGCCTTTGGTAGTTCAGCCCATGCCGTAGGAACATCAAAAGCGATTGAATTAGGTGAAGTTCAAGGAGCTATGTCAGGTTTATCAATTGTTATTACAGGTATTACAGTGGTTCTATTAGCACCATTAACAGGACCAATCACAAATTTGTTTTTCTAGTCAACTAATATATTAAATAAGGTGGTTATTTAAATGAGCGAACAAGTAAAATACGATGCACCAACAGTGGAACAAGAAATCGAAGTTATTAGTACTTATCATTTAGAAGAAGCAGCAAGTCATGTTGTTCCTAAAGGTGGATTTGATTACATGGCAGGTGGTTCTGGTAAAGAATTTACCTTAAAAAGAAATGATTCAGCTTGGGATAAAAAAGGAATCTTACCTCGCGTGTTAGCAAACGTTGAAAACCCAGATACATCAACTTCTATTTTTGAGCATGACTTAAAAGTACCATTCATTATGGCACCTATTGCAGCACATGGTTTAGCTCATGCGACAAAAGAAGCAGGAACTGCTCGTGGTATTTCTGAATTTGGTGGAACCATTATGTCAATCAGTGCTTACTCAGGTGCGACTTTTGAAGAAATTGACAAAGGTTTAAATGGTAACCCTCGTTGGTTCCAAATCTACATGAGTAAAGATGAAGAGATGAATAAAAACATCTTAGATGAAGCCAAACAAGATGGTGCAACAGCGATTATTTTGACAGCTGATGCCACATTAAGTGGTAACCGTGAACGTGATATTACAAATAAATTTGTGTACCCATTTGGTATGCCAATCGTGTCTCGTTACTTAACGGGTTCTGGTGAGAACATGTCTCTTAATAATATCTATGCCCAATCAAAACAAAAAATTGAACCATCAGATGTTAAATTTATTGCTGAGTATTCAGGGTTACCTGTATTTGTTAAAGGGATTCAAACACCAGAAGATGCCTTACTTGCTATTGGTGCAGGCGCATCAGGCGTTTGGGTATCTAATCACGGAGGTCGTCAATTAGACAACGCCCCAGGTTCATTTGAAACACTAGAGGCTATTTCTAAAGCTGTTGCTGGTCAAGTACCAATCGTCTTTGACAGTGGTGTTCGCCGTGGTGAGCATATCTTTAAAGCACTAGCTAGTGGAGCAGATATTATTGCTGTTGGTCGTCCCGTGTTATTTGGTTTAGCTTTAGGTGGTTACAAAGGAGTTAAATCTGTTTTAGAATATTTTGAAACAGATTTAAAACGTGTAATGCAATTAGCAGGAACACAAACCATTGAAGACGTAAAAAACGCTCAATTATTTGATATGAAATAACCATTAAAAAAGCACTAAACACAATCTGCGTTTTAGATTTGTGTTTAGTGCTTTTGTTGTCTATTTGATATAATGAGAAAAAACGTTAAGGAGCTTGATTGAATATGACATCTATTGACAGATTACGAGATTATCTTGAAAAGAATCATTTGGATGCCTTCTTTATTCAAAAAACACCAAACATTCGCTATATTAGTGGGTTTAAGGGAGAGGACTCTGCTCTTTTAGTCACGCTAACCCATCAGTATATCTTGACGGATCCGAGATACACAGAGCAAGCTTCTATTGAAGTGTCTGATTACACGATTATTAATTGGCGAGCTTTAGGTCACGGAGCAGCTCTTCAGTCTGTTGTTGCAAAAGAAGGCCTTAAGGGAATAGGCTTTGAAGCAGACCAAGTGGTTTTTGAAGAATACGCTGGGTTTAAAGAAGCAGTCAAAGCAGACTTAGTGCCAACTAAACACATTATTGAAACTTTTAGAGAAATTAAAACCCCACAAGAAATTCAATATTTGCGTAATGCCTGTGATATTTCTTGTCGAGCGCTAACTCGTTTATTAAAAGAAATCAAAGTGGGAGATACTGAAAAAGAATTAGGGGCCAAATTAGCACTTTATATGGTAGAAGAAGGTGCAGATCCACAACCTTATGGCAATATTATTATTTCTGGTGCCAATACCTCTTTATTACACGGAATACCTTCATCGAAATCAGTTGAGTACGGGGATTTACTATTAATGGACTTTGGTTGTCAGTTTAATGGCTATTTATCTGACATGACTCGAACAGTCGTTGTTGGAAAAGCAACAGAGCAGCAACGAGAAGTCTATGAGATTGAAAAACAAATGCTTCAAGACTCACTAAGTGTGATAAAATCAGGAGTTAAGATTAAAGACGTTCATGAAGCCTCTTTACAAGCAGTGAAAGGAACACCGTATGAAAAGTATATTTATGCCAACATCGGTCACGGTATTGGTATGTACATACATGAAACACCAATGCTAACAGCTCAAAATGAAGGGACACTAGAAGCAGGTCATGTCGTAGCAGTTGAGCCAGGTATCTACATTCCAGGTTGGGGTGGTATTCGGATTGAAGACCAAATTCTTGTGACAGAGACAGGTTTTGAAAACATGATTAGTCTACCTCATGAGTTGATTGAATTATAAAAATATCAAAGGAGTGATAGTCAATGATTATTCATGCAACTAAAAAAGCTTTACCATTGTTTAGCTACTTAGAACAGTCTGAGGATATAAATGAAGCCAAATTACGCTCTAATCAAAACCCACTAGATAGTTGGCATGCTAATTACTTTAATGTGAATCGTAAAAAAATGTTATTACTGATGAATGATGCTTCGCTCTATACTATTTTAATACCAGATGTGAATGCTACTAGAAAAAAAGACTTAGAAACACTCATTGTTGAGGCTTTAGCTAATCAACTTAAAGTAGATGGTTTTAAAGCCTCGCTTACACAACCGTATCTTGACCAACTTGGACAAGTCGAGGTAGCAACTGGTTACAATAGAAAAGTAACAAGCACATCTAATCATTTTATTTATATGTTAGAGGGGTATATTTACAGTGAGGGGCAGTCTATAAAAGCAAGTAAACTAGCTTCTTGGTTAAATGAGGTACCCGTTTCTTCTCTTAAGCATATTTCTCCAATTCGAGAGTTACAGGCTTGGCTAAGTGGTGAGGAACAAGTACAACCGAAAGAAGAGTTATCATTAGAAGGGAAATTTATAATTGATAAAAAATGGGATGACTTTTCTTTGTGGGAAGAAAGAAGTGAAAAAGTAAATACCAATCAATTAAATCCTTTAAGGATAGAAAATGAGTACCTCAGTCACTCAGGCTATTTAATAGCAGGGTTCACCACTTATTTAGAAAAAGAAGAGCGCTTGTCTGAAAAAGTAGTTAGAAGACATGCTAATAATATCCAATATTTTATGGATTTCTTATTTAGAGATGCCATTTACAGTCCTTTGAGAGATGGCAGTGATTTAATGTCTTATTTCTATTGGTTGATAGATTATGGCATAGTGACATCAGATAATGAGTTCAATCGTCAAATAACAACATTGAAAAAATTCTATACCTTTTTATTTTATATGAATGTCATTGATAAAGAAGAGCTAGCAGATAAAAAAGAAGATATTAAAGACGCCAAAGAGTTTGTATTAGAGTATTAACTAAGGTATACCCAAGAACTTCTTTTTGATTCTTATTAGATTTATGAGTATAATAAGCAAAGAAAATCAGTTTTAAGAGAAACGGAGTATAGATAATGACTGAAAATTTTTGGGCTGATTTGCCAAAGCCTTTTTTTGTATTAGCACCAATGGAAGACGTGACTGATGTCGTATTTCGTCACGTTGTAAAAGAAGCAGGAGCTCCGGATGTGTTTTTTACGGAGTTTACCAACTCAGACAGTTATTGCCATCCTGATGGTCGTGATAGCGTTCGTGGGCGTTTAGTTTTTACAGAAGACGAGCAACCTATTGTGGCTCATATTTGGGGAGATAATCCAGATTTCTTCCGTGAGATGAGTCTTGGTATGGCTGAGATGGGCTTTAAAGGAATCGATATTAATATGGGATGTCCGGTACCTAACGTGGCAGACCGAGGTAAAGGAAGCGGCTTGATCTTACGTCCTGAAGTAGCTGCAGAGTTAATACAAGCAGCTAAAGCTGGAGGAATCCCTGTTAGTGTGAAAACGCGTCTTGGTTTTAAAGAACTAGGTGAGATGGAAGACTGGTTGACTCATGTCCTAAAACAAGATATTGCTAACTTATCGATTCACCTAAGAACACGAGAAGAGATGAGTAAAGTGGAAGCACACTGGGACTTAATTCCTCAAGTTATTGCCATTCGTGACAAAGTAGCCCCACAAACATTAATCACGATTAATGGGGATATATTAGACCGTGAGATGGGCTTGAAATTAGCCGAGGAGTACGGCGTGGATGGCATTATGATTGGCCGAGGCGTGTTTAAAAATCCTTATTGTTTCGAAAAAGAGCCTAGAGAACATACGTCAGAAGAGTTACTCGGACTTCTTCATAAACAAATTGATTTGCAAGATAAGTATGGTGAGTTAGTACCACGCTCAATTGTGGGCTTACATCGTTTCTTTAAGATTTATGTCAAAGGTTTCCCCGGAGCTAGTGATTTACGAGTGAAACTTATGAATACAAAGTCAACGACAGAAGTGCGCCAGATTCTTGAAGAATTTCATAACAACTAATAAAAACTCTAAGTAGTGGTGAATAGGCCACATACTTAGAGTTTTTTGTTATTAATAATAGTAATAGGATTCTTCCTAATAAACCCCCGTCTATGTGAGTGTATCTATAGTAAGATTAAGAGTAACATATACTTTAGGAGGCTCATTATGGATATTTATCAATTAGATTATTTTATCAAGATAGTAGAAGCTGGCGGCAACCTAACGTTAGCTGCTAAAAAAGCCAACGTATCCCAGTCCTCGCTTAGCCAATTGATTTCAAACTTTGAAAAATCAGAAGACATTGAGTTATTCTATCGTAAAAACGGTCGCTTAAAAGAATTAACCCCAAGTGGTGAAAAGTATTATGCTTATGCCCTAAAGGTAAGCAAATTACATTTTGAAATGCATGAAATGATTCGTAGGGAATCCCTAAAAAAGAAAGGAACCATTCGAATTGGAATTCCGTCTTTGATTTTAAGGATATATTTTACAACTTTTTTCACGAAGTTTATTGTCAAAAATGATGAGGTAAAAATTGAAATTGTAGAAGCAGGGGCACATAAATTACATCAATTACTTTTACAAGGTGAATTGGATTTAGCTGTATTAATCCATCCCACATATCTAAACAAAGAAAAATTTGAAGAATTTACCTTAATTGTAGACGAAATTGGGGCATTCATGAGCGCCTACCATCCTTTGGCTCATAAAAAAGCCATTGATTGGCAAGAGATTGAAGAGTATCCTTTAGCCACGTTCAATCGAGATTTTTCATCTAATAAATTGATTATTGATCGTTTAAGAAGTGAAGGTATCACTAAAGAGATGAAGTTTACCTCTTCTTCTTGGGACTTTCTCATGGCTGTCACGAAAGAATCAAACGCAATAGCTTTACTACCTTCTCCAATCAAATATCAGCTATGTCCAGAGGTGGTGATGGTTCCCTTTAAAGAACCTATACCTTTTGAGATTTTGTTGACGCGTCCTGTTAAAGAAAATTACGAAAGTTTAGAGCGTTATGTTAAAGGAGCTATTTTAACGTGTTTTGCTAATCGTAAGCCAATGTTATAGATTCGGCTAAAAATAATTTGTGAAATTATAATAGTTAAAAGAGACTGAAAAGAAAAAATAGAGCGGATTGTTCTGTTTTTTCTTTTTTAATTTATCTTAAAAGAGATATAAAGCTAGAAACCGAACAATTAATTTTATTAAAGAGAATCTTAAATTTTATTAAATTGTAAACGGTTACTTCAGGAGTTACATTAAGAGTGTGATTTGCGCAAATAACAAAAACCAATAAATGATAAGAAATTGGAAGGTGTTAGATCGTTATGAAAGAAGTTGTCATTGTATCAGCATTAAGAACAGCAATTGGTTCATTTGGTGGGGCATTTAAAGACGTTTCCGCAGTGGATTTAGGAGCAGAAGTCATTATTGAATCATTATCTAAATTAAACCTATCTCCAGAAGAAGTCGACGAGGTTATTCTAGGAAATGTACTAAATGCAGGTAAGGGTCAGAATGTTGCTAGACAGGTATCTATTGCAGCAGGTATTCCAAAAGAAGTACCAGCGTTAACGATTAATCAAGTGTGTGGCTCAGGCTTAAGAAGTGTGATGTTAGCAGCTCAAACGATTATCAGTGGGGATAATGAGGTAGTAGTTGCTGGTGGAACAGAAAACATGAGTCAAGCTGCTTTTGTATTAGATGATTACCGTTGGGGTGGCAAAATGGGAAACGGTCAAATCGTTGACACGATGATAAAAGATGGATTAACAGATAGTTTCCATGACATTCATATGGGAATCACAGCTGAAAATATCAGTGATGCCTATCATATTGAGAGAGAAGCGCAAGATAAGTTGGCTGTCCAAAGTCAAAATAAAGCAGAAGCGGCAATAAAAAGTGGTCGTTTCAAAGAAGAGATTATTCCAATTAATGTTCCTCAAAAGAGAAAAGAGGACGTTGTCGTAGAAATCGATGAGCATCCAAGATTTGGTGCAACTGTTGAAAACATGGCTAAATTACGTCCAGCCTTTAAAAAGGATGGAACAGTCACAGCAGGAAATGCTTCAGGGTTAAATGATGGTGCGGCAATTTTAATTGTGATGAGTAAAGAAAAAGCAGACGCTTTAGGATTAGAGCCTCTAGTTAGCATTAAAGCTCATGCCACATCAGGTGTAGATCCTCTTGTAATGGGGACTGGTCCAATACCTGCTACCAAAAAAGCCTTAGAAAAAGCAGGCATGACAGTGGCCGATTTAGATTTAGTGGAAGCTAATGAAGCTTTCGCAGCTCAAGCTCTTTGCGTGGTAAATGAACTACAAATTGACCCTGAAATAGTCAATGTTAACGGTGGAGCAATTGCGTTAGGTCACCCAATTGGTGCTAGTGGGGCTCGTGTCCTAGTCACATTAATCCATGAAATGCTAAAAAGAGATGCTCATCATGGGTTGGCAACTTTATGTATTGGTGGCGGTCAAGGGGTTTCCTTAATCGTTGAAAGATAAAAAAATAAAAAGTGGGAGTGTGTTTCATGTCAATTAATAAAGTAATGGTAGTAGGATCTGGACAAATGGGGGCAGGGATTGCTCAAGTCTTTGCTAAAGCTGGAAAAGAAGTGTATTTAAATGATATTTCAGAAGAAATTTTAATGGGAAATATCGCAAAAATCGATAAACAATTAGCTTCTCAAGTCAAAAAAGAACGTCTAACAGAAGGACAAAAAGAAGACATTATGAGTCGTATTTTACCTTCAACAACTTATGAATCAGCTAAGGAAGTTGATTTGGTGATTGAAGCAGCTACTGAAAGAAAAGACATTAAGTTATCTATTTTCAAACAACTTGATGAAATGGCTCCAGCTCATACTATTTTAGCAACTAATACGTCTTCTTTATCAATTACTGAGATTGCATTAGCTACAAAACGACCAGATAAAGTGATTGGTATGCACTTTTTCAATCCAGCTCCAGTGATGAAATTAGTAGAAGTTATCTCAGGTTTGACAACATCAGAAGAGACACAAGCAACCATTAAAGAGTTAACAACAGCCATTGGCAAAACAGGTGTAGAAGTAAGGGATTCATTTGGTTTTGTGGTTAACCGTATCTTAATTCCAATGATTAATGAAGCGTCATTTGTATTAGGGGAAAATGTGGCAACAGCAGAAGAAATCGACCAAGCCATGAAATTAGGAGCAAATCACCCATTAGGACCACTTGCATTAGGTGATTTGATAGGTTTAGATGTTGTGGCAGCAATTATGAATGTCCTATATGAAGGCTTTAAAGATCCTAAATACCGTGTATCACCACTGATTCAAAAATACTTTGAAGCAGGTTGGTTAGGTAGAAAAACAGGTAAAGGATTCTTTGATTATAACTAAAAGGAGAGTTGTTCAATGACTACATTATCTTGTGTTGATTACAAAAAAGAAGAAAAAGTTGGGTTATTAACTATTAATCGCCCTAAATCATTAAATGCGCTAAATTCAGAAGTACTAGAAGCGTTAGACATTCTCTTAGAAAAAATTGAAACAGATGATATTCATGTATTGGTTATCACTGGTAGCGGAGAAAAATCTTTTGTAGCAGGAGCTGACATTACAGAAATGTCTGATATGGGAACTATGGAAGCTTGTCGTTTCTCTGAAAAAGGCAACCGAGTATTCAAAAAGATTGAGAACTTCCGTATTCCTGTAATCGCTGCAGTAAATGGCTTTGCCTTAGGTGGCGGCTGTGAGTTAGCTTTATCAGCTGACATTCGTATTGCGTCCTATAATGCTAAGTTTGGTCAACCAGAAGTTGGTTTAGGAATTATTCCTGGCTTTGGTGGGACACAACGTTTGGCTCGTACAGTAGGTATGGCAAAGGCCAAAGAATTAATCTTCTCAGGTAAAGTTATTTCGGCTGAAGAAGCTGAGCGAATTGGTTTAGTGAATACTATTGTTGAACAAGAAGAGTTAATGACAACGACTCTTTCATTAGCCAAAAAAATCGCTGCACAAGCACCACTAGCTGTAGAGATGGGTAAAAAAGTTATGAATGAAGGTATCAACATGACGATTGGTCAAGGACTTGATTATGAAGTGACCTCATTTGGTGCTTTGTTCTCAACAGAAGATCAAAAAGAAGGTATGTATGCCTTTGTTGAAAAAAGAAAAGCAAAATTCGAAAGCAGATAGGAGATTACCATGAATAAGATTAAGACAGTTGAAGAAGCGATTGCGTTAATTAAACCAAATTCAAGTATGATGATTTCAGGATTTTTAGGAGTAAGTACTCCAATTTGTTTGATTGAGAAGTTAGCACAAAATAAAACCATTGATGGTTTAACGTTGATTATGTCAGTAGCTTCTTATCCAGGTAAAGTTCACGATGTGGAAGAATTGTTTTTAAACAAACAAATCAAAAAATACATTGGAGCTCACGTAGGTACCTCTAAAGAATTAAGTCGCCAATACTTAAACAATGAAATTGAGATTGAATTTTGCCCAATGGGGACTTTAGCAGAGCGTATTCACGCTGGTGGTGCTGGACTTGGCGCAGTTGTGACACCTGTTGGAGTTGGAACGCAACAAGAAGAAGAGCATGAAGTGATTGAAGTAGAAGGTAAAAAATATTTACTCTATACACCGCTTAAAGCAGATTATGCCTTGATTCGTGGCTTTAAAGCTGACAAACAAGGAAACATTTTAGCTCGTGGCACAAGCAAATCAGCTATTTTACAAATGGCTCTAGCTGCCAAAATAGTTATTGCTGAAGTGAATGAAATTGTAGAAGTAGGGGAAATTGCTCCTGATGAAGTGGAAGTACCTGGTCCATTAGTTGATTATATTGTTCAAGGTGACACGTTTGAAGAATCAAAAGCTTACTTTAACGAGTTATGGGCAAGTACAAATCAATTAAAAGTGGAGGTAGAATAATGAGCCCAAAAGAAATTATCTCAAGAAGAATTGCACAAGAATTTACGAATGATTCAGTAGTTAACTTAGGTTTTGGGATTCCAAATGCCGCAGCTAACTACATTCCAGAAGGAGTTAACGTCTTTTTACAAGCCGAAAATGGAGCGCTTAGTTTTGGTGGAACACCTACAGCTGAGACGTCAGATCCGGATTTAGGTAATTCAGGTGGCGCACCGATTACGTTACTACCTGGTGCTTCAACATTTGATATGATGACTTCATTTGCGATTATTCGTGGTGGACACGTGGACATGACAGTTTTAGGCGCTTTAGAAGTTGCAGAAAATGGTGATATTGCTAACTGGCTAATCCCAGGAGTCTTAGCTCCAGGTATGGGCGGCGCGATGGATTTATTAGTAGGTGCTAAAAAAGTAGTGGTATCTCTGCAACAAACTGATAAAAAAGGAAATTCTAAAGTCTTGAAACGTTGTACCTTACCTTTATCAGCAGCAGGTGTCGTAGATTTAATCATTACCAACATGGCTGTGTTTGAGGTTGTTGAAGGTGGTCTTTTATTAACAGAAACTGCTCCAGGAGTGAGTGTTGAAGAGGTATTAGACAAAACAGAAGCTACTGTGATTGTCTCTGATACAGTGAAAGAAATGGCTCTATAGTAACTAGGTTAACGAGAGGTTGACCTAGTTAACCTCTCCATTATGGTGAGAAAAGGGAGAAGGTTATGAGTGAATTTGTCATGAAAAAAAGGATTAAGCATCCTTTATTAAGTGGTTTGTTATCTGTTGTTGTGATTGTTTTAGTCGCGTCTATCGGTTGGATTCTATGGTCAAACATTTGGAAGATGATTATTCTAGCCATTGGAGGTAGTGCTATCTCTAGTCTGAGTCCAGAAGTACAAGGACACTTTTTGAAAGAATCTGTTGAAGGAACTTTTTTCTGGATTGTGATTTCAACGTGGGTATGGTTTACCTTAAACATGGGGAATTACGGAAAATATACTAAAACAACTAAGCAACCTCAAGCAGGTTTGCGTTACACAGGATTAGCTTTTCTATCAGGAATTGTTGGTTTTGCTCTGTTCGTTACTTTTTTAGGTATTTGGTGGGAGCCTTTCAGTTGGCAAGTGTTGTTTAGACCAGTAGATGAAGCCCAAGCGCATTTGGCTATTAAGGGTTGGTCAGCAATTAATTTCTTTGCTTTATCCGTTATTTTGGCTCAGATTCCACTAGCTAGTCTATTTGGTAAATACCCATTTAGTAAGCATAGTAAAGAACCGTGGTCTGTCGCCTTTGGTACGCTATCATTAGGTTTATTTTTAGCTTTATTTAATTGGATTACGTTTATTGTACCAAGTTTCATTTCGCTACAAACTGAAGGTGTAGCAGTCACTACTCAACCCTTTGGTGCTTGGCCGACAGCTTTAGCTTGGTGTCAGCTATTCATCTTTTTCTTCTTAATTCCAGCAGAAGGTGGAGAAGGTTACCCTCAAAAACTAATCACTAGTAAACAACCATACTCAGGATTAATTGGTTTAGGGATTGCGGCAGGGCTAGCCTTTTTATTATTACCTGTTTTAAGAAGTGTTTTGACACCTTTAGCAGAATCAGTGCAAATTGCTCCTGATTTAGCCGTAGCTTCTTTTGTGTTAACAATCATCAATGTGCTTCTGACTTGGCATCATCATTTTGATGATTATCCAAACAAAGAGTTGGTTCCTTCAGTGGCTGGTCGAGTGTTAGCTCAATTAGGTATTGTGATTGTTATAGGAGCTATACTAGGTGTTCTTTGGATTAAATATGTAGGACTTTGGCCATTTGGAGGTAATGATTTAGGGTTAGGTCATCCAATGTTAGGCATTATGGGTGGTCAATTTGTCTATATGATGCCAATGCTGTTTATGAATACCTTCTTTGATAAATGGCCCATGGCAAAAAGCGTTCAAAAATAAATTATGATAAACTAAAGAGGTAGAGAGAGTTTTTCTCTCTAGCTCTTATATTAAGAAAAGAGGAACTAATATGACAAGAATCACGGATTTATTAGGAATTGAGTATCCCATTTTTCAAGGGGCTATGGCTCAAATTTCAACATCTCAATTAGCTAGAGCAGTCTCAGAAGCAGGTGGTTTGGGGATTATTGCCTCAGGTGGTATGACAGCTGATCAACTAAGAGAAGAAATCAATAAGACAAGAGCAATCACTAAAAAACCATTTGCTGTAAATGTGATGCTAATGATGACTAATTGCGACGAAATCGTCGATGTTATTATCGAATCTAATGTGAAGATAATCACAACTGGTGCAGGAACACCTAAAAAATATATGCCAGGTTTGAAAGAAGCTGGTGTCATTGTCATTCCTGTGGTACCAAGCGCTAAATTGGCTAAAAAAATGGAAGATTTAGGTGCCGATGCTGTTGTAGCAGAAGGAACAGAAGCGGGAGGACATATTGGAGAAGTAGCGACTATGCCGTTAATCGCAGCAGTCACAAAAGCCGTATCGATTCCAGTGATGGCAGCAGGTGGATTCTCAGATGGTCGAGGCTTAGCTGCGGCGCTTGCTTTAGGCGCTGAAGGCGTTCAAATGGGAACTGTGTACTTAGCATCAACAGAATGTCCAATTCCTGATAGCTTTAAAGAAAAAGTAGTTGAATCGATTGAAACGTCAACTGTTGTAACGGGACGTAAGAATGGAGCTCCTGTTCGAACTATCAGAAACACCATGACAACGAAATACTTAGAGATGGAAAGTCATGAAGTACCACGTGAAGAATTAGAAAAATTAACTATGGGTTCTTTACGCAAAGCAGTCGTTGAAGGGGACGTGGAAAATGGCTCACTAATGGCAGGTCAAATCCTTGGTAACATTAGTAATATCCGCTCTGTTGCTCAAATTCATGAGGATATTTTGACAGAATACCGCCACATTTCTTTACCAAAACTATAAAAAATAAAATAAGCAATAGCTAAATTAGCAAGAAGACACTTTTGAATCAAAAAAAGGTGTCTTTTTCTATTTCTATCAAGGATTTCCCGATTTCTATTAATTTTTATAATACTCTCTCTTAAAATAACTAAGTTGTAATCGCTTACCTGTCAAGCTAAAGTAAACTTATAATTTGCGCAAATTCGAATCGAAATTATTTAGATAAAATATGTTTTTTAGAATGATGAAGTTGATATGAGGGAGTCAATCAACTTTAGAAAAGGGAGACGATTATGGAAAAATTTGTCATGAAAAAAAGAATAAAACATCCTGTGTTAAGTGGATTAGCAACAATTGCGTTACTAGTTGTCGTTGCCTCAGTTTTTTGGGTAATCTGGTCTAATATTTTTAAAGGAATTATGTTGTTAGTTGGAGGAAGTACTGTAGCAGGTTTAAGTCCTGAGGTTCAAGGGCACTTTTTAAAAGAATCTGTAGAAGGTAGCTTCTTTTGGATGGTCATTTCAACATGGGTTTGGTTTACCCTTAGTTTAGGTAACTACGGAAAAAATAAAAAGACAACGAAACAACCTATTACAGGTCTTCGCTATACAGGAATGGCTTTAGTAACTGGTTTTGTGGCGTTTGCGATTTTTGTTTCTGCCTTAGGATTATGGTGGGAGCCGTTTAGCTGGCAAGTTTTATTCCGTCCAGTTGATGACACACAAGCGTTACTAGCTATCAAAGGGTGGGCAGCTATTAACTTCTTCACCTTAGCAGTAATCCTAGCTCAAATTCCATTGACAAGTTTATTTGGTCGCTACCCATTCAGTAAACATGGGAAAGACGATTGGTCAGTGAGTTTTGGTACTCTATTTTTAGGGCTTTTCATTGCCTTACTAGTATGGATATTCTTTATTGTACCAAGCTTCTTTACGTTACAAATTGATGGAGTGACAATTACGAAACAACCATTTGGTGATTGGTCAACAGCACTTGCTTGGTGTCAATTGTTTATCTTCTTCTTCTTAATTCCAGCAGAAGGTGGGGAAGGCTACCCACAAAAATTAGTCACAACGAAACAACCATGGTCTGGTTTAGTTGGTTTAGGGATTGCCTTAGCAGGAGCCTTCACCTTCTTACCAATCTTAAGAAACCTATTAACACCTTTAGCAGAATCAGTTGGTTTACCAGCAGATTTAGCAGTGGCATCATTTACTTTAACGATTATTAATGTGATGTTAGCTTGGCATCATCATTTTGATGATTACCCAAATCAAACCGTTATGCCATCAGCTCTTAAACGCATCTTGATTCAATTTGCTGTGGTACTAACAGTGGGTTCAATATTAGGTATTCTTTGGATCAAGTACTTACATATCTGGCCATTTGGAGCGAACGACTTAGGATTAGGTCATCCGATGTTAGGTATTTTAGGGGGACAATTTGTCTTCATGTTACCGATGGTCTTTATGAATACATTCTTTGATAAATGGCCAATGGCTAAAAGTGTGAAAGAAAAATAAAAATAAGTTGTCTCCTGGATTGTTTAATCTGAGAGGCAACTTATTTTGTATGTTTTGGAAACAATTTAATGATATATAGATATACACTGATTTAAACGGGATTTTAATTTTAAAAGATTCACTATACTATATTGTAGCGTCTCCCAGATGTTAGACAAAAAATCTAACTCTTGGAGGTCGCTATTTTTTGGAAAAACATAATTTATTGCTATGTGAGAGTGATCTTTTGGTGTTGAGAAGTAGAAGAATTCACAAAGTGGATATTTTGACTCC
>NZ_JAFLVX010000021.1:0-279 GCF_017316185.1 Candidatus Vagococcus giribetii | reverse complement strand
TAACATTTAATTATGTTAACCTCAGAAAACAATATGCCGTGAATGATAGTTTAATTATTTTGTTGCTTTAGTTTATAAATTGTCTAAAGGTGATTTTATCTGAACTATTCAACTCTATTGGAAACAGTTGAATAGTATTATAAAATTTTGTATTAATGAGCGTTTAACGAAAATAAACGAGATTTAATTTATCTAAAAAACCAATGAATTAAACGGTTACAAACAATGTTAAAACGATTTTTCACAAAATTAAAACGAAAAAATAACAACAAAAAATAA
>NZ_JAFLVX010000020.1 GCF_017316185.1 Candidatus Vagococcus giribetii | reverse complement strand
CCAACTTACGCTGTTCCCAATAAACCATAAGTATCAGTTACCGAGTTCTAACCACCCTTTTTTCCCCATTTCTTAAATCTTTTTACAAGCTTTTCATTTGTTTTCAAAATAGAATGTTATAATAAAATCACATGTTTTACTTATAATAGTAAATAGACAGAAATAATCGATAAAAGGTGGTTGGTGAGGTGGAGTTTGGATTAGATGAGTTGGAAGTTGAGAAAAGACTGATTCATGTTTTAGGAGAAGGGCATAATCAGTGGTCATTTAGACCTGATTTGAAATCAGAGGAAGATTTATGGAAGAACCTTCGTCAAAAAATTAGCCAAAATAATGTAGCTGAATTAAATGATGTTCCCCTGACTGATTTTGAATTTGAAAAAATTAAAGTGGCTCTACTAAGTCGCACTAGAACACCTTTTTCTGCTGCTAAGTGGTTAAAAGGAGAAAACGGAATTGCTAGAGTAACCATTGATAGGGATAACGATTTAGGTCAAATTTCTTTAGAGATGTTTACAAGAGACTATACAGGCGGTTTTTCTAGTTATGAAGTAGTGCATCAAATTGCTACGACTCAAAGTGGCATTAAGAGTCGTTTTGATGTGACCTTATTAATTAATGGCTTACCAATTGTTCAGATTGAACTGAAAAAAGTAAGTGCTAAAGATGGTGTGTTTCAAGCCTTTAATCAGATTAAAAAATATGCTGAAGAAGGAATGTTTCGTAATAATATTTTCTCTACGTTACAGTTATTCGTGATATCCAATGAGAAGACAACTCGTTATTTTGCTAATGCTTTACCAGCTAAATTACATAAAAAGTTTCTTTTCAGTTGGCGAACAAAAGATAATAAAAAAGTAGATGATATTTATGAATTTTCAAAGCAAATGCTAAATATACCAGATGCTCACCGCTTGATTGCCGATTACACAATTGTTAGTGAAGAGCAAGATAATCAAGTTTTAATGGTGCTACATCCTTATCAAATTCATGCCATTGAGTCTTTATATACATCAGCTATGAAGCATCAATCAGGCTATGTTTGGCATGCTACAGGTAGCGGGAAGACCTTAACAAGTTTTGTCTCCACTAAGCTATTAGCTAGAAAATCAGGAATCGATCGAACGATTATGCTGATTGATAGAAAAGATTTGGATAGTCAAACAACAGGTGAATTTACAAAATTTGCCTCAGAGTATAATACGGGGATTTCTTCAGGAGATGGGAAAAGTAATAGCTTGATTATTGGTACAGACTCATCAAGAGAATTGAGTAAAGCGTTACTCTCAGATACCAACAGTAATACAGTGATTATTACCACGAGACAAAAATTAGATTCAGCTATTCGTTATGCAGAAAAAATCGAAGCTGAAAAGGGAACTAAACGTTTTGAAAAACTAAAAGGTCAGCACATTGTTTTTGTAGTAGATGAGTGTCACCGTGCAGTCAGCTCAGAAGGTATGGAAGGAATAAAAGATTATTTTCCTAATTCTACTTGGTTTGGTTTTACAGGAACTCCTATTTTTGAAGAAAACAAAAAACAAGCAAAAGGTTTACTAGCTAGAACTACTGATGATCAGTATGGGCCATGTTTACACACCTACACGATAAAAAATGCTTTAGAAGATGAAGCTGTTTTAGGCTTTCAAGTGGAGCATCGAGATACGATTGGTGATGATAGCTTAGAGGGAGCAGTTTTCAAGCAATTAAAAAAACAAAATTCTTCGAAAGATGAAGATGAAATAAATAAAAAAATTACGCAGATGTCTCAAGTAGAAAAAGAAAGCTATTTAAATGCTAGAGCTTACGAAAATAAGGAACACATCACAGAAGTTATCAAGATGATTTTTAAACCAAATGATGCTTATAATAAATTTGAATTCAAAAATGGTTTACCGCAAAAATCAGCGATACTGACAACTAATTCGATTGCCATGGCTAAACAGTATTACAAGTTAATTAAAGAGATGACAAGTGAAGCGAACTGGCTTGAAAAAATTTATGGTAAAAACTATCTCAGAATAGGTCGCACTATGTCTGACCCTGATTTCCCGCGTATTGCAATCACCTATTCGATGCAAGAAAACGAAGAGAACTCAAGTCTTGGCAATGAGGAAATGAAACAAATCATTCAAGACTTTAATGATTATTATGGGACCTCTTGGGAATTAAATGATATTGAGCGCTATAATGGGGACATTAATAATCGTTTGGCCCGTAAAAAAGGTGAGTTCAAAAAATTTGGTGAACACATTGATTTAGTGATTGTTGTGGATCGTTTGTTAACAGGATTTGATGCACCCACTGTTCAAACGTTATACGTGGACAGAACCATGAGTTATGCCAATTTAATTCAAGCATTCTCAAGAACGAATCGAACGTATCCAGATAAATCTAAAGGATTAATTATGACGTTTAGGTACCCAGCTATTATGGAAAAAAATGTCAAAGAAGCAACATTATTATATTCTCATAAAAAGGAAAGTAATAATCTAATTTATCCAAGCTATGAAGAATCGAGACAGAAATTTTTTGATACATATGACACCTTTCAAGAGTTATTAGTCCAATATCCTGAAGGTGTAGATGAGCATGATAAGGTTGAGGAGAGAGTGGAGTACGTTAAATCATATCAAGCCTTAAGTAATGCTTTTGGCGCTCTTGTGACGTATGATGAATACAATGATGAGTTAGAACAAGCAACTCCAGGTGGCTATTATGATGTGAATCTTGTTAAAGAAGAACAGGCAAGATATGAAACGGTGAAGGGCTCTTTAAAAGGTTTGGAGCCAGGTCCAGATTTTGATTTTTCAGACTTAGAATTTTTTAGTAATAATAGTACAAAACTCTATGACATTGATTCAGCTTACATTAACCAACTATTAGGTAATTACTCAGCGAATAATCAGGATACTCGAGAAGAAATTGAACAAGCTTTAAATAAAATGAATAAAGAAGAATCAGTCAAAGAAGTCTATCGATTAATTTTAAACAGTATCGATGAAGAAATTATTGATTCAGACGAAGACATTTTTGTGGTGAAACGAGCATTTTTTACAAATGAGAAAAATCGAGCAGTTGAACAGTTTGCAACTGAATGGTGCTTATCTGAAGAAGAATTACATACGTCAGCTATGCAATATGAAATCGGAATGACATCAATCCCCAATATTAGTAAAGTTGCTAAAAGTCGACGTATGAAAGAGTATCAAGTCAGTCATCCTGACGTAAAGCCATTAAAGTATAACTCTTTAATGACTAAAAAATGGACGAGCGAATTAGATAAGGTAATAGTGCCATTGATGGATGAGTTAAAGTGATTGTTGAAAATTAATAAATTGTTTATTTTGCTGCTATTTCTTAAGAGATAGCAGTTTTTTTAATAAAAAAGATGTGAACAAAAAATAGTCCACATCAAAAGGATAAAACCATATTTACTTAAGCTCGTTAATAAGACTTTGAATGGTATCAACTGTTTCTTGTGGTAATGAGTTATAGCCATCCATTAGAAAATCCATTTCTTTTAAAAAGAGTAGACGATTTTCAAAACTGTTTCTTAATAACTCAAGATAAGCTGGGTTAGAGAAGTCAGGTGAAAATCCTTCAATGGGTAAAAAGGAAATATCTTCAAATGTACCAAAAGGTTCAAATTGAGATGTCTCATTTACAATGTCTTCTATTGAATTTAGTGTTATCTCAGGGGTTACTTTCTGCCCATTAAAATAGCCAGTATTTAACAGGTAGCAAGCCATATTTTCTTTATTAAAAAGCGTTTTGAAATCTTCATAATCCTCACTAAGAGGAAAACATCTAAAAGGATTGGCAAAAGGTTCGATAACAAGTGCATCTTTATCAATTCCTGAGACAATATTTTCAGCACTCGTCCGTTTTGTAGCTAATGTTAATCCAAAAACGGTCGCTAAAATAGGGTCCTTTATTTTGAGGATAGGCGGCAAGCTTTCATCTTTCATAATCCAACAAATACTATCAATTGCTTGATTAAATTGATTTAAACGATTTGGTACTGTGAAATGGGATTTGATTGCTCGTCCATTATTATTTCGTATATCTTCTGTGAGTAATACTTTTTCATTGTTATTATTCAATGTAACGCCGACGTTTTGGCAGGTTAAAAAATATTTAATACTGTCATCTTTCATAGGATAATCTTGTGTTTTGTCAAAATAACTAGGCTCAAGGGCAATTGAGGAACCATCTGTTTTGCTAATGATAAAAGCATCATCATGTAGAATTTTGGTTTCTTGCTGGTTATGATGGTTGGAAAGGGTAATGGTTGATTTACCTGAGCCGGAAAGTCCAAAAACAGCCATAGTATGTTGGGATTGAGGTAAGATATATTGCTTCATACCACCATGACAGGCGACAAAACCATTTCGATGTGCTACTGCCCATGCTAACGTTAGTGTGGCTTTTTTTAGTTCACCAAAATAGCGTAGACCTAAAACAGCTGCGACATTATGTTCTGGATCAAAAAGAGTTAAACCATAAGGGAAATCTGGATGCGACCATTCAGGATCTGAATAGATAAATAAATCACCCTCGTCATAAGCTTGAGACTGTTGATAGATGTCACTTTGAAGGGCATCCATTAGTTGAAAATTGAGTAAATAGGAATACAAATTGTTTTCAAAACCAGCTGGAATTAAGAGATGTACAGCAATCATGAAGTCACTAGCTAGACCAACAACTACATTTCCTTGATAAAAGGATTGATTTCGACTATTAAAGATAGCTTCACGTAAAATGCCGCTGTAGTAAGTAGGGTCTACATTTGGTTGACCAATTATTTTTCGAGCTGCAGCAGTTCGACCAACAATTTGACCATCATTAAAAACTAATACTTTTGATTCAGGAGGTAAATGAAGCTCTGCTGCTTGAAGGATTGGAATGTCAGTTACAATGGTGCCAGGAGACTGGTAAGCTAATTCATATGCCTCTGAAATAGTTGAAACAGGAGTTACATTATTTCCATAAAAGGCTGTTTCTATAATTGATCGGAAATTTGAAAAAATTGGGTTATCACTTATTAAGTCATCAACTGAAAAATGCTGAATACTAGACATATCTCTCACTCCTTTTTAATGTTATATGTTCATTTTATCACAATTAGTAGATGAAAATAAGCAAAAGACCAGTTGTTTTTATCATTATCAGCAACTATATCGTGTTTACTTATGGCTTTTGTGACGTATAAGTACCCATGAAACTATCTATTATTAGTGGCATTTATAGTGTACGCATATGGGTATTTCAACCTTTGGACCTTTATCTGCATTAATCACTTTCTTATTCCAAAGTTTTGGAGGCGAATTTGTACTAATTGTTTTTGCATTACTTTATTTTTTAGGAAGTGTGCTATCTATAAAGCTAAAAGTACCTCAAGAAAGTACTTAAAGATGATACAAAAAGCGTTAATGGCTATCAAACTATTAACGCCTTTTTGTGTTAGTTAAGGTAATTCTGCCATTGATGGATGAGTTGAAAATAGAAATAATTTAGTGATCTGGTCTTTTTTCTAGGTCATTTTTTATTGGACTGATATAATAAGTTATTGAAAAATTATGGGAGATTTTTGTTAAATGAAAACACAACTCGCAGTTATACTATTTACCATCGTTCCTCTAGGAGGAATTATTTTAGCGACATTAGGGTTATTTAAATTAGTAGGTGTGGAATACAAGAATAATTTGTCTTTATTCCTATTTTTACTAGTTTACTTATTTATCGAATTTATTATGGATAACCTATTAGAAGTATTAGTCAGTAAGTGGAATAACACTTATTGGATGAACTTTTTGAGAGTCTTACTAGCAATGTTTGTCACCGATCAATTATTTGATTCAATCTTAATCAGTCCAGTTGCTTTATTATTGATTGCAATTGTGTTTACGATTGTTGAATATATTCTTGATCAATTAGATGATGATGAAGATTAAAAGAGTAGAAAGTGACATACGACAAATTTTTAAATTTGCGCCATATTTGGCATGAAATCACTTTGTTCAAAGCAGTTCAAATATAAGAAATCTAGTATTCGCAAGAGCTGAACGTCTGTTATTATAAAAAAATGATTGATTTAAATCTGAATTGGTTGCTATTTTTAACGAAATAGCAACTCTTTTTGTTTATTAAAGTGATTTGGCGCCAAATGAAATGTTTATTTTTAGTTATTATAAGTACAATCATAGCTCCATATGTTCAGGATGTTGATTCTATAATATCTGAACGAATTATGTGATGGCGCAAATTTAAAAATTTGTCGTATGTCCAAAGTGGTAATCAAGTAATATTAAGTTTTTTATTCTCCCAAATGTTATTCTAAGTTCAGATTTTTTATAAGAAATTTTTTTTAGTATTAAAAGCGTGATTTTCTAAGGAAAAATGTTTATAATAGAGGCACTGAAAAATTACGACCTTCAAATCGTATTAGATTTCAGAATCTAAAGAAATGATGGTGATTGAATGAACGATAACAGTAAGATTCGTGTTGTTGTTGGAATGAGTGGCGGAGTGGATTCTTCTGTAACGGCACTTTTATTAAAAGAGCAAGGATATGACGTAGTCGGTGTTTTTATGAAAAACTGGGACGATACAGATGACAATGGTGTCTGTACAGCCACAGAAGACTACAAGGATGTTGCCAAAGTAGCAAACCAAATAGGTGTCCCTTATTACTCTGTCAATTTTGAAAAAGAGTACTGGGACCGTGTGTTTGAATACTTTTTAGCTGAATACCGTTTAGGTAGAACGCCTAATCCTGATGTCATGTGTAACAAAGAAATTAAATTTAAAGCCTTTTTAGACTATGCTATGGACTTAGGAGCTGATTTTGTGGCTACTGGTCATTACGCACAAGTTAAGCGTGATGAAGATGGTACGGTACATATGCTAAGAGGTGTTGATAACAATAAAGATCAAACTTACTTTTTAAGCCAATTATCTCAAGAGCAATTAGCAAAAACGATGTTTCCATTAGGACATATGGAGAAATCCGAAGTTCGTGCCATTGCTGAAAGAGCTAATTTAGCAACAGCTAAGAAAAAAGATTCTACAGGTGTATGCTTTATTGGTGAGAAAAACTTCAAAGAATTCTTAGGTAAATATTTACCTGCTCAACCGGGGAAAATGGTGACTCTTGATGGTCAAGTTAAGGGTGATCACGCTGGACTAATGTACTATACCATTGGTCAAAGACAAGGATTAGGTATTGGCGGTGGACAAGGTGAGGCAAGTGAGCCTTGGTTTGTAGTCGGAAAAGAACTTGAAACGAATACATTACTTGTAGGTCAAGGTTTCCACCATGAGCATTTATATGCTACTAGTTTAGAAGCAAGTGAGATTCATTTTACAAGTAATACACCTATGCCAAAAGAATTTAAATGTACAGCTAAATTCCGTTATCGTCAACAAGATACAGGGGTTACTGTTATTTTAAATGACGATCAAAAAACAGGTACAGTTATTTTTGATGAACCAGTTCGTGCCATTACACCAGGACAAGCTGTTGTTTTTTATAATGGTGAAGAGTGTTTAGGTGGCGGCTTGATTGACAGTGCTTTTAACGAAAATAAAATTAGACAATACGTATAGTTTTTGAAATTTGTGGTTGACAGTTATTTAAAAATGATTTATAGTACGTTTGTATTAATAATTAAATAGATTTGTTAGGTGAGGCTCCTATACAAACACAGGCTGCTGCCCAAAAATGTCGAGAGACGCCAATGGGTATAACAGGAATTACCGATCTAAGGTTCTTCTTAACGTAGCTAAAGCAATTGCTTTTACGTTGTATAGTGCTAAAACTCAACGATGGGATCTTATACATATGAATGTCTTATTTAGTGATGACTTCAAAACCTCTCGTCGAGTTTTTTGCGAGAGGTTTTTTGATGTTTAAATCTATTTAAATAACAAAAGGGAAAAAGGAGATGGAAACAAATGGACGACAGTAGTCAGGGTCGAAGTCGACAGGGTTTATGTGAAGAAACCTATGAAATAAAGAAAATCTATTATTGTTTATTTGTTTCTAAACAGTGATGTAGTGCTTCTTTAGCTCAACTTTCTTCCGTGAACCCACTAGAATAGGAGGAAACAAACATGTCAGAATTAACAATTTTTTTATTGTTTCTAGGTGTTGGATGTTTTCTATGGGGAATATTTTATGGGAAGAAGGTAAAGAAAAATGACAGAAAAAAATAAATTCAATTACGAAACAATGTCACAAATGCCAATCGAAAGTGTTTTTGGTAAGTACGATAGCTCAAAAAGTGGTGTCTCTAATCAACAAGCAAGTGATTTAAGAGAAGAATATGGAGAAAATGTGATTTCTCATACGAAAAAAACACCATTGATTGTTCAAATTTTAAAAGCTTATTTTACGCCATTTACAATTGTCTTAATTATTTTAGCTATTATTTCATTCATGACAGATTATGTCTTAGTTTCTCCAGCAGAAAGAGATTTAACTGGTGTGATTATTATTGTGGTGATGGTAACTTTAAGTGGAACGATGACATTGATTCAATCAGTAAAATCAAACAACGCAGCAGAGAAGTTAGGTAACTTAGTTAAAGTAACGGCGACTGTTGTTCGAAAAGGCAAGGAAGATGAACTGCCAATTGAAGAATTAGTTTGTGGTGATGTGATTAAGCTATCAGCAGGAGACATGATTCCAGCAGATATTCGTTTATTCCAAACAAAAGACTTATTTGTCTCACAAGCAGCTATGACAGGTGAAAGTTATCCTGTTGAAAAGAAAGCTCATTTTGAAGTTGTTGAGCATAGTAGTGAAACAGATTTAGAAAATATTGCTTACATGGGAAGCAATGTAGTTAGTGGTAGTGCTTTAGGAATCGTTATTGCAGTTGGTAATAAAACACTATTTGGGCAAATCGCTAAAGATGTTTCTGGTACAAAAAAATTAACAAGTTTTGATATTGGTATTAATAAAACATCTTGGTTATTAATTCGTTTCATGTTAGTAATGGCTCCAACCGTTTTCCTAATTAATGGGTTAACTAAGGGAGATTGGTTAGAAGCATTTATGTTTGGTTTATCAGTAGCAGTTGGTTTAACACCTGAAATGTTACCAATGATTGTAACAACTAACTTAGTTAAAGGTGCTTCAAGTATGGCTAAGAAAGGGACTATCATTAAAAATTTAAACTCTATTCAAAATTTTGGTGCCATTGATATTTTATGTACAGATAAAACAGGGACTTTGACTCAAGATAAAATTATTTTAGAGTATCACATGGATGTTGACGGTAATGAAGATGCACGTGTATTACGTCATGCGTTCTTTAACAGCTACTACCAAACAGGATTAAAAAACTTAATGGATAAAGCGATTATTGAATCAGCAGAAGAAGAGCTTGATATCAATGTGTCAAACTACAATAAAGTTGATGAAATTCCTTTTGATTTCCAACGCCGTCGTATGAGTGTGGTTATTGAAGACGTTAATGGTAAGACACAAATGATTACTAAAGGCGCTGTTGAGGAAATGCTTGAAATCTCAAATTATGTAGATTATCAAGGTAAAGTGATTCCTTTAACAGAAGAATTAAGCCAAACAATTTTAAAAACAGTAGATGATTTAAATGAAGATGGACTACGTGTTATTGCTGTGGCTCAAAAAACAAATCCAAGTGTTGTAGGCGAATTTTCAATTAAAGATGAAAGTGACATGGTATTGATTGGTTACTTGGCTTTCTTAGACCCACCAAAAGAAACAACAAAAGATGCTCTAAAAGCATTAAAAGACCACGGTGTTGGAGTGAAAGTACTAACAGGAGACAATGCTCTTGTAACTAAATCTGTTTGTAAACAAGTTGGTTTAGCAGAAGAAGAGTTAATTACTGGTAGTGAAATTGCTAAAATGACCGATGAAGAATTAACGATTGTGGCAGAAGAATTCAATATTTTTGTTAAACTATCTCCAGCTCAAAAAACACGTTTAGTGAAAGTTTTACGTGAAGCAGGTCATACAGTTGGTTTCATGGGAGATGGTATCAACGATGCGCCAGCAATGAAAGAAGCAGATGTTGGTATTTCAGTAGATACAGCAGTAGATATTGCAAAAGAATCTGCAGATGTTATTTTACTTGAAAAAGATTTAATGATTTTAGAACGTGGTATTTTATCTGGTCGTACTATTTTTGGTAACATCATGAAATATGTGAAAATGACTGCCAGCTCAAACTTTGGTAACATGTTCTCAGTAGTTGTGGCAAGTATCTTCTTACCATTCTTACCAATGCTACCATTACAATTACTATTCCTGAACTTGATTTATGACATTTCATGTATGTCAATTCCATGGGATAATATGGATAAAGAGTATTTAGAAGAGCCTAAGAAATGGGATTCTTCAAGTATTGGTTCATTTATGAGATGGTTAGGACCAACAAGTTCTATCTTTGATATTACAACTTATGCCTTAATGTACTTTGTTATTTGTCCTGCTGTTGCAGGTGGTTCTTATCATTCATTAAATGTAGAACAACAAGCTCTATTTGTAGCTGTATTCCATGCTGGTTGGTTCGTTGAGTCTCTATGGTCTCAAACCTTAGTAATCCATACATTAAGAACACCAAAATTACCATTCTTACAAAGTAACGCTTCATTTATTTTAACTACGATTACAAGTATTGGTATTGCAGTAGGTTCAATTTTACCATTCACTGCTTTTGGCGAAAACTTAGGATTAGCACCGTTACCAAGTAACTATTGGGGATTCTTAGCAGTAACAATTGTGGCATACTTAGTTCTAGTAATGTTTGTTAAGAAAATTTACGTTAATCGTTTTGGAGAATTACTATAAGAGTCAAATGAGAGAAGCGCTATGCTTCTCTTTTTTTGTTTGGAATGCCTTATTTAGAAGATCATTGGGTAATGTGTTATAATATGAGGACAAAAAGGGAGGCTTCTATTTATGTATCAAGTCATTACAATGTATGGTGAAAATGAACCTTGGTGGTTTTTTGAGGATTGGCAAGAAGATATAATAGAAGAAAAAGAATATCAAGATTTTAATGAAGCGATGTCTTACTTCCATCAAATCGCCAAACAATTACACAAAGAATATGAAGAATTAAGAGAAAAAGATCCTTGGATGGTTGCTTTTTGGAATGAAGGGGAGCTTATCTATTGTGAGGACTGTGACGAAGAGTTACAGGCATATAAAGGCTTAATGATCCTTAAAAATCATGAAAAATTAGATATTGGAGAATGTGGAGAAGATGAAACAGCTAATAATTGCAGAAAAGCCAAGTGTTGCCCGCGACATCGCTAGTGTTCTTGGTGCGACTCAAAAAAGTAAGAATTATATAGAAGGAAAAAATGTGATTGTGACTTGGGCATTAGGTCATTTACTGGGCTTAAAAATGCCAGAAGATTACAATAAAGATTGGACAACTTGGGAAATGAATACATTACCAATGATTCCTAAAAAAACAGGCATTAAACCATTACCCAAAACAAGACCTCAACTAAAAGCGATTAGTCAATTGGCAAATCGAGCAGATGTGTCAGAAGCTGTTATTGCAACTGATGCTGGACGTGAGGGTGAATTAGTAGCTAGATGGATTTTACAATATGTGAAATTTAAAAAACCAGTAAAACGTTTATGGATTTCTTCTCAAACAGATAAAGCCATTAAAGATGGTTTCAAAAATCTAAAACCAAGTAAAATGTATGACGATTTGTATTATTCAGCTATTGCTAGAGCAGAGTCAGACTGGTTAGTTGGATTAAATGTGACCCGTGCCTTAACAGTTAAATACAAAGATAGTCTATCAGCTGGACGTGTTCAAACACCAACGCTTGCTATGGTCAGACGTCAAGAAGAAAAACAAGAAACCTTTAAACCAGAAAATTATTTTACGCTAGATTTAACGTATCAAGGTTTGTCAGGGAAGTTACAACTTAAGAATCCAAGACAGTACAAAGAACGTCAAGAATTAGAGAAGTTGATTAAACAAGTTGAAGGAACACCAATTAAAGTAGTTGATATCAATGAGAAGACAAAAAAAGAAGGAGCGCCACTTCCTTATGATTTAACAGAGATGCAACGAGAGGCAAATGCTCGCTACCAGTATTCTGCTAAAAAAACATTGTCAATTATTCAACGTCTTTATGAAACACACAAAATTGTGACGTATCCTCGAACAGACTCAAAATACTTAACAACTGACTTAAAACAAACCATGAAAGACCGACTACAAGCAGTAACAGTTATGGATAGTGACCGTGTGAAAGGGATTATTCGAAATGGAGGAACAGTTTTACAAAAAAGTGTCTTCCAAGATAAGAAAGTAACAGACCATCATGGGTTAATCCCAACTGAGCAAGCACCTAGATTAGAAAAACTAGATAATGAAGAATTAAAAATTTATCGCTTAATTGTTGAGCGTTTCTTAGGGTTGTTTGAAGAGCCATTTGTTTCAACTAACCAAACAATTAAAGCAGAAGTGAAAGGTTATATTTTCTTATTTAGACAATCTAAAGTTGAGACATATGGTTGGAAACAAGAAAAAGAAACAACTCAAAAACGTGTGGATTTCAAAATAGGACAAGTCATCCCTGCTAATTTTGTGATTAATAAAGAATTAACCACACCGCCAGCCTCATTAAATGAAGGTACTTTGCTTGGTCAAATGGAAAAACATAACCTTGGAACGCCAGCTACACGAGCAGAAATTATTGAAAAATTAATCAGCTCAGAGCTAATGGAGCGTTCTAATAGTAAATTATCGGTAACACCAAAAGGAAAACAACTATTAACTTTAGTGAACCCTTCTCTAGTGACACCAGAGTTAACTCAGAAATGGGAAATTTCCCTTGAAAAAATAGCACAAGGACAATTAAATTATCAAGCCTTTATTAAAGAGATTGAACAAGAAACAACAGCTCTTGTTAAAGAAATCAAAATGAGTGAAGATAACTATGTGGATCATTCTTTAACAACAAAGGTGTGTCCTGATTGTGGTGAAAAACTAAGAGAGAAAAACACACGAGATGGTAAAATTTACGTGTGTAGTAGTGAGGGTTGCTCATATCGACGTCGAAAAGACCCGAAACTGTCTAATCGTCGTTGCTCTCAATGTAAGAAAAAAATGGAAATTTTAGAGAATAAAAACGGTGCTTACTTTAAATGTAAGAACTGTAATATTACGGAAAAATTAGATCCTAAAGGTAAAAAGAATAAAAAAATGACTAAACATGAAACCAATCGTTTGATGAAAAAAGTCAATCAAGAAGAAGAACAAGAAAGCCCATTAGCATTAGCTTTAAAAGCTGCCATGGAAAAGAAATAAAGATGAAAGGGACTAGGTTTTTGGCTTAGTCTTTTTCTGCGGAGTCATGCTATAATGTACCAATAGGAGGTTGTTTTGTGGAAGAGATAATGGAAGTAATAGAAAAACAACGTCAGTTTTATGCAACTGGAAAAACAAAGTCCTTAGCTTTTCGCGTGGACCAACTAAAAAAATTAAAACATCAAGTTAGACGTTACGAAGAAGAACTGATTGATGCCTTACAAAAAGACTTAGGAAAGCATCGAACTGAAAGTTTTATGACTGAAATTGGTCTAGTCTATCGTCACTTAGATGAAATGATAAAAAAATTACCAAAATGGGGAAAAAAACAACGTGTCTCAACCCCTTTATTTTTGATGCCTGCAAAAAGTTACACGATTCAAGTACCTTATGGCAATACGTTGATTCTTGCACCATTCAACTACCCAGTCTTACTAACTCTGGATCCTTTGATTGGTGCTATTGCTGGAGGAAACACAGCGATTGTGGGGATTTCAGAGCATACAGAGCATACTAATCATGTACTTCAAGTGCTTATTGGTGAAGCATTTATGTCCGAGTATATTTATTTGGTGACAAGTAGTAAAGAAGTCAATACAGAATTGTTGACTCATCCTTTTGATAAAATATTTTTCACTGGAAGTACGAGAGTGGGCAAAATTGTCTTACAAAAAGCCGCTGAGCATTTAACACCTGTGACACTTGAATTGGGTGGAAAAAGCCCAGTTATTGTAACCAAATATGCTGACTTAGAAGTAGCTGTTGAGCGAATTATTTGGGGAAAATTTGTAAACGCAGGTCAAACGTGTGTGGCACCAGATTATTGTTTAGTGGACATAAGCATTAGAGATGAGTTTATGAAGTTATTGAGAAATCAATTAACTAAATTTTACGGTGTGTATCCTGAAGATAGTGTGGATTATGGTCGTTTAATCAATGACCGCAGTTTGACTCGTTTATTGAATCAATTAGATTACGATAAGTTGTTTGTTTATCAAGGTGGTAGTTATAACTATGATGACAACTATTTAGAACCAACACTGCTTTCTGCTTCTTTGTCAGATGATTTAAGAACCATGGAAGAAGAGATTTTTGGACCAATTTTACCCGTCCTAGCTTATGAAGAGTTAGAAGAAGCGGTCTCGTATGTGAAACAAAAAGGTAAACCATTAGCCTTTTATCCGTTCTCAAATAATAAAGAAGAAATCGAGTATTTACTTGAAACAGTTGATTTTGGTGGAGCGACAGTGAATGATACGTTGTTGCATCTATCTAACGAAAACTTGCCGTTTGGTGGAGTGGGTGAGTCTGGTATGGGACATTATCACGGACGTAAAAGCCTTGAGACATTTACTCATACTAAATCAGTTTTGAAGCGATCAACTATTTTTAGATTGCCGATTATGTTTCCTCCTTTTACTAAGGAAAAAGATAATACCATCCGTTCATTTTTTAACTAATCTCACAAAAAAATGGCATTTAGGGTATAATAATGGGTGAGAAAAGTAAGGAGTATGTGTATGGCGAAGAAAAAGAACGGGAAAGCAAAGAAAGCCCCGACAAAAAAACAAAAACAACAACAAGAAAAGACCACTTATTTTTTAATTGGTCTAGGGTTTATTATATTTGGTATTATTGGTGGCTTAAAATTAGGCTTTCTAGGGATGATTATGGCCAATGCGTTTCGCTTTTTAGTAGGTAATACTTATGCTGTAATGGCAGTTTTATTAGTTATTTATGGTGTGTTGTTATTATTTATGGGAAAAGATCCTAAGTTTAAGCGAAAAACCATTTGGATTGGTGGACTTGTGTTTTACATGAGTTTCCTATTATTTTTAGAAATCGGTCTTTTCAAACAGATTAGTCGAGATACTGCCATTATGTCTATGACATGGCAAAAAATATTTGCTGATATTAAAACCAATCAAATTAGTCAATCAGTAGGTGGAGGTATGATTGGAGCTACCCTATATACAGTGACTTATTTCCTTGTTTCTAAGTTTGGTTCTTATGTGATTTCCTTTGTGGGAATGGCTACAGGTGTGTTGTTATTCTTTAATATTGGTTTGAATGATGTGATAGAAAAAGTTCGTACATGGGGTGGCAGTGCTGCTGAGAGCATGGACGAAAAGAAACAACAAATGGCTGAGCGTCAAGAGGAAAAAAAAAAGTTGAAAATAGAGAAAGAGAAGAAGAAACTTTCTGAAAACTCTGTTAGAGAATTGTCGCCAGGAGAATTATTAGCTAAACAAAATCAAGATGTTCCTGCGGTTGTCCCAACAGAGCAAATGACTCTTGAAATTGATAGTTATCAAGATACTTATCATAAATCAAAAGCTTCTATTAAAGAAACAAAACCAAGTGAAGCAAAAGAAGAGTTAAATGAAAAAGAGCAATTATTAGATTTTGATATTCCAGAAGAAATAGAAAACGAAGACTATGTCTTGCCTGGTATTGATTTATTAAATGAAATTCCTTTAACGGATCAAAGTAAGGAATACAAATTAGTAGAGAAAAATGTCCAAGTGTTAGAAAGAACATTTGATAGTTTTGGAGTAGATGCCAAAGTCGTTCGAGCGAGTTTAGGACCTTCTGTTACAAAATTTGAAATCCAACCAGCTGTTGGGGTCAAGGTAAGTAAAATTGTTGGATTAACAGACGATTTAGCCCTTGCTTTAGCAGCTAAAGATATCAGGATGGAAGCGCCAATTCCTGGAAAATCATTGATTGGAATTGAAGTGCCAAACCAAACAACAAGTATGGTGTCATTCCGTGATGTGGTTGAGTCACAAGAAAGTCATCCCGATAGATTATTAGAAGTTCCCTTGGGACGAAGTATTTCTGGAGATGTCATGTCTTGTGATTTGACGAAAATGCCTCATTTATTAATTGCTGGTTCAACTGGTAGTGGTAAGTCAGTTTGTATTAATGGGATTATTTCATGTTTACTGATGAAAGCTAAGCCAAATCAAGTGAAATTAATGATGATTGACCCGAAAATGGTTGAGTTAAATGTGTATAATGGCGTTCCTCATTTGTTAACACCAGTGGTAACAAATCCGCGTAAGGCAGCTCAAGCGCTACAAAAAGTTGTTGAAGAAATGGAGCGCAGATACGAGTTATTCGCAGGTTTTGGTGTTAGAAATATGAACGGCTACAATGATATGGTTAAGCGTCATAATCATGAAACAGGTGAGAATAAATCACTGTTACCTTATATTGTGGTAATTGTAGATGAGTTAGCTGATTTAATGATGGTTGCAAGTAATGAAGTAGAAGACGCCATCATTCGTCTTGCCCAAATGGCTCGTGCCGCTGGGATTCATATGATTCTAGCTACACAACGACCTAGTGTGGACGTTATTACAGGGATTATTAAAGCCAATGTGCCTTCACGTATTGCCTTTGCCGTTTCGAGTGGGATTGACTCACGTACCATCATTGATGGCAATGGAGCAGAAAAATTATTAGGCCGTGGGGATATGTTGTTTGTCCCAATGGGTGAGAATAAACCGATTCGTATTCAAGGAGCGTTTATTTCCGATCAGGAAGTTGAAAATATTGTTGAGTTTGTAACCAATCAACAAGAAGCTGACTATCAAGAACACATGATGCCTGATGAAGTTGAATCTTCAACTGGTGGTTCAGGTGCCTCTGTAGATGAGTACTTTGAGGAAGCGAAAGCTTTAATTGTAGAGATGCAAACGGCAAGTATTTCTTTATTACAACGTCGTTTTAGAATTGGCTATAACCGTGCAGCTCGTTTAATTGATGAGCTAGAAGAACATGGAGTTGTGGGGCCATCTGAAGGTAGTAAACCAAGAAAAGTTCTGTTGACTTATCTACCTGATGAGAATGAAACCTACACAGAATAAATAAAAAAAGTGCTATGACTCATTTGAGTCGTAGCACTTTTTTGGGTTTTAATGAACGTCAACTGAACCTTGGATAAAGGTTGTCTCATTGTAGTTCACACTTTGTCTTAGCTGGTTGGCTAAGTCTGCTGAAATGCGACCTTGTTCCAGAAGGGATTGAATTACACTACGTTCTTCATCAAGGGTTTTTAAGAAATACTCTTGATAAGTCGTTTGATACTCTTCTTCTTGACGGAACTTGTAATTTTGAATGCGGTCAACTTTACTCTTATATTCTAAAATAATTTGATGTAGAATAGAGTTTTTTAATCCAAAATCAGGATCAGTTTGATTTAAATCTGCTTGAAGCTGTTTCAAGGTAACAATAGCTTCTCTTGAACTTTCGTTTTCAAGGAGAATAATTTCTTCTTGATTCACTTGTGGGCGATAGTTTTGACGTAAGAAAGTTTGAATAAAGAGTTTCTTCGTTTTTCTACTTGCACGGTAAAGTGATTGCTTCATCACAATGGTAATATTCGTATTGTGAGCACGTTTCTTATAGTTCAACATTTGTAAGTAATTTTTAACCATTACTTTTGAAAAATCATTTTCATCGATTAATTTCATTGCAGCGTTAAATTCGCTTTGAACGGCAATACTACGGTAATTCATTTCGATGGCGTGATATAGTTCATTAGATGTGACGTTATCAGCAAGATATAAATGCTTGAGCTGATTATCTAAGTCGTTTAATAGGTCAGTGACTACGGTTCTGTTTTCACCTGTTAAGTCCTGTTGCAATGAACGAATCGCTTTTTTAGTCATCAATTTCTTCGCTTCAACTTCTGACAAATCAGAATCATCTTCGAAATCTTCTGGCTCAAAGCTTGCTTCATCACCTGTTAAAATCAACCTTGTTTTCTTCTTCGTCAAGAATGGCAAGGTAATAACAGCAACTAATAAACTCATTAAAATGACGCCACTGGCTAAGAAGATGACTAAATATCTTTCTTTGAATACTTCACCATTAGGTAAGAAGAAAGGAATAGATAGTACCATAGCCATTGTAATAGCACCACGCACACCTGTTAGTCCTGTTAAAAGGGCTGTGTAGAATTTAGGTTTTGGATTGATAACATTACGCGTTTTTTTGTAAGACATCCACATGTAACCATATGACCAGAAAGTTCTGATAATAAGTAAAATTAACCAAATCACAACAACATAGAAGATTAAAGTAAAGTTGTTAATAGATGGGTCAATGATAGCTGCACGCATGGCTAAAGGTAGTGTTGAACCTAATACAACAAAGACAATCCCGTTAAGTTGGTAAATGATAATATCCCAAACTTTGTTCGTAACGAGTTTGATTTCTGAGTATTGTCCACGGTAAAGCGGTTCTTGTTGAACGGCAACAACCCCAGCAACTACAACAGCGATAACGCCTGAAGCGTGAACGATTTCTGCTGCAATAAAGATAATAAAGGGTGTTAAAATTTGAGAAGATGTATGTAAAATCACATCTTGAATTCCTTGTCTTAATAGAGCAACCTCTAAGAAATACATAAATTTAGAGAATAAGTACCCGATAATAGCACCAACAATTGCCATATAAATGAAGTCAGTTGTTGCATCTTTAATTGAGAAAGCACCTGTTAAAAAGGCTGCTAACGCATATTTAAAGGCGATTAATCCACTGGCATCGTTGATTAGACTCTCACCGCTAATTAAACTTAAAATTCTTTTTGGAAGTTTTACCTGCTCGGCAATCCCTTGAACGGCTACAGGGTCTGTAGGTGAAAGAACTGCTGCTAAGGCAAATGAAAGTGGTAGAGAAATCTCAGCGACAAAGAAATTAATTAAGAAACCACCTAAAATGGTTGTTAAGAAGACTAGCCAAATCGCATTGGCGAAAATCGGGGCACGCATTTCCCATAATTCTTTTTTAGGAAAATGCTTCGCATCACTATAAAGAAGTGGGGCGACAAAGAGAAGCATGAACCAATCCGTCTCTAGTTCTATGTTCAAATTTAATAACACTGCTGCGGCAACACCAATAGCGATTTCGATTAACGCCGTTGGAATCGACACTAAATAATGGCTAATGATGTTAGAAATAATCACAAGTAATACAAGTAAAATTGTTGTTTCTAATACTGCCATAAAACACCTCCGTTTTTTATTTCACTTATAGTATAACAAAAAAACGTGCATTTTTTTCACTTTTTTGTACTTTTATTCCGACATTTTTTGTTATCTTACAAATTTGTTCGTTTGTTGTTAGATACATCCATGTAAAAGTTACTTATTTTTCGGTAAACTTTAGTCAAGATCAATTAATGAGAAAGAGGGACAAAACATGTTAGAAATAAAAAATGTAACTAAAACATATGGAGATACAGTAAAATATCAAGCACTTAAAGGCATTGATTTAACAGTAGCAGAAGGAGAATTCATTGGTGTCATGGGACCATCAGGAAGTGGAAAATCTACCTTACTTAATTTAATCGGTACAATTGACAAGCCAACGTCAGGTAGTATTTCTTTAGACGGTTTTGAACCAGCAAAATTAAATCAAGAAGAGTTAGCTAAATTTAGACGTAACCAATTAGGTTTTGTTTTCCAAAGTTTTAACTTAATGCCAACTTTAACAGTGGAAGAAAATATTGTCTTACCATTAACACTAGACGGAGAAAAAGTTAGTGTGATGAAAAAAGCACTTTATGAAGTAGCAAAAACGTTAGGCATTGAAAGCTTACTAAAAAAACGTATCGCCACTATCTCAGGTGGTCAAGCGCAACGTGTGGCAATTGCTCGTGCAATGATTCATCAACCAAAATTAGTTTTAGCAGATGAGCCTACGGGAAATTTAGATACTAAATCATCTAAAGACGTAATGGGCTTACTCTCACGTTTAAATGAAGAAGAAAAATCAACGATTCTAATGGTAACTCATGATCCGTTTGCAGCAAGTTATTGCGAAAAAATTATTTTTATTAAAGATGGCGAGTTAGTTCAACAGATTCAAAATAATGGTAGTCGCGCAGAATTTTATGATGAAATTCTTTTAAACTTGCGAGAGTTAGAAGGTGCATCAAATGAGATTTAAGGAATTCGTCTTTAAGAACACGATTCGCAACAAAAATCTTTACATGGCTTACTTTTTCAGTACATTGACAACTGTTATGACCTTTTTTACCTTTGCTGTGTTTGTTTTTCACCCAAAATTAAGTAGTGGGTTACATATGGCAGTGAAATCAGGTATGACGGTCTCTGCTGTAATTATCTATCTTTTTTCTTTCTTTTATGTCCTTTATTCAATGGATATTTTTCTCCAATCACGTAAGAAAGAATTTGGCTTGTTACTAATTCAAGGGATGTCGCCAAAACAGTTAAGAAAAATGGTCTTTCAAGAAAATACGATTATTGGTTTCTTTGCCACTGCCGTTGGGATTGTTGTAGGAATTTTCTTCTCTCAATTCATTCTTTGGTTAAGTAAAGTAACCATGCATGTTGACTTAGGATTTTACTTCCCATTAAAAGCAATGGGGGTCACATTTATTTCCTTCCTTCTATTGTTTATGTTAATTTCATTCTTCATTCAATTTAAGATTCCAAAAATGGACGTTCAAGAGTTATTGAAGAGTCAAGATTTAGGTAAAGGGGAAGTGGAAGCTTCTATTTTTAAATCTATATTAGGTGTGGCTTTAATTGCAGTTGGTTACGCTGTGGCTCTTTATGTAGAAGGTATGCAAGTTGTTATGGCAATGGTGCCAGTCATCATTATGGTTATCGTAGGTACGAAATTACTATTCAATCAAGTAAGTGTCTTTGTTGTTAACTTACTTAAGAAAAAAGAAAGTCGTTTCTGGAAAAAAACAAATATGTTAGTCTTTTCGGATTTAGCCTTCCGTATGAAAGATAATGCTCGTTCATTCTTTTTAGTCGCTGTTATTACAACAGTCGCTTTCTCAGCTATTGGAACATTAACTGGATTTAAAGAGATGACGTTAAAAGGGGCAAATCAAGATCCATATGATTTCTCTTATCAAATCAATAAAGAAGATCCAGCTAAAGGTAGTGAAGATATTACTGCCTTAAAAGAATCATTCAATAAACAAGGAATTGAAACAGAAGAGTATCAATTAAATGCTATGACCATGACTGGAATTGATGGCAGACAAGATATGAATGTTAAACTAGTATCAGTTGATGAATACAACAAAGCCGCTACCGCAATTGGAGAAGAAGCATTATCTGTTGATTCGACCAAAGCTATTGCTGTTAAAGATAAAAATGTATCTGGCATGACTCAAGGAATGGGTGGCACAAGAGCTGCTAATTTAACAATCAATCAACAAGTGTTACCGATTGAAGACAAAGAAGTGAATAAAGTAGCTTACCCATCATTCGGAAATCTTTATGTGATTTCGTCAGAAAACTACGAAAAAATAGATAAAGAAAATCAAGCGGCTCCTTTCTACGCTTGGCTCGTAACAAAAGGTTCTTACGACGATCAATTAGCTATCGGTAAAACATTTGAAAATAATCATGACGTTCAAGCGAAAGTATTTATGAAACAAATGATTACTGATGCGTATGCACCGATTCTGTTCATTGGCTTCTTTATCGGTATTATCTTCTTTATTTCTGCAGGAAGTTTCCTATACTTTAGATTGTATAGTGATATGAATGTGGATATTGAGAAATTCAAAATGGTTCACAAGTTAGGATTTAGTAAAAAAGAAATGAAGAAAGTCGTCTATCAACAAGTAGGCATTCTATTCTTTACACCGATTATTGTTTCTTGTATTCACGGAGCAGTGGCCTTGACAGCCATGTATGCCTTGTTTGAACAAGGGTTACAAGTTACAGCACTCTATGTGTTAGGAGCATTTATCGTTATTCAAATTGTGTATTACTTAATTGCTCGTGTCTTTTACTTTAATAAGTTATATCGTTCAGTTACTGAGTAATAAGTTAGCCATCAGCCTTAAAAGAATTATGTGGTTGATGGCTATTTTGGTATAATGGAAACAAAAAGAGGTGAGTCGATGATTGAACAACGAATGACTTTATTAACTGATTTTGGCAATCAATTACCACATGCTAAAGTTTATTACCGAGAAGACTGGGATTGTATTTTTTTTGATTTACTAGGTAAACAATTTGGCATGATGAGTAAGGAAGCAAGTGAAGAGAGTATGATTACATTGAAGGGGCCTCCTGAAAAAAATGAAGAATGGCGAGAGATGTATCAAGATGTGATTCCTGGGTATTATGCGAATAAAAAACATTGGAACTCGATTTATTTAAAAACCACAGAACTAAGTGATGACGCCTTAAAACAAATGGTACAAGTTTCATATGATCTCGTTTGGAAGAATTTACCAGCTAAAGTTAGAAATGAATACAAAGAAAAAAGCTAGAGAATCAAGGTCTCTAGCTTTTCATAATTGTATCAATGGCATTAATCGTTGCGTAACGGAAGCCTTCTTTTTCAAGAGCGGTAATCCCTTTAATAGTAGTACCACCTGGAGACGTTACGCCGTCTTTTAATTCACCAGGATGTTTTTTTGATTTCAGAAGTAGATTAGCTGAGCTACTTACCATTTTAGCAGCTACATGATAAGCCATATCACGGTCCATACCGTTTAAAACAGCGCCATCGGCTAAACTTTCCATGAAGACATCTACAAAGGCTGGTCCACAACCAGCAAGAGTCCCGAAAATACCGATTTTATCTTCTGTAATTTCTACTAATTCACCTAAAAGTTCTAAAGAAGTTGTCATAAGGTTTTTGTGTTCTTCAGATAAGTTATCTGGATAAACAATACCAGTCATCCCTTCATTAATTTGAACAGGTGTATTAGGGATAGCTTGAGCAATTGGGTAAGTGTCTCCAGTGATTTCTTGCATAGCTTTAACTGAAACACCAGCTGAAACAGAAATAATTGGAATCACTTTACCGGCTAGTTCGGTGTATAAATCTGTCAAAATAGGTAAAATGACAGGTGTTCCTACAGCTAAGAAAATAATATCAGTATTCTTAAAATCGGTCATATTATTACTTAGAGTAAAATGTAAATCTTGTTGTAAACTTTGTGCCGTACCACGCTTGCCACCTTGGACAAAAATATCTGGTGGAGCGATTTCACCTGAGCGAATCCACCCTTTAATCATTGCACTTCCCATGTGGCCTGCGCCAAAAATTCCGATTTTCATTGAATCACTCCTTGTGTCTTTATTCCCTCTTATTATAGATGACTTGAGACAAAAATACAGGATTTTTCCTGTGAAATTACAAAAAGGGATGATAAAATGAGTCAAACTTTTAAATGACAAATGTTTTTTGTCAAAAAGCTATTGTTTAGGTATAATGAATGAAATTGTTTTTGGAGGAGAAAAATGAAATTAGTTGTTGAACAATTAGAAAAAGAATTCAAGGGTAAAAAAGTGATAAAAAATGCTTCTTTTGAATTTCAAAAGGGAAAAATATACGGTTTACTGGGCCGAAATGGCGCAGGTAAGACGACTTTATTTAGTTGTATTTCAAAAGACATTTCTTTTGAAAGCGGTAGCGTTAAGTTAGAAGAGAACGGGGAGTTAGTTGACTACAAGGAAACGGATATTGGTTTAGTCCATGCAACACCTAATGTACCTGACTTTATGACTGGCTATGAATTTATTAAGTTTTTTATTGATATGAATCAACATCAAATGAAACACATTAGAACACCCGATGCTTATTTAGCAAAAGTGGGTATCAAGGAAGAAGACCGTCATAGATTAATGAAAGAATACTCTCATGGTATGAGAAATAAAGTCCAAATGATTGCTACTATGATGATTCAACCACCGATTTTATTATTAGATGAGCCTTTAACCTCATTTGATGTGGTGGCAGCTCATGAGGTGAAGGAATTAATCTTATCAATGAAATCAGATTCAGTGGTCATTTTTTCAACACATATCTTACAGTTAGCAAAAGATTTGTGTGACGAAATTGTGTTACTACACAATGGTGAGTTGCGTGGTATTCCTGCAGCAAGCATTCATGACCCTGATTTTGAAAATGAAGTCGTGCGTCTTTTGTCTGAGGAAGATGGAGTGAGTCACGATGAGTGAGTTTAAAGAATTACTTTACCTTGACTGGCGATTCAGGCAATTTAAAGCCAGTACTTTTGTTAATGGACTGTTCTACTTTTTAGGACGTATTCCACTTGTAGGAAAACATGTACCAACGACTATGCTATACCGAGAATATGGCTTAAAAAAAGGCGTGGCAGGAATTAAGTTAGCTTTATCCTTTTTAATTTCCTTTGCCATTCAATCAATTCCTTTTGCCCTAAGCTTTGTTATTGCAAAAGGGGTTAATACAGTCAGTGACGAGAAAATTTCAGTCTTTTTAGTTTGGTTTGTCCTATTTAATCTGGTTTGGACTTGCATTGCTAAAATATTTCCAAGTTTGAATAAACAAGAAATTCAATTTATTACAAATTTTAGAGTGTCAAAAGAACAATACATTAAGCGCACAACTATCTTATCAACGCTAAAAGACATGGTCTTCATGTTGCCTGGTATGATTGTTTTAGGAGTTAATGGAGAAAATGTCATTCTTTATCTATTGATTGGCTTATTTTCATTTTTATCTATGTCACTTATTTGGTCAGTGGTAGAGCTGCACATGACACTAATGAAAAATCGACTGGCTTTAAAACTAACTCTTATTTCTGCGTGGACACTTATGATTATAGGGGGAGCTTTTTGGTTATTAATCAACCAAGAACTAGCAGTTATGGAGCAAGTTAGTTTAAATTGGATGATTGCTTTTATTTGGCTTGTCGCATGGTTCCCATTTCTTTACTTATACGTTCACTTTAAACATTATGACCAATACGCACAACAAATGTTTAAGTCTTCAGAAGTTATGATTAACTACAGTAATACAGAAAATAAGGACAAACAACAATACCTTGGTGAAGGCCAAAAAATGAAGCTTGAAAAAACAGCCAATGATAAAAGTTTAGATCACTTAACTGGCAGCAACTACTTAAATACATTATTGTTTAGTCGTTTTAATACAGCACTTCGAAAGCAACTTTTATACCGCGTAGGTGGTATTAGTATTGTGATGCTAGGGATTGTTGTCGCAAGCATCTTGTTTCCAATTGGCATTAGTGGTGAACGAATGGAGACCATTCTTTATAATTTTATTCCAGCTATGTTTTTTATTTTGTACTTATTGTCATTTGGGAAAAAAGTGGTTCAAACGATTTTTGTTAACTGTGACTCGTCTATGTTAGCTTATCCTTTTTATAGAGAATCAGGGGCTATTGTCAGAGGATTTTTCTATCGATTCTTTAAGACTTTTTATTACAACGGTATTATTAGTGCAACGATTTACGTTTGGGTCTTTGTTTTTAACATCGTGAATCATCAACCTCTAGGAATAGACTTTTTACTTATTCTAGCCTTTGTTATGCTTAGTTTATCGATCCTCTTTTCATTCCATGAGTTATTTGTTTATTACATTCTTCAGCCTTTCACCAGTGATTTTCAAGTGAAAAATCCAGTTTACAAAGTAGTGGATGGTTTATTTTATTTCCTTGCTTACTTTAGTTTACAAATCAAAACAGCTGGATTTATCTATGCCTTACTTGTTTCTGGTTTTTCACTTGTGTACTTTGTGATTGGTATTATCGTGATTACAAAAGTGGCGCCAAAAACATTTAAGCTAAAAAATTAACTCTTAGCTCTTGATAAAATCATGGAAAAGTGTTTAAATAGCTTTAAAGTTAATATTTGATTGATGCGAAAGACACCTTTCATTGAAAACTATTTATCAGGGAGAAAAGCCATGACTGAGAGCTTTTTAAATAAGTCCAATGTTTGACCACTTTCAAGAGTTTAGTTGAAGCTAAACCGGTCGTACCGTTATCACGTTTGAGAAGAATTTATGTCGCATAAATTCAAATATTAGGTGGAACCACGATAACTTCGTCCTATTAGGTCATGATGACTTAATAGGGCTTTTTTTATTATTTTTAGGAGGAGATTATATGTCAGTTATTAACATTACCTTTCCAGATGGTGCTGTGAAAGAATTTGAGGCAAAATCAACAACTTATGATATTGCAAGAAGTATTAGTCCAGGATTAGCTAAAAAAGCTTTAGCTGGAAAATTAAACGGAGAATTAATCGATTTGAACCGCGAGATTGAGGAAGATGGAAAATTAGAAATCGTGACACCAGGTCATGACGATTCACTACAAATTTTACGTCACTCAACAGCTCACTTAATGGCTAATGCCTTAAGAAGACTATTTCCAGATATTCATTTTGGTGTAGGACCAGCAATTGACAATGGTTTTTACTATGATACAGATAACGAAGGACACGCTGTTTCTGAAGAAGACTTAGTTAAAATCGAAGAAGAAATGATGAAGATTGTTAAAGAAAACAACCCAATCGTTCGAAAAGAAGTATCAAAAGAAGAAGCTTTAGCTTTATTTGCAGATGATTCTTATAAACAAGAATTAATCAATGATTTACCAGCAGATGAAACAATTACTGTTTATGATCAAGGTGACTTTGTCGATTTATGTCGCGGGGTACATGTGCCTTCAACAGGACGTATTCAAGTCTTCAAATTATTATCTGTAGCTGGTGCTTATTGGAGAGGAAACTCAAACAATAAAATGATGCAACGTGTTTACGGGACTGCCTTCTTTGATAAAAAAGAATTAAAAGAGTACTTGAAAATGCGTGAAGAAGCTAAGGAACGTGACCACCGTAAATTAGGTAAAGAGCTTGATTTATTCATGGTGAACCCTGATGTTGGATCTGGTTTACCATTCTGGTTACCAAAAGGCGCAACAATTCGTCGCGTTGTAGAACGCTATATTGTTGATAAAGAAATTAGCTTAGGCTACCAACACGTTTACACTCCAATCATGGCAGACGTTGAACTATACAAAACAAGTGGTCACTGGGATCATTACCATGAAGATATGTTCCCACCAATGGATATGGGAGACGGCGAAATGTTAGTATTACGTCCGATGAACTGTCCACACCACATGATGGTTTATAAAAATGATATTCATAGCTACCGTGAATTACCAATTCGTATCGCAGAACTTGGTATGATGCACCGTTATGAAAAATCAGGCGCTTTATCAGGACTAGCTCGTGTTCGTGAAATGACATTAAACGATGGTCATACTTTTGTTAGACCAGATCAAATCAAAGATGAATTCTTAAGAACACTTAACTTAATGGTGAATGTGTATGAAGACTTCAATATTGATGATTATCGTTTACGTTTAAGCTTACGTGACCCTAACAACACTGAAAAATACTTTGATGATGACGAGATGTGGGAAAAAGCAGAAAGTACTTTACGAGAAGCATTAAATGAAGCTGGTGTAGAGTTCTTTGAAGCAGAAGGAGAAGCAGCTTTCTACGGACCTAAGATGGACGTTCAAATTAAAACAGCCTTAGGAACAGAAGAAACACTTTCTACTATTCAATTAGACTTCTTATTACCAGAGCGTTTTGACCTAACTTATGTTGGTGAAGATGGAGAAAACAATCACCGTCCAGTGGTTATTCACCGTGGTATCGTTTCTACAATGGAACGTTTTGTGGCTCACTTAACTGAAGTGCATAAAGGTGCCTTCCCAACTTGGTTAGCTCCTGTTCAAGGAACAATCATTCCAGTTAACTTAGATTTACATAGTGATTACGCTTATGAAATCAAAGAAAAATTAGATATGCAAGGGTTACGTTTTGATGTAGACGCACGTAATGAAAAAATGGGTTACAAGATCCGTGAATCTCAAACACAAAAAATCCCTTACCAAATTGTTGTCGGTGATAAAGAATTAGATAACGGTGAAGTAAATATTCGTCGTTATGGAAGTAAAGAAACAAACACAATGAACGTGGATATGTTTGTCGAATCTGTAGTAGCAGATGTGAAAAACTACAGCCGAAAATAGTCATACGAGGTGAGAAGGAAGTTCTTAGGAAACTAAGAATTTCTTTCTTTTTTGATTCCTAAAAAAATATGAAAAGAAAGTGAATTTCATTGAAAATACAAGAAATACATGAGATACTCATTATTAGCGTTTAAAACTAAAAATTTCTTAAATTTCAAATGAAACTTATCATTTTAATGAATGGTATTTTATAATAAAACTCAATCCTCGAATTGAAAGGACTATTTACATACATGAAAAATAAAAAAACATCTTGGCGTCCATTTTCAAAAAAAGTAAAAAAAGAAGGTTCTAATAAAAAGGGACATGTACCGATTAGGCTCGATTTTCTTTTTTTCATTGTATTTGTCTTATTCACGGCACTAGTTGTCCGTTTATCATACTTACAAATCAACCAACACGATGAATTTGTTGAAATCGTGGAAAAAGGTCAAACGAATATTGTTGAAGAAAATGCACCACGTGGCTATATCTATGATGCCAACGGGAAAGTTTTAGTTGGCAACAAAGCCAATCAAGCAATTCTTTATACAAGAAGTAACGGTATGAGTGCTCAAGAAATAAAAGATGTCAGTGAAAAAATTGCTAAATTAATCACTGTTGAGCCGGAAAAATTATCTGAGCGTGACAAAGCAGATTTCTTATTAGCTAATCCAGATGAGCTAAAAAAAGCAGAAGCGGAACTAACTGTCTCAGATAAATTAAACAGTAAGGGTGAGCAAATCTCTCAAGGAGAGCTATACTCTAAAATGGTAGACAAAGTGGATACTAAGAAATTAGATTTAACACCTGAAGAGATGGAAATTGCGACAATCTTTAAGAAAATCAACGCAGGGACAGCTCTGCAACCAATCATGATTAAAAATAAAGATGTATCAGCAGAAGAAGTCGCTATTGTTGGTGAGAACACAGCCACTATTCCTGGCTTATCAGCTGGTATGGACTGGGAGCGAGAATACCCAGAAAAAGATCAAATTCGCTCGATTTTGGGGACTGTTTCAACAGAAAAACAAGGGATTCCTGAAGAAAAAGCAGATGAATACTTGAAAAAAGGTTATAAAATCAACGACCGTGTTGGTTTAAGTTACTTAGAAGAGTCTTATGAAGATAATCTTAAAGGTAAAAAAGGAACATCTGAGGTAGTGACTGATAAAAATCAAAAAATCGTTTCAAAAACAGAAACAAAACCAAGTGAAAAAGGGGACAACGTTGTCTTAACGATTGACCTTGAATTCCAGAAAAAAGTAGAAGAAATCTTAAAATCAAACTATGAGACATTGATTCAAAATGGAAAAGCTGAGGACTCAGAAGGTGCTTATGTTGTTGTAAGTGAGCCAAAAACAGGGAATATTTTAGCTATGGTTGGTTTAAATCGTGACCCTGAGACAGGCGAATTAAAAGATGATGCCTTAGGTACGTACAATAAAGCCTATGTACCAGGTTCTTCAATTAAGGCTGCAACGGTTATGTCAGGGTATCAAAATGGTATTATTAGTGGAAATGAAGTTATGGTAGATGAGCCGTTAGTATTTGAAGGCGGACAAGTGAAATCTTCCTTATTTAATCAGTATGGTTCTTATCCACTAACGACAGTTCAAGCCTTAGAAGTATCTTCAAACGTTTATATGATGAAAATTGCTTTAGGTATGATGGGCGTAACGTATCAACCTAACTTAAGCTTACCGATTCGAACTGATGTCTTCGAAACTCTAAGAAAAACTTATGAACAGTTTGGTCTAGGAGTGTCAACTGGTATTGATTTACCAGGTGAAGGAACAGGTATTGTCAATACGCAGTACACTGATAAAAATGGTAACATGATCCCTGGAACAATGGGGAAAGTTCTCGATTTATCTTTTGGTAACTACGATACTTATACACCAATGCAGTTGAATCAATACGTGGCAACAGTGGCAAACAAAGGCACACGAGTGGCACCACACGTGGTTAAAGGAATTTATGGTAATGATGAAAAAGGTGATTTAGGAGAGTTGAAAGAAGAAATCAAACCAAAAACTATGAATATCATCGAAGGTTATGACAATGAGTTTGATATTATTCATGAAGGTATGGTTCAAGTAGTTAATGGACCACTTGGAACAGGGCACGCTTTACAAGGCGCTTCACTTCCAATTGCTGCTAAAACAGGTACTGCCGAAACATTTGCAGGTGGTAAATCTGTCATCAATAGTACGATTGTTGGCTTTGCACCTTACGACAATCCAGAAATTGCCGTAAGTGTTGTGATTCCGCAAATTACTGATGACAAAGATGGTGTTAACACTGCTATCTTGAAACAAGTTGTGAACGCCTATGCAGAAACAAAAAATAAATAAGTCCTCAATTTTGTAAAGGACTTTTACTTAACAAAGACTTGTATTTCATAAAAAATCATGTTACTATATTCTAGTGTCAAGTAGATGTACTTGAATTATATATATTTTTGGAGGGAAACAACATGCGCGTAAACATTACTTTAGAATGTACTGAATGTAAAGAAAGAAACTATCTTTCAAATAAAAACAAACGTAACAACCCTGATCGTTTAGAAGTTAAAAAATATTGTCCACGTGAGCGTAAAGTTACTTTACACCGTGAAACAAAATAATTAATTAAAGAAAAGCTGTACCCTTTTATTTGTAAGGAGTACAGCTTTTTTTGTTGTATTTAAAAGGTGATAATACATATTAGTTAAAACTTGTTATTTTTTAGTCATTCTATTCCCTAGTCATACAAACTAAAGCGTGAAACTAGCCATAAAAATGAAAATAATGAGAAATGATAAATGGTGATATCAAATAGACTATAAACAACAATATGTTAGTAAGTAATAATCGAGGTTCTTTATTTTTAGCAGTGTAGATAATTCCGAAAAATAAAAGGAAAATTAAAAATAGAACATAGAATATAATTCCTAAGTTAGATATAAATAAATTCATTGTGGGGTTAATAAAAGGTTGGATACTATACATTAATAGTGAGAGTACAATAAAAAATATTTCTAGACAGATTATTTTACTTGTTTTATTCATAAGAAACCTCTTTTTTTGATTTATTATAGCATATATAAATAAACTAATAATAATCAAAGGAGTAGGCTAAATATGTCTAACTGCTAATGAGTAAATTTTTTAGAAATAAAAGCTTATAAAAAATATCAAATGGATTTAATATTGATTTTTATTTAAAGTCTTTGCGATATTGGAGAGACAAATAAACTCCTGAGACAAAAATAGCAAGGCTATATTTAATCATAAAAAATTGATTTACAAGATAATCACGAGGAAACGCTAAGTCACAGATAATAATTGTCATAAGCATAAAATAAGCGCTTTTTAAATGTATTTTAGAAGTCCGTTCATCTGATTTACCTATCTTTGATGCATATATATAATAAAGAACCATACTAAAAATCATAAATGCCATTCCGATACCAACAAAAATATTAAAATTAGTTATTGATTTTTCTGTCCATTCTTTTAACGGATAAAATAGTGCTGACGGTACATCCATTAAGCTTTTAATTTTCATTGTCTTCTCCTCCTGATTCGTAAGTAAATATATCTGATATTTCAACTTCAAAAAAAGTTGCAATTCTAAATGCTAATAACAACGATGGAACATAATTTCCTTTTTCCATTACAAAAATGGTTTGTTTAGACACACCAACCTTATCAGCTAGTTCTTGTTGTGTCATTCGAGAAAGAACTCTATAGTCATACACTTTATTATTAATGAAATCTATGGGATCCTTTTTCATTTATGCACCTCCTAATGTAAATCAATATACATTATACTTATACAAAAGTAAAGTAAAGTTATATTCAAACTAATAATACTTTTATTCCCTGCTAAATATATTAATCATCTTGGAAACTGTTCGATTGAACTACTTAATGATTTTAAAATAATAAACCGAGTCTCATATCTCCAAAGTATTCATTAAAAATAAGACCGATTTTTCTACAAATGATAAAACTAGAATTTGTGACATATAAATAATGATAAATAAAACTAACTACGTATCGTGTTATACTAATGAATGTATTAGCTTCATAACATAAGTGATTACTAAGAGTATAAATACATGTTAGAGAGGGTTGTTAAAGTGGAAAATAACCAAAGTTTAAAAGTGATTAGAATATCCTTTATATTATCTCAGGTGTTATTCTTTTTAAGTGTCTATTTCATGGTAAAAAGGAATCTTCTTTTATTTATGGTGATGTTTTTTATTTGCTTAAGGCTAAATGCTCAAATACCTAACCAGTATGCTATTAAATTTGGAGAAAATTGGCATGCAAAGGAACCATTATTTTTTAGCAATCTGTCAGGGAAATTAGAAAAAACAATTTTTATTATTGTAGATTTTCTCTTTTTGGTCTTCATGTTATGGCTAGGATAATGAGAGACTAAACTATAATTAAGGAATAAATACAATAAAGGAGACAAACATGAACCAAGAATTAATCAATCGAATTTTTAAGGTCGCAGAAACAGAACCTAAATCTAGAGAACAACTTATTATCAAATTAATGGAAGAGGTTGGAGAAGTGTCTCAAGCCCATCTGTCAACAGTGAAAGCATCTGGCAGTCAGTACAAGGAATTAACTGATGAAGATTTTCAAGAGGAGTTGGTGGATACTATTCTTGTGACGTTGACTCTATTAAAGAAGACTGGTATTTCAAATGAGGAACTAACTAATCTTTTGACAAAGAAAATTAATAAGTGGGAAAGTAAGCAAGGGAAATAAAAGTTTAAGGAGAAAGAACAGCATTTTTAGATATTGTTTGGTTTTACTTTCTGAAATGAGTATAATAAAACTATTCATCTATAAAGAAGGGGGAGACCGCGTGAAGAAAACGTATCGAAAAAAAATTTTAGCTTCATTAAAAGACATGAGTCAAGATAGTTTAAAGAAGCAAAATAAAGAAGATAATATCTTAAAACAGCTATATCAAAGTCCTGAGTGGCAAGAGAGTCAAGTTATTGGTGTAACTCTAGCTATGCCTATTGAATTTGACACCTCAAGGCTAATTAAAGAAGCAATCAGATCAGGAAAGACTATTTGTGTGCCAAAAACGTTTGGTAAAGGGTTAATGGACTTTCATTTCTATGACGAAACGATTGAAATGTTTCAAACCAGTTTTGGTGTATATGAACCAGTAGATAGTCAAAAATTTGATAAATCAGAGATTGATTTACTTATAGTTCCTGGTGTTGGTTTTACGAAAGAGGGCTACCGCATTGGTTTTGGTGGTGGTTTTTATGACCGCTACTTAGCTGATTATGAAGGGGAAACCTGTAGTCTAGTATTTGATGAGCAATTATTAAATGAGTTTACTCCTGACAAATATGACCTGCCTGTTGATACTTTATTTACTTATCAAGAGGAGGGGCCATTATGAAGCCATATCAAAGAAAACTCCAAAAAATAAACAATGCGCCATTTTTTACGTTTCTATTTTTAGGCATTCAGTTAGTTGTTTTTGTCTTAATGGAAATTTCAGGTATGCGATTTGGTATGAGTGGTGGCTCAGAGAATTCTCAAATTTTGTATTTATTTGGAGCTATGTCGCCTCAAGCGGTTATCCAAAATCACGAATATTGGCGATTTGTGACACCGATATTTATTCATATTGGTTTAAGTCATTTAGCAATTAACTCACTTAGTATTTATTTTGTCGGCCGTATTCTTGAGCCGATTATCGGTCACACTAGGTTCTTCCTATTGTATCTACTGAGTGGTGTCATGGGAAATATGCTGAGCTTTGCTTTTGGAGATGCTTATGGTTTATCAGCTGGAGCAAGTACCTCTCTTTTTGGTATGTTTGCGGCCTTTATTATTTTAGGCAGATGGTTCCCGTATCATCCACTTATTCGACATATGTCACAAAACATGAAGTTACTAATTATCCTAAACTTAGTGATGAATTTATTTGATTCTGGTGTGGATATTTTAGGGCATTTAGGTGGTGCAATCGGTGGCGTTCTTATGATGATTGTTCTAGGAGTTCCTAAAAAGAACTTAAGTGAAAAATTAAATGTGCATCAACGAATAGCTGTCGGAATCTTTGTTATCTTTTTTATGGTATTTTGTGTGATGTACGGCTTTCGGTTTAAATAATGAATGAAAAGAAATGAAAATGAAAAAGACTCTATTATTTTATTTTTGTTATCTGTATAATGATATAGGAGCGTTATGATGAGGACAATGTATGATGTGCAACAGCTGTTGAAACAATTTGGTACGTTTATTTATGTAGGCAATCGTTTGTGGGATATTGAAATGATGCAAATAGAAATACGTGAGTTGTATGACAGTGGTGTGATTGAGAGACAAGTCTTTCTTAATGCTATGATGGTTTTAAAAAAAGAACACCAAGATGAATTGGAATATCAGGAGGGACTAAATTGAGCAAGAAATTAATTGGTATTGATTTAGGGGGAACTACGGCGAAGTTTGCCATTCTAACAGAAACAGGTGAGATTCAACAAAAGTGGAGTATCGAGACAAATATCAACGATGAAGGAACACATATTGTTCCAGATATTATTGAATCTATTAAACATCGTCTTGATTTATACAACATGACGGCTGAAGATTTTATCGGTATCGGCATGGGAACACCAGGAACTGTTAACCGTGAAAATGGAACAGTTATTGGGGCATACAACTTGAATTGGAAAACACTTCAAGAAATTAAAAAACCAATTGAGGAAGCTTTAGGTATTCCATTTACTTTAGACAATGATGCCAACGTTGCAGCTCTTGGTGAAAGATGGATGGGTGCAGGTGAAAACTCTGCTGACGTCACTTTCATTACACTTGGAACAGGTGTTGGTGGTGGTATTATCGCTGAAGGCAATTTAATTCATGGAGTTAATGGTGCTGGTGGAGAGATTGGCCACATCACTGTTGATCCAGAAGGCTTCATGTGTACATGCGGTAAAAAAGGCTGTCTAGAAACAGTAGCAAGTGCCACTGGTGTAGTACGTCTAGCAAGAACTTTATCTGAAACTTATTCAGGTGATTCTCATTTGAAATTCCAGATTGACGATGGTCAAGAAGTAACAAGTAAGGATGTTTTCGATGCAGCTAAAAACGATGATGATTTTGCGTTACTAGTAGTAGATAAAGTTTGTTTCTATCTTGGATTAGCCTGTGGTAATATCGGCAACATGTTAAACCCTAGTGACATTGTCATTGGTGGTGGCGTATCAGCAGCAGGTGATTTCTTATTAGAGAAAGTCAGAAAACATTTTGATACATTTACTTTCCCTCAAGTAAGAGAAAGTACACAGATTAAATTAGCTTTATTAGGGAACGAGGCAGGTGTTATTGGAGCTGCTTCATTAGCCCGTGATTTTAACTAAAAGACGAGAATTGGAAGAGGTATTGAGTAATGAGCTTTTTAAACACATTAACTATTTTTATTTTAACAATCGGTGTTCTATACGGATTAAATCGTTTGTATTTATTCTTATTAAGAAAGAGTGCTGCTAAAGTAGCGACTCAAGAAGAATTTCAAGAAAACATGAGAAATGTTCAAATCATTGATGTCCGTGAAAAAGAGGATTTCAACCGTGGTCACATTTTAGGAGCTAGAAGTGTTCCTTATACTATTTCTAAAGCGCACAAAGAATATTTAACAGCTATTAGAAAAGATAAACCTATCTATTTATATGATAACAAGCAAACAATGGCTATCTACATGGCTAGAATGCTTAAAAAACAAGGATTTACTGATATTTATATCTTAAAAGAAGGCTATAGCGGTTGGACAGGAAAAACAAAGAAAAAATAAAAAAGAAGAGGTTGTCCTAGTTAAGGGCAAACCTCTTCTCTTTGTGTGTTAACGTGCGCGACTTTTTCTCATTGCTTTTTTACGGCTATCGTCGATCATCATTTCTTTTTCTTCAACGGGTTCGATGACTAATTTTTTAAAGCCTAAAGCAACCCCAGCTAGTGCTGCAAGAGTAACAGTTGTTCCAGTTAAAAATCCTGATGTAAATTTTTTCATAAGTTCACACTTCCTCTGTTTTTTGTACATTATCATTATCTAACATTTTCGTAAAAAAATCCAGTATTAACTTATGTACAATAGATGTCAAAAGTAACATGAAGTGTTAAACTATTAACGGAAAGGCAAGTGATAGAAATGACAATGGTATTAGCACATCGTGGGTCAAAAGGGACTCACCCTGAAAATACATTAGCAGCATTTAAAGAAGCAGTTCGCGTCAAATCTGAAGGGATTGAATTAGATGTTCAATTAAGTTTAGATAATCATTTAGTAGTCATTCATGATGGTGAAGTGGACCGAACGACAAATGGGCAAGGTCTCGTTAAGGAGTATACCTTGAAAGAGTTAAAAGAATTTGATGCAGGTAGTTGGTTTCATGAAGACTATAACAAAGAAACCATTCCAACCTTTGAAGAAGTCATTGCATTATTAGATGAGTCAGATTATAAAGGGCTTTTAAATATAGAAATAAAAACAGATGAATATGATTATGAAGGTATTGAAGAGATGGTCTTAAAAGTGATTACCTCAAAAGAGTATCCATTTACTATTATGCTATCTAGTTTTAATACAGAAACCATGAAGCGACTAATTGCTTTAAATAACACGTTTGAAAAAGCGATTATTTTGGATAGCTCTAAGAGAAAAATTGCTTTCTGCGAAGAAACCACTGAAATAAGTGGGATGCATCCTTCGATTGAGTGGATTAAAGGTAATATTGAGACTGTGAAAGGTTTTAATGAGGGCTTACGTCCTTGGACTATTAATTCAACAGAGGATATGACCTTATGCTTTGAGTTAGGTATCACAGGGTTCCATACAGATTTTCCTGAAAAAGCGATGCAGTTGAAGGAAAGTTTGTCATGAAAAAGAAAAAAGTTCTCGTAATCGTTGGACCCACTGCTGTTGGAAAGACCTCTTTAAGTATTCAACTTGCCAAAGCGTTTAATGGGGAAGTTATTAGTGGGGACTCACTTCAAGTCTATAAGAAGTTAGATATTGGGACAGCAAAAGTGACGGAAGAAGAAGCAGAGGGGGTTGCCCATCATTTGATTGATGTTAAAGAACCAACCGATTCTTATTCTGCCTTTGAATTTAAAGAAACGGCTCAAGCATGTATTGATGAAATCAGTTATGAAGGCAAGTTACCCATCATCGCAGGTGGGACGGGTATGTACATTCAATCCCTCTTATTTGATTTTCAACTAGGTGCTCCTGAGTCAGATGCTGACGCTTCTAAACGAAGAGAGTATTGGGAAACATTTGCAAGAGAAAAAGGAAAAGAAGCCCTTTGGCAAGTCTTAAACGAAATGGATGAAAGAGCTGCTCAATCGATTCACTTAAACAATGAAAAGCGAGTGATTCGTGCGATTGAAGTCATGGAAAAAACCGGAACAAGCATTTTAGATCAACAAGGGATTGATTTGAAAGATTTAAGTCAATCGCCTTATGATGTGATGTTAATTGGTCTTGAAACAGATCGTGAGTTGTTATATAAGCGAATTAATCAGCGAGTGGATATCATGATGGATTTAGGTTTACTAAAAGAAGCAGAGTATGTATTTTCCTTAGGTGATGTACAGGCAACTCAAGGGATTGGCTATAAAGAATTCTTCCCTTATTTTAGAGGCGATATGTCACTAGATATTTGTATTGAAAAAGTGAAACAACACTCAAGACAGTATGCCAAACGTCAGTTAACGTGGTTTAAAAACCGAATGACAGTCGATTGGTTTGATGTGGTAGAACAACCAGAAGACATGGCTCGTATTGAACAACAAGTAGCAGATTGGCTCTTGGAATGAAAGGAAGTTGTGTGTGGAGAAGATTATTTTAGTTGGCGTTGAAAATCAAGAGAATTACGGAAATTTTCCCGAGTCTATGAAAGAGTTAGTTAATTTATCTGAAACAGCTCAAGGAGAAGTAGTAGGTGAATTGATTCAAAGACGTCAAAAAATTGACCGACGAACCATTGTTGGAAAAGGGAAACTAGAAGAACTTTCGGCATTAGTTGCCTCAAAAGAGGCAGATACAGTTATATTTAACCATGAGCTGTCAGCTAGGCAAGCTCGGTTAATTGAAGAAGTAGTTGATGCAAAGATTATCGATCGTGTACAGTTGATTTTGGATATATTTGCGATGCGTGCTCAATCAAAAGAAGGACAACTTCAAGTAGAATTAGCGCAACTTAACTATCTATTGCCTCGACTCGTGGGACAAGGAACCTCACTTTCAAGACTTGGTGGTGGGATAGGAACACGTGGTCCAGGTGAAACGAAATTGGAAACAGACCGTCGTCATATCCGTCATAAAATTACTTTAATCAAAAGGGAATTAAAAGAAACAGAAGAGCACCGTGAGCGCAGTCGTCAAAAAAGAAAGGACTCTTCTGTGTTTCAAATTGGATTAATTGGTTATACCAATGCAGGGAAATCGACGATTATGAATTTGTTGACAGATACAAAAACCTACGCAGAGGATCAATTATTCGCAACCCTGGATCCTTTAACCAAAAAATGGCAATTACCAGATGGCTTTGAAACCACGATAACTGACACAGTTGGATTTATTCAAGATTTACCGACACAATTAATTGAGGCGTTTCAGTCAACTTTAGAGGAAAGTCGTAGTGTGGATTTACTGCTTCATGTAGTTGATGCCAGTTCAGATAATCGTCATCAACAAGAAGAAACGGTAATGACTCTTTTAGATGAATTAGAGATGAATCATATTCCTGTTTTAACCGTTTATAACAAAGCTGATTTATTAGATGATGCGACTCAATTTGTACCGACTCTATACCCAAATTGCTTAATCTCAGCAATGAATCAGGAGAGTCAGGAAGTACTAGTGGAAGCAATCACTAAACGAATGAAAGAATTATTTGTATCTTTTGATATTACTTTAGAAGCAAAAGATGCCTATAAAATCAGTCAAATGAAAAAAGAAACATTAATAGATGCTTATGAGTATTTAGAAGAAAGCAACACGTACCAAGTTCAAGGATATGCTCATGAGCGTTCAAAGTGGACTAGAGGAGAAGAAACAGATGAGTTGGAATACTAATTTTCACCCAGATTTAAATGAAAAAATAAAAAAAGCAGATGCAAAAATAATGGGCGTGCGTCAAGAATTACAAGAAATCGCCTTAACGAATCAAGCTAAAGTACTAGAAGCTTTCAGAAATAATAAACTATCAGAAAGTCATTTTGCTCCTTCAACAGGATATGGTTACGATGATTTAGGAAGAGATGCTTTGGAAGCTGTTTATGCTGAAGTCTTTCATACAGAAGCAGCCCTAGTTCGTCCCCAAATTATTTCAGGGACTCATGCGATTGCTACAGCTCTTTTTGGTGTTCTTAGACCGGGAGACGAGTTAATTTACATCACAGGAACACCTTACGACACGTTACATGAGGTTATCGGTACAACAGGGAGTGGTGTTGGCTCGTTTAAAGAATACAACATCGGCTACCAAGAAGTCCTACTAAAAACAGACGGAACCGTTGATTTTGATGCAGTTAAGAGAAGCATTACGGAGAAAACGAAAGTAATTGGTATCCAACGCTCTCGTGGTTATGATTCAAGACCGTCCTTTACAGTGGGACAAATTGAAGAGATGATCGCTTTTGTTAAAGAGATTAATCCTGATTTAGTGGTTTTTGTTGATAACTGTTATGGAGAATTTGCTGAAGCGATGGAACCAACAGAAGTTGGAGCAGATTTAATGGCAGGCTCTTTAATTAAAAATCCTGGTGGTGGTATTGTTAAAACTGGTGGATACATTGTTGGGCGAAAAGAATTAGTTGAAAAAGCTAGCTTCCGTTTAACAACACCTGGTGTTGGTGGTGAAGGGGGAGCGATGATTTATAGTACCCATGAAATGATTCAAGGTTTCTTTTTAGCGCCTCATGTTGTGTCTCAAGCAATTCAAGGAGCTGTATTCACAGCAGCTTTATTAGAAGAGTTTGGTATTGAGTCAACACCAAAATGGAATGACCCTAGAACAGATTTAATTCAATTGATTTCACTAAAAGACAAAGAAAAAATGATTGCTTTTTGTCAAGCTGTTCAAAAAGCATCTCCAATTGATGCTCATGTTTTGCCTATTCCTTCTTATATGCCAGGATATGAAGATGATGTGATTATGGCTGCTGGAACCTTTATTCAAGGAGCAAGCTTGGAATTAACAGCGGATGGTCCTATTAGAGCGCCATACGAATTATATGTCCAAGGTGGTCTAACTTTTGAACATGTTAAAATAGCCGTATCTCAAGCGGTTAATCAAATATTTTATTAAATTTCAATAAAGTTGTCTATCCATGTTAGATTATCTAACATGGATAGTTGACTTTTTTTTTGTGCCTTGTTATTATCTTTTTAACCTTTAAGAAAAGGAGGTCGAAAAAATGAGTGAAAAAGAATTACGTCGAAATTTAGCTGTCTTTCCAATGAGCTCTGTTATGCAATTAACAGACTTAACAGCACGAAAAATTAGGTATTATGAAGAACAGGAACTAATTTTTCCAGAACGGAATGCAGGTAATAATCGTTTGTTTTCTTTAAACGATATTGATCGACTTCTGGATATTAAAGAAATGCTTAGTGATGATTTCTCTATTAAGGAAATAAAAAAACAATTCTTAAAAATTGAGCAGAAAGAAAAACAACTTTCTGAAGAAAAAATTAGAATTGCTTTATACAATGACTTAATGAAAGAAAGCGGACTATATTAAACTAAAAGAAGAGGCGTGAATAATGGGAAAATACACAACAAAAGAACAGATTAAAGAAGCAGCACAAAAAGAAAATGTCAGATTTTTACGATTAATGTTCACTGATATTTTAGGTCGACTAAAAAATGTTGAGGTTCCTATTAGCCAAATAGACAAAGTTCTAGATAATAAAATGATGTTTGATGGTTCTTCTATTGAAGGATTTGTCCGTATTGAAGAGAGTGACATGTACTTACACCCAGATTTTTCGACATGGATGATTTTTCCATGGGAAAGCGAAAAAGGAAAAGTAGCTCGTTTAATTTGTGATGTTTATAATACAGAAGGAGAACCATTCGCAGGGGATCCTCGTGGTAATTTAAAACGTGTTTTAAAAGAAATGACTGATTTAGGGTTTACAGGATTTAACATTGGACCAGAACCAGAGTTTTTCTTATTTAAATTAGATGAAAAAGGTCATCCAACTCAAGAATTGAATGACCAAGGTGGTTACTTCGACTTTGCTCCAACTGATTTAGGTGAAAACTGTCGTCGTGATATTGTATTAGAATTAGAAAGTTTAGGTTTTGAAGTAGAAGCTTCTCACCATGAGTGTGCACCAGGGCAACATGAAATTGACTTTAAGTATGCTAACGCTATTGAAGCGTGTGATAATATCCAAACCTTCGAATTAGTTGTTCGTACGATTGCTAGAAAACATGGTCTACACGCAACTTTCATGCCAAAACCTTTACATGGTATTGCAGGTAGTGGAATGCATATTAACATGTCTTTATTTAACGAAAACGGCAATGTCTTCTATGATGAAAACGGCGTAGATGGTTTAAGTGAAACAGCTTATCATTTCTTAGGCGGTTTATTGAAACATGCAAGAGGTTATACGGCTGTGTGTAACCCAATCGTTAACTCTTATAAACGTTTAGTACCTGGTTATGAAGCGCCTGTTTATGTGGCATGGAGTGGAAAAAATCGTTCGCCATTAGTACGTGTACCAAGCTCACGTGGGCTTTCAACTCGTTTAGAATTACGTTCAGTAGACCCAACAGCAAATCCATACCTTGCAATGGCTGTTTTACTACAAGCTGGATTAGATGGGGTTAAAAATAAAATCACTCCTCCAGCAGCAGTGGATAGAAATATTTATGTTATGACTGAAGATGAACGAAAAGAAGCTGACATTACAGATTTACCATCAACATTACATAATGCTATTAAATATATGAGAAAAGATGAGATTGTTAAGGAAGCATTAGGTAACCATATTTACAACAACTTCATTGAAGCTAAAAAAATGGAGTGGTCAGCGTATCGTCAACAAGTTTCTGAGTGGGAAAGAGAACAATACTTAGAAATGTACTAGACCAATTAAACCTTTGTTAAGTTCAAAATTAACAAAGGTTTTTTTATTTTGAGGATGTGTGTTAAAATGTGGCTAGTTCAAAAATAAAGGAGACAACAAAATGATTGCTATTTCAGATTTAAGAAGTGGAATGACGTTTGAAAAGGATGGTAAGCTAATTAAAGTATTAGAAGCAAGCCACCATAAACCAGGAAAAGGTAACACAGTAATGCGCCTTAAATTAAGAGACGTAAGAAGTGGTTCAACAACAGAAACAACTATGCGTCCTGAAGAAAAAGTTAAAAAAGCGCATATTGATAGTAAAGAAGTTCAATATTTATACCTACAAGATGACATGGGTGTATTCATGGACTTAGATACTTACGAACAATATGAAATTCCAACAAGTATTATTAAAGAAGAGTTATTGTATTTATTAGATAATATGGAAGTTAAAATTCAATTTTATGGTGACGAAGTAATTGGTGTAACTCTACCGGGAACAGTGGTCTTAAGAGTTCAAGACACACCGCCTTCTATTAAGGGTGCTACAGTGTCAGGTTCAGGTAAACCTGCTACAATGGAAACTGGTCTAGTTGTAAACGTTCCAGATTTTATTGAAGTCGATGAATTAATCGAAATCAGTACACAAGAAGGAACATACATGAAACGAGCAAAATAATAGATAAAAAAAGCAAGTAACTATATGAGTTATTTTGCTTTTTTTTCGAATTTTTTTCGAAAACTTCTCAAAAGGTAAACATGTGAATTGTCATTGTGCTATACTTAAGCTCGTATACAAATATAATAGAGAGGGAGGAACAAGATGGAACTACATTTTTTTGACTTGTTCAAACCCAGTACATGGCAGGTATTTTTTACCACCCATTTTTCATCTGATGTCATCATACATCTCATCGATATTTTAGTCGTATGGTTTGTTATCTATAAACTAATTATGTTATTAAACGGCACAAAAGCCATTCAAGTATTTAAAGGGATCGCAGTTATCATCATTATTCGAATTGTGAGTGATGTGATTGGTCTTTCAACCGTATCTTGGTTGATGAACCAAGTAATCACTTATGGAGCAATTGCTGCGATTGTCATCTTCCAACCAGAAGTAAGACGAGGCTTAGAGCATTTAGGAAGAGGCTCGATTCTTAAGTCTTCTCGTAAGAAAGAAAATAATAAAGATCGTTTGATTAATCAATTAGACGAAGCTGTTCAGTACATGTCAAAACGTAAGATTGGTGCTCTGATTTCTATTGAGAAAAAAGATAGTTTAGTTGATTACGTTGAAACAGGTATTTCACTAGATTCAGACATTTCCAGTCAGTTGTTGATTAATATTTTTATTCCAAACACACCACTCCATGATGGTGCCGTTATTATCAGAGATGATAAGATTGCATCAGCTTGTTCTTATTTACCACTCTCAGAAAGTAGCTTAATACCTAAAGAGTATGGAACGAGACATCGAGCGGCAATAGGTTTGAGCGAAGTTAGCGACTCTTTGACTTTAATTGTTTCAGAAGAAACAGGTGATGTTAGTATCGCTCACAGTAACAAATTTTTACCTCACCTTTCAAAAGAAGAGTATTTAGCTATTTTGAATAAAGAATTAATTGAGAAAGAAGAAGAGTCAAAAAATAATGGACTTACTCAGTTTTTGGAAGACTTTATTCATGGATTTAAAGGGGGGAGTAAATAATGCGTAGTAAAGGAAAAACCCCTTGGTTGATTCGTATTTTATCTTTGTTTTTCGCGTTATTGTTTTTTTATAATGCGAATCTAGCGAAGTTTAATAAAAATGATACCAATTTTACGCAACTTACTGCTTTAGCTGAAAAGGTGCCTGTCAATGTAACCTATAATCAAGACAAGTATTTTATCTCTGGCTATGAGCAGACAGTTAATGTTGAGTTATCATCAGCTAATAAAATTTTACTCGACAAAGAGTCTAATGCTGAAACTAGAAGTTTTTCAGTGGTAATGGACTTAACCAAATACGGTGAAGGGACTCATGAGGTACCATTACAAGTTTCAGGCTTACCAAGTGGCATGAAAGCTAAAATCTCACCGAATAAGCTCAATGTGACAGTAGAAAACAAAGCAAGTAACAAGTTTAAAGTGGATCCTGTTATTGACCCAAGTATTTTTGCTAACGGGTATGAGTTAGATAAAGCAGAAGTTGATCCTGAAAATGTCACCCTTTATGGTGGGGAAGAATCTATCAAAAAAGTAGCAAGAGTAATTGCGAGTGTGAGTGAAAAATCAAATGTCAGTGGTGATTTTTATGAAAAAATCAAACCATATGCTGTAGATGCCAATAATGAACCTTTGAATGTTCGAGTTGAGCCTGAATCTGTTCGAGTGGACATTTCATTAAAACAACCAACTAAAAAGGTAAAAGTTAAGGCTGTTCAAACAGGCACTATACCACAAGGCATTAAAGATTATGCGTTCAATATGAAGCAAGACGAAGTGGAAATTACAGGACCAAAAGAAATTCTTGATGAGATTAACCTAATAGAATTAAAAATTGATACAAGTAACATTAAAGAAACAATAGAAAATGCGTACCCAGTTGTGGTGCCAAAAGATGTAAGTGTCTCACCGGAAACATTGACAGTACAAGTCGTTCCGAAAAAAGAAAATGAGAAAACGGCACAACTTGATAGTAAATTATCGACAATACAAAAAAAGTCTGATAAAATTCCTGTCAGTATTAAAAAATAACAAAATATATAAAAATAAAGTGTAAATATATTTATTAGTTAGGAGATTTAAAAATGGGTAAGTATTTTGGAACAGATGGTGTTAGAGGGATTGCTAATCAAGAATTAACACCAGAGTTAGCTTTTAAAATTGGACGTTGTGGAGGATTTGTTTTATGCCAGCATAGTGCGTCTGAAACAAACAAGCCACAAGTTTTAGTTGGAAGGGACACTCGAATTTCTGGACAATTACTAGAACAAGCATTAGTAGCTGGACTACTATCTGTTGGAATTGAAGTGTTACAATTAGGCGTTATTTCAACACCAGGTGTAGCTTATTTAACAAGAACTCAAAAAGCTGCTGCAGGTGTTATGATTTCAGCTTCACATAACCCAGCAGCCGATAACGGGATTAAATTCTTCGGTTCAGACGGATTTAAATTAGCAGATGATGAAGAATTAGAAATCGAAGCTTTACTAGATGCTGAAGTAGATACATTACCAAGACCTTCTGCTGATGGATTAGGAACACTTGATGTGTATCCTGAAGGCTTACAAAAATATATGGAATTCCTGAAAAGTACGATTCCTAATGATTTATCAGGTTTAACAGTTTGTCTTGATGGAGCTAATGGAGCAACATCTCCAATTGTTAACCATTTATTTGCAGACTTAGATACTGACTTCTATACAATGGGAGTTAAACCAGATGGCATTAATATCAATGATGGTGTTGGATCAACTCATCCAGAAGAACTTGCTAAATTTGTTGTTGAAAAACAGGCAGACCTTGGTTTAGCTTTTGATGGTGATGGCGACCGTGTGATTGCTATTGACGAAAAAGGAAATATTGTTGATGGTGATAAAATTCTTTATATCTGTGGTAAACATTTAAAAGAAAAAGGCTTATTAGATAAAGATACAATCGTAGCAACTGTTATGAGTAACCTTGGTTTCCATAAAGCAGTTGATGAAGCAGATATGACAGCTATTTGTACACAAGTAGGTGACCGTTATGTGGTAGAAGAAATGCGTAAATCTGGTTATTCACTAGGTGGAGAGCAATCAGGACACATTGTATTCTTAAACTACAATACAACAGGTGATGGTTTATTATCTGGTATCCAATTAATGAACGTGATGAAAGAAACAGGTAAAACATTATCTGAATTAACAGCGGACATTGAAGAATACCCACAAAAATTAGTGAACATTAAAGTTAGCGACAAAAATGGTGCTATGGATGTTCCTAAAATCAAAGCAATCATTGAAGAAGTAGAACAAGAAATGAACGGAGACGGACGTATCTTAGTTAGACCTTCAGGAACAGAGCCGCTTTTACGTGTGATGGCAGAAGCGCCAACAACTGAAAAAGTGAATTACTATGTTGATAAAATTGCAGCAGTTGTAGTAGAAGAAATTGGTTTAGACTAATTTTTATAAGAGAGACCTAGAGTGAGAACTCTAGGTTTTTTTATGGAAAAAATTTGTTATAATAGATAACATAAGACAAAACAAGGGAGTACACAATGCGAGTAATAGCAGGTAATTTTAAAGGCAGAAAACTAAATTCACTTTCAGGAGATAACACACGTCCCACAAGTGATAAAATAAAAGGCTCTATTTTTAATATGATAGGACCTTATTTTGATGATGAAGTTGTTTTAGATTTATATAGTGGCAGTGGTAACTTAGCGATTGAGGCGATCTCACGAGGTAGTCGAAAAGCGTACTGTTTCGATCATCATTTTAAGGCAATTAGTGTAATTAAAGAAAACATTGCCTTAACAAAAGAGGAAAAAGCTTTTGTGGTGAAAAAAATGGATGCTGACAAGGCGATATTGTGGTTGAAAGACAATCAAGTAACTTTAGATTTAGTTTTTCTAGACCCACCTTATGCTAAACAAAGAATAGTTGAGCAACTTGAAGAAATGTTAGAATGTCAATTGATAAATCCATTTGCCCGTGTCGTATGCGAGACGGATAAACAAGTAGATTTACCAGAATCTATAGGTGAATTAGAATTAGTTAAAACTCAAGTTTACGGAACAACAAAAGTAACAATTTATAAGCGTGTAATGGAGGAATAACCAATGACAAATAAAAAAGTAGCTTTATTTCCAGGGAGTTTTGATCCATTTACAAATGGGCATCTTAATACAGTGGAACGAGCAAGTGCGTTGTTTGATGAAGTAATTGTTGGGATTTTTACTAATACAACGAAACATCCTTTATTTTCGGCAGAGGAAAAAGAACAATTAGCTTGTGAGGCGACCAGTCATTTAGATAATGTAAAGATTGTTAGTCAATCGGCAGGTTTAACAGTCACGATTGCAAAAGAATTAGGAGCTAATTTCTTAGTTCGTGGTGTCCGAAATAGTCAAGATTATGAATACGAAAAAAATATCGCTTCGATGAATAAAAAAATGGCACCTGAAATTGATACCGTCTTTTTATTGTCAGATGAAGAGTATAGCAATATCAGCTCAAGTATGATTAAAGAAATTGCTCGATTTAAAGGAGATGTCTCTGCTTTTGTACCAGAAGCAGTCAATCAAGCGTTAATCGAAAAACTAGGATAAGGAATTTGTAACAAAATGAAAAAAATAAATATTAAATGGCTCATTGTAGCAGTACTAGGGATATTAGTCTTTTTCTTTTTACCACTCCCTTATTTCATTGAAATGCCTGGAACGGCTGAAGATTTAAGAGACCATGTGACAGTGAATGGTAAAAGTGATGACTATAAAGGTTCTTTTATGCTAACAACAGTCGCAGTGCAACAAGGAACTCCCTTTAATTTACTAACAAGTTATTTCGATCCAAGTCGGGAGATTGTTAGTAAAAAAGAAATGATGGGCTCAAGCAGTTCAGAAGAATACAATCAAATGCAGTCTTACTATATGGAAAGTTCGCAAAACTTTGCGAGTAAGGTAGCTTTAGATTTAACTGATAAGCCTTATGATATTAACTATAAAGGTGTTTACGTCATGTCAATTAATGAGGAATCAGATTTCAAAGGGAAATTGACTATTGGAAGCACGATTACTCATATAGAAGGAAAACCTATTACTTCTTCAGAAGAGTTGATTAAAACCGTTCAAAACAAGAAACCAGGTGACACGGTTACATTAACAGTTGAAGAGGATAAAGAAACAAAAGAAGTTTCTGGTAAACTAGTTGAGTTAAAAGAAACAAAGAAAACCGGTATTGGCATCTCCTTAGTGGATCATACGTCTCTTGAATCAAAAGACAAGATAGAGTTTCAAACTAAAGATATTGGTGGTCCTTCAGCTGGCTTGATGTTTACTTTGGAGCTATATAGCTTACTTGCTCAAAAAGATATTCGACATGGTTTAGAAATTGCTGGAACTGGGACGATTAACTCAAAAGGGGAAGTTGGGCGTATTGGTGGCATTGATAAAAAAGTGATTGCCGCAGAATACAGTGGAGCCGATGTCTTTTTTGCCCCGGACGATGACATTTCACCAGAGCTCAAAAAGAAATACCCTGATATAAAAACAAATTATGAAGAAGCGGTTGAATCTGCTAAGAAAAATAAATTGAAATTAACCATAGTGCCAGTTAAAACAGCACAAGATGCAGTTGATTATTTAGAAAAAAGAAAGTAAGAGATAAAAAATATCTTTTACTTTCTTTTTCTTATGTTTCTATCGAAAGGAGCATAAGATGAAAGGAAAAATAAAAAGAGAGTACTTAATTATTGTAGTTCTATTGTTGTTGATTGGTTTTATTGGATTTAAAAGTTTATTTTCTAAGGCAGTTACCTCAGATGTTCTGTTAGACGATGTGACAATTGAATCAACGTCTCCTTCTTCAGAAGAAAGTGCCACACCAAGTAAGTTATATGTAGATATTAAAGGAGCTGTTAAACTGCCAGGTATGTATGAAGTAACATCTGATATGCGGGTGCTACATGTGATTGATATGGCAGGAGGCTTAACGAGTCAAGCTGATGAAGGGCAAATTAATTTTGCTCAAAAAGTTGAAGATCAGATGATTATCTATATCCCTAAAGAAGGTGAAGAGATACCAGAATCACTGGCTAAAGCCACATCTAGTCAAAGTGGAACAAAGGAAGAGGATAGTAAAGTTAGCTTAAACACAGCGACAAAGGAAGAATTAATGACATTAAATGGCGTCGGGGAGAAAAAAGCGGAGAAGATTATTGATTATCGTGAAGAGAACGGTTCTTTTAAAACTATTGAAGAGTTGAAAAATGTGAATGGATTTGGCGAGAAATCATTTGACAGTTTGAGTAGCTATATTACAATATAGAGAAAGACTAAATAGAAAGTAGTGACGTCATGCAATATGAAAGAATCCCCTGGGATCAATATTTTATGGGACAAAGTTTATTATTATCATTAAGAAGTACTTGTACACGTTTAGCTGTAGGAGCGACTATTGTTCGTGATAAACGTATTATAGCAGGAGGATATAATGGCTCTGTCAGTGGAGATGTCCACTGTATAGATGAAGGTTGTTATTTAGTAGATGGTCATTGTGTGAGGACCATTCATGCTGAAATGAATGCTATTTTACAGTGTGCTAAGTTTGGTGTGGGGACTGATGAAGCAGAAATATATGTGACTCACTTTCCTTGTTTACAATGTACTAAAATGATTCTCCAATCAGGCATTAAAAAGATTCATTATTTAAAAGATTACCGCAATGATGATTACGCCATTAACCTGATTGAACAAGCAGGAGCTTCTGTTCATCAGGTTAAATTATCCAAACAATATTTCAATAATCTTCAGTTTGGAGACGATTCTGAGTTTATTTCTGAATAAAATCACTGGCTTTTATCTCTTCCCGATTATGTTATTTGTCATTAGTTTACTGTGTTTAAGAGAGCCTAACCTATTTTTTGTGTTATGCCTCTTTTTTATTATCACTCGTTTGATTTGTTTAAAAAGGCGTGAAGTTTTTTTATTAGGTCTTATTGGCATAGGGTTATCTGTTGTAGTAAGTGCCTATTATCAAAAAGATTCTTCGTTGTCTTTTCTAGAAACCTCACAAAACCTTAGTTTTAAAGTCTATCCTGATACGATTAAGGTAGATGGAAATTTATTGACTATGGAGGGGATAGAAGAGGGAACTAAAGAGAAGGTATTGCTAAATTATCGATTAGCAAGTGAATCAGAAAAAGAGTGGTTTAAGCAACAAACAAATACCCTAAGCATAACTGCAAAAACTACGAGCATGGAGATTCAAACAGTTAGAAACTTGAATGGATTTGATTACGAAAAATACTTGGAGATAACGCGAGTTTCACAGAAAATGACTATTGAATCACTAATAGAGGTAAAGGCTATACCTGCAAAATGGTTTCAACCCCTACAAGGTTTAAGAGAAGTTAGAAGTTGGTGCTTGATAAGGATTAGGAATCAATTTCACCCATTAACCGCTAATTATATGAGTGCTTTGCTTTTTGGTAGTAAAAGTAATGAACCTGGCGCTTTTCAAGTGACTTGGCAGGAATTAGGAGTTGCCCATTTATTTAGTTTGTCTGGAATGCATATTTATGTCTTTATCTTTTTATTTGAGTATTTATTGTTAAGTATGGGGGTTACAAAAGAAGCCCTCTTCAAATGGAGTCATCCTTTTGTACTAAGTTTAGTGGTTTTAACAGGATTTGGTTATGGGATGGCTAGGGCAGGTTTACAGTGGTTAATTAAGAAGTATAATGACACTTTTTCATGGCAGCTTAGTCCATTAGATTGTTGGTCCTTAGCGTTGTTCATTAATTGCTTATTTGATCCATATGTTTTGCTAACAGTAGGAGGTCAATTAACTTACTATTTGACGTTTATCATAATCGTGATTCAGCCAATGATTGGAAAGATAGAAGGAGAATTGTATAGAGGATGGTTATTTAATATTGTCCTTTCATGGCTTTCATTACCCTTAATTTGGTATTATTTTTACGAATGGAATTGGTTAAGCTTTTTGACTAATTTGATTCTAGGACCACTGTTAATGATGGTTATCCTACCTATCTTATTAGTTGCATTTGTTATGGGACTTTTAGTGAGTAGTTGGAGCTTTAACTGGCTAGAGCAATTATTACTTTGGTTTCAACAAGGAGGTCATTTATTGTCCTCGGTATCCTTGTTTAAGCAAGTTACAGGTAAATTACCTTTCATACTCTTAATTCTTTCAATAGGTTGTCAGTGGTTGTGGTTAATGGAATGGGAGAAGAAAAGGACTTTTTGGCATAAGAAAAGCTATTTCTTAGTGATCGTTGTTTTTGGCTTATCATTCGTCAAGTACATGGACCCAAGAGGTATGATAGCCTTTGTTGATGTTGGTCAAGGCGATGCCGTTTTTGTACAACTACCCTTCCATCAAGGGAATTATTTAGTTGATACGGGTGGTAGGCTTGGGTTTAATGAAGAAGAGTGGCAGAAATCATCGGATAAACGAGGAGCAGATTATACATTGATTCCTTTTATGAAAAGCCGAGGAGTGAAGACATTAGATGCTGTCTTTATCTCACACGCTCATGAAGATCACTTTGGGGATTTAGACCGAATTAGTGAATCTATCAAGGTTAAAACGGTTTTGTTCGGTCCAGGAAGTTATACGCAACAAAATTTTCGTAATCTTTTGGATAAACCAAGTTTAGCTAAAACTAGAAAAGTCAGTATCACTAATCAAAATAACTGGCAAAAAGGATCTATCTCTTTAGATTGCCTGTATCCAATTGGGCAAGGAGATGGTCAAAATAACGATTCAGTTGTTCTGAAATTAGGAGTTAAAGATTCTAGTGTACTACTCATGGGAGACTTAGAAAAAGAAGGAGAGCAAGAATTACTAACTCATTCTAGTGACAAACTCCAAGCAAACATCCTGAAAATGGGTCACCATGGAAGTAAAACTTCTTCACAACCTAGTTTTATTGAAGAGGTGAAACCTGAGATAGGCATTATATCTTGTGGCCTGCATAACTCATATGGACATCCCTCACCTGAGACATTAGAAACGTTAGCTGACAAACAGATTGATTATTTTCGAACAGATGAAAAAGGAATGGTTTATTTTAGTTGGCACGTCTTTTCAAAAAAATTATCTCACGGCCATACAATTAAATGAGGTCTGAATCAATAATTTATGATAGGATATAGAGTGAAGCAGGTGAAGAGATGACATTACAAACTGAACTAACTAAAATAAAAAAAAGAGATTATCAAGCAGTTTATACCCTTTTAGGAACTGAGTCCTATTTAATTGAGACCTTTAAAGAGACGTTAAAAGATAGCGTGGATAGCGATAGTCAGGATTTAAATATCATTTTATTTGATATGCTAGAAACTGAGTTAAGCGAAGTAATTCATGAAGCAGAAACGATTCCTTTTTTTGGAGATAATAAAGTAATCTTTGTAGAAAATCCTTATTTTTTTACAGGGGAAAAGAAGAAGAATGACCTAACTCATGACACAACTCTTTTAGAGGCTTACCTAAAAAATCCGATGGAAACCACTGTGTTAGTTTTTATTACTAATGTAGTTAAATTAGACGAGCGAAAAAAAGTAGTGAAACTTCTTAAAAAAGAGAGCCAATTAATTGATGTGAATCAAATGGGCGAAAAAGAGCTAATTCCATATGTGAGTCATTATGTGGAGAGTGAAGGTTATCAGATAGATAAATCAGCATTTGAACAGCTTCTTTATTTAACAGATATGAAACTAAGTCAAGTGATGAATGAATTGGATAAACTCTTCTTATTTAAGATGGAAGAAAAGAAAATAACTAAGCATGATGTGGATTTATTGATTCCTAAATCTTTAGAACATAATATTTTTGATTTGAATCAATACGTACTAAACAATCAGATTGGTGAAGCCTTGGAATTGTATCAAAGTTTGGTGGTGGCAGGAGAAGAGACGATTAAAGTCATATCTATTTTAATCGGACAAATTCGACTGTTGCTTCAAGTGAAATTCTTACTTGAAATGAACTATCAACAAAGTAACATCACTGATGCGCTTAAGATTCATCCGTACCGAGTGAAGCTTGCTGTTCAACAAAGCAGGACGCTAGACAAAAAAAATCTTGGAGAGATGTTTAACGAATTAATCGATCTGGATTACAACATTAAAACAGGACAAGTAGAAAAAGAATTAGGTTTTGAACTGTTTTTACTTAAAAATAGATAAAATAAAAAAACTTGTTAGAGTGATATAATATCATTTCCAACAAGTTTTTTATTAAGCTAGTTTTTTAGCTAAGCGAGATTTTTCGCGGTTAGCTTTGTTTTGATGGATAAGTCCTTTTGCAGAGACTACATCAATTTCTCTAGTCGCAGCAACTAATAATTCTTGTTGATTATCAGCGTTAGCTTCTACAGCTTTTTCAAATTTTTTCACAGCAGTACGCATTTTGCTTAATTTAGCTGAGTTAGCTTCATTAGATTTTTCACTTGTGCGAACGCGTTTGATAGCAGATTCGATGTTTGGCATTTAAGTTCACCTCCGGCATAGACTTTATATTTGTAAAACAAATATAATCAACATTCTCATTATACAGAATGAGTTTTAAGTTTGCAATAATTAATCTAAAAAGTTTACAGTTAAATCGGTAAAAATCCAATTCCGACAACGCCGGGTCCTGTATGGGCTCCTAAAACAGGGCTCGCTTCACCAAAATAACAATGACGGTAGTTGCTAAAGCGCTCTTTCATGACTGCCATTAATTTTAATGCTTCTTCTTTATCATTTCCATAAGCAATAGCTAAATCATAAGCAGCATATCCATGTAACGCTTTTTCCATGCAATCAAGCATTTTGGATAAGCTTTTTTTTCTACCGCGTGCTTTACTAACGGTGTAGTAAACACCATCTTCGTTACATGAAATAATAGGGTTTAGGTTTAAAGCAGTTCCTAATACAGAAGTAACTAAGCCGATACGACCGCCTTTTTTTAGATACTCTAAGGTTGGAATACTAAAATAAACGCGACCATTAACAGGAAGTTGTTGAGAAATGTCTCGTAGCTCTTCAAAACTAGTGCCCTTGTCAATTTCCTCTTTTAGGAAAGCTGCTTGCATACCGCCACCAATACCAATACTTTTTGTGTCAACCATAAAACTTTCTAACTCTGGATGATGTTCTAAGGCAAGTCTTAAGGCGTTATGCGTACCACTTAAAGCGCTAGCAATTGTAATCCCAATGACATGAGTGTAACCTTGTTCTGTAATTTCTGCGATTAATTTTTCAACGTATGCCATAGAAGGTAATGACGTTTTAGGGATTTCTTGATCTAGACGATCATAGATTTCCTTTGATGTGATTTCAATCTTATCCATGTAGGTTTTATCTTTGTACATAATATTTAATGGCGCAACAAAAATACCACCTTGGTTGATTAGTTCTACAGGTACATCCATACCTGAGTCTACTAGTAATGCGATTTTAGTCATTGATTGTTTCCCCCGTTGTAACCTGTTGTGTTAATAGGTCACTCAAATTATTTTCTGTAATTAATTTAGCGATAAAAGTTGTGCAGGCCATTTGGATGGGTGCATAACCGTGCTTAATGTGTTCAATGGTAATAGTTTCATTTTCTTTGATAATAAACCAGCGAATCGTTGATTCAAGATGATCACAAAAGAAATTGTAAGCATCCTTTGCGTTAGTTGAATGAATTTGAAATTCAATCCCGCTTTTAATAGCTGGAATATCAAAAGCTTGTTTTAAGAGAGTGATGACAATAATTCTAGCTAAATGATTTTTCCCGTATTTCTTTTTAACGGGTTTAGGAACAAGCTTTAATTTAACGTAGTTGTTTATCATTGCTGGTGTAATGGGTTTTGAATGATCGAGTTGCAATGCGCTTGTGTACCTATCGACTATTTTAACAAGCTGATCCATATATATTTCAATTTCTGGTAAATCATCCCAACGTGGCATTGAAACGTTGAGTAGCTCAGTTTCCCACTGTTTAGTGGATGGTGTTTGTGTCATGTATCTAATCTCCTTAAAAAGTACATCTAGTAACGAAAACTATATCACAAGATAACTAAGATTACAACGGGGGCACAAAAAAACCTTAGATAAACTAAGGTTTTTTTAAATATTTATTTTTCCATGGGTAATTTTCGAAGCATACGTAGTCCGTTTAGAATAACGAGAATTGTGCTTCCTTCATGCCCAATAACGCCTAGAGGAAGATTAATGACTTTAAAGAAGTTTGAAATGATTAAGATAGTAATCACTGAAAGAGAAAAGACAATATTTTGAGTGACAATTCGTTTTAATTTTTTTGATAACTGATGGCTCACTGCTAATTTTTCTAAGTCATCTTTCATTAAAACAATATCAGCAACATCAATAGCAATATCAGTTCCTTGGCCCATAGCGATACCGATAGTAGCGTTGGCAAGGGCAGGGGCGTCGTTGACTCCGTCTCCAATCATTGCATTCGTTCCGACAGTTTCTTTTTGTTTTTTGATAAAGACTGTTTTGTCCTCAGGTAAACAATCGGCAACAACAGCATCAATTCCTAACATGTCAGCAACTGCATTAGCTGTGTGAGAATGATCTCCTGTTAACATAGTTGTGACAATGCCTTCTTTTTTAAAGTATTCAATGGTTTTAATGGCATCTTCTTTTGGAACATCTAGTAAACCAAAGAATCCGAGAATGTCATTATTTTTTGAGACATAGATAACAGTTTTACCTTCGTTTTGAAGTTGTTCGGTTTGTGAGGCGATTGCTTCTGAGACGGTTTGTGTTGTCACGAACTCAATGTTTCCAACTTTCCATTCGTTGTTATTCTCATGAGCAAGCATACCTGAACCAGTAACGTCTTTAACATCTAAACTTAATTTTTGAGTTGTTTTATTAGCGAACTTCGTTGTAATAGCATTAGCTAATGGGTGAGTTGATTCCGTTTCAATTGCGACAAGAGTATTTATGATGGTTTGTTTGTCGTCACTTAGGAAGAACTCATCTGTTACAACAGGAAAGCCTTTTGTTAAGGTACCTGTTTTATCAAAAGTAATGGCTTTTAAATCAGCTAAAGCTTCTAGATAGATACCACCTTTAAATAGAACACCATTCTTAGCTCCATGAGAGATTGCTGCTAAAGTTGCTGGTGTTGCAGAGGCAACAAGAGCACAAGGGGAAGCTACTACTAAAAGAACCATCCCGCGGTAGAAACTCTCACTCCATGTCCAGCCTAGGAAAAAATAAGGAATAAGAATAGCTAATGGAACAATCACTAAAACAGCTTTCACATAAATATTTTCAAAGTTTGTTAAAAAACTAGCAGTTTTAGAAGGGGTATTTTGAGCTTCGTCAACTAATTGAATAATTTTACTAAATAAAGTATCTTTAGATTCTTTCGAAACTTTCATTTTTAAGGAATTACCAATATTAATTGTCCCAGCAAATAAGTCATTGTTTTTTAATTTTTCATTTGGAATGGATTCTCCTGTAATAGCAGCTTCATCAATGGTGGCATTATCTGTTAAAAGAATACCATCAATAGGAACACTAGCACCTTTTGGCACAATCAATAAGTCACCAATTTTTAAGCTTTTTACAGGTACTTCAGTTGTTTGTCCATTCTCATTTAGAAGAAAAGCATTCTCAGGTTGAATTTCCATTAAACCCTCGATTTCTTTTTTACTTTTATTGGTTGTGAACTCTTCTAATGAGCCGCTTAAAGAGAAGATAAAGGTCAGCATAATCCCTTCAAAGTAATAAGAAATCGTACAAGCTCCGATAGCTGCAAGAGCCATCAATAAATCGACATTTAAATGACGTTCTTCGATTGTATCGATAATACCTTCTTTCGTTTGGTTGTAGCCACCGATAATCATTCCAATAACAAAAATGTATGGATACAGTGTCCCTCCAATATTTTGATTAATTAACCCAGTAACCATAAGTATTCCACAAACAATTGTTGCGATCATACTACTTCTTTCTTTTATGAATGTCATGTTCATTCCTCCTACATTTTAAGTGTAACATAGTTATATATAGATTGGAATGATTATAATCTAGATAGGAATGATAGTCATTATCAGTTAAAATGACTATAAAAAAAGAATCCTAAAAAGGATTCTTTAAGAGAAAAATAACCAGTAGGCAATAATAATTGTTCCAAGAACAATTCGGTACCAACCAAATACTTTGAAGTCATGTTTTTTAATGTAATTCATTAAGAACTTGATGACAAAGATTGAAACTACAAAGGCAACCACACAACCAATTAATAAAAGAGTTGTTTGTGTTAAATCAAAAGAGTTACCGTTTTTGATAAATTTAAGGATTTTGTAACCACTAGCACCAAACATTACTGGGATTCCAAGGAAGAAAGTAAATTCAGCAGCAACGTAGCGAGAACAACCGAATAAAATAGCTCCAATAATAGTAGCTCCTGAACGTGAGGTACCAGGTATTAAAGAAAGCACTTGGAACATACCGATGATCATCGCTGTTTGATAGCTTAAACTACCTAATGTCAGAGTTGTAGGTTCACGGTCTTTGTTACGATTTTCAACGACAATAAACAAGATACCGTAAATGATTAACATTAATGCAACGGGTAAGAACTTATGAAAATGTTCTTCTAAAAAGTCATCGAATAGTAAACCTAACACACCGGCAGGCACTGAAGCGATAACTACTTTAGACCATAAGACCCAAGTTGCTTTTTTTTGACCCGCTGTTTTAGTAGATGAGAAAGGATTTAGCTTACTGAAGTAAATAACAACAACGGCTAAAATAGCTCCTAACTGAATGACCACATTAAACATTTCCATGAAATCTTTTGAAGCATTTAGTTTGATAAATTCATCAACTAAAATTAAATGACCAGTACTACTGATTGGTAGCCATTCAGTGATTCCTTCGACGACTCCTAGGAAAATAACTTTTAGTATATTAATAAAATCCATTTTGACATTCCCTTCATATATAAATAATAAGTACTAACGATATCATTTTAGATGATAATAGATGATAACACCAGTAAAATTTTCTAACAGTTTTGTTAGGTTGGGGAATAAACCAGACTTTTTATTCGCTAACTAGTATAGAAAATTCAGTAAAAAACAAGAGGCTGACATGTGAGTCAACCTCTTGTTTGTCTTATTTAATTAAAAAATGGATTGGTTTCTTTTTCACGTCTGATAGTTGTTTGTGGTCCGTGACCTGGAAAAGCTTTGAATGAATCAGGTAAAGTGAATAATTCTTCTTGGATGCCTCGTAGTAAGCGAGCGCCATCTCCCATAGGTAAGTCACTTCGTCCAACGCTTCCTCTGAAAAGAGCATCTCCTGTAACCACAAAGTCATCAAAAATGAAACTAACACTTCCTGGTGAGTGCCCTGGCGTTGGGACCACTTTAAAAGTCATGTCGCCAAGTGTGTAACTATCATAGTTATTAAATTCAAATTCTGCTGGGCGACAAACCACGTCAGGAATATCATCGTGTCTTGTTAACCCAGATAAGTTTAGACTTGGATCTGTCAACCAATCTTGTTCGATAGGGCTGATATAAACTGGAATATTGTATTCAGAACGAATCTCTTCAAGAGCACCAATGTGATCATAGTGAGCATGTGTAATTAAAACAGCTACTGGAGTCACATTAAGAGAAGCGATTGTTGTTTTTATTAAGTCACCATCTGCACCTGGATCGACGATTAAAGCTTGCTTTTCGCTGTAAATAACATAGCAATTCTCTTGAATCGGACCAGTTACAATTTGTTTAATGTTAATCATAAAAAATACCTCCTTGGTTATAACCACTATTATAACTGAAAAGGTCCTTAATTATCAAAAATCACGATTATTTACTGTAGAAATGAACTATATCATGTAAACGTTGTGTGGCTCCGGCACCTGATTTGTCATCGTAATAGGCTTTAAAGCGATCATCTAATAAATACATATCAACTAAAGATAAGTGAATCTGTGGTGTCAAATCTAATGAAAAACTAAGCCATTTGGCGTGAAGAGCATAGATGCGTGCGGCACTATCAGAAGGAATCACGACATCTGCTTTTAATAAATCAAGTAACTCTGATTCGATTTCTGGCATTTCTCCGAAAAGTTCTTTTTCAGATAGTTGTTGGTATTTTTTTTCTGATGATTCAAGAGACTCTTGTCCATACGTATCAATGATTTCTTGGCCGTATTTATCACGGTTCTCTTTTAATTGTTTGTTTTTAAAAGCTTTAAATCTTTCTGAGTCAGTCATGTTTAATTGTCCTTTCTGTTCCTTAATCGTGTCTTCGATTAAGTGAATAATATCTGTTAAGTGATCCTTTTTGGCAATAAGAGCTAATCGTTGTTCTTCAAAAAAAGCAAGTTGGTTGGTTTCATTGGCTAAAAGCTCTTTTGTTTCTTTTAGAGAAAAGTCTAATTCTCTCAAAAATAGGATTTGTTGTAGTTGTTTACTTTCTTTTTCAGTGTAGATTCTGTGACCAGCTTCATTAACTTGATGAGGTTTAAGTAGATCTATCTCATCGTAATAACGAAGAGTCCTAACAGTCACACCGGTTAAGTTAGCAAATTCTATAATTAAGTACATCCTTATCACCTCTAACTAGAAGTATAGGGGGTTACGTAAGGTTAGTGTCAAGAAAAAGATGTTTTATTAGTAACAAAACAAGTATAATGTAATTATTAACACCATGAGGAGGGTTTTATGAGCGAAAAAAACAAACACTTTCTACTTTCCCTTCGCTTTATCCCATTTGTTTTGACAAACGGTATGAATTTATTTCCAGTTTTAATTTTGGCGCAGATATATCTTAAGTATCGTGACATTGATAAATATGTGTTGCCTTTGATTTTATATTATAGTTTTAAAACGACAGTCCTATTTTTAATACGATTGAAGCCAATCACGGTAAATCAGTTGTTACAGGGATCGATTATTATTGGCATCATTGGCTCTGTTATGGGAAGTTTGTATGAAAGTAATATTTATTTTGGGTTGTTATCAGGAGCACTTTTGGGTATTTGTTCAGGAACACTCTATCCAAGTTTTTTAACCGTTCAATTTCATGAAAAGACATACAATGATTTTGGTTCAGGGAAAAAAGATCCTTTGTATTCAATTGGTTTTGCTATTATCTATGCGTTAGCTCTATTTGGATTAATCAAATATTCAATTTCATTAACGTTTCTGTTTTTAGCTCTATCATTAGCCTTACTACTTGCTATCTTAAGAGCGTATCCTCATTATGAGATAGTTGAAGATACCGAAGAAGTCAGGTATCCAGTATTTGAAACTTTGTTTTTGTTTATAACAGGATTTTTTGTTATTTTTATTATTAAAATTGATAAAAAACTAGGTATAGCAGATTCATTACCTATTTTTTTCCTCTTTTTAGCAACATTAATTATATTGTACTTTTTCTTTGTTAAAAAGACTAAACCAGAAAGACGTTTATCACCTTTATTGACCAGAATGATTATTTTTAAAGGGATGTTAACTAACTTTATTCTTGTTTTTTGTACTTTCTATCAATTGATTAAAGAAGGTGGCATGGCGATTAATAAAATCTATCTGATTTATTTAGTGGCAATCACTTTAGCGCCAATGATTTATTCTCGTTTACTAAAGCGTTACTTAGATACGAAGATAGTGAATGTCATTGTGTTAGGAATAGCAAGTGGGCTATTGTTAATTTTATGGTCACCTAGTTTTTATGTAGGTATTCTTTTGTTAAGTTTATTTACGTCACAGTTAAATTTAAGATTGAATAAATTAGTGTATTTTGAAGCAGAACTACCAAAAGATCATCGCTTGTTAGCTAAATACAGACTAACAAATGTGGGCAGTGTCCTTCATCAATTAATAATGATGTTTATTATGTATTTAGCAACGATTTATTTTAAAACAATTACCATCGATGAGATTCTACAATTGTATACTTACAAGCATGTAGATGAATCAGCTTTTCTGACATTAAACGTGACTAAAGCCATTATTATCTTTATTTTTTTAGTTAGTTTATACGTTTTACAAAAACAATATAAAAAAAGCAAAGCGCTTGATTAAGCTGCTTTGCTTTCTTTTTTGAGTAGAAATAAATTTAAACAAGATAACATTAAAAAACTTCCTGTTGTTAAGGCTGGACCATAAGCAGTTGTTTTTAGTGTCATTACTTGCATAATAATCACGATTAAAATAGCTAGATAGCTAAAAATAAATGGATTGTATTTATGTTGAAAACCGATTTTATTTCTAATGATAAATTGGATATACGGATAGGAATCAATAGCCATCCATGCTGATACCAATAGAATTAGCAAGAGAGGACTTGTTAATAAATTTAGTATCAAGGTAATCCCAATAAAGATATTGATTAGAGCCACATAGACAAAAGAGATAATACCTTTTGGTTTATGTGTTGCTAAATCAAGGGATAAACAAATATGGAAGTTTAAGAAACCTTTTAATATAGCCATTAGACCAATAATAATAATGATCTCAAATGCTTGAGCTGAATAGTGGATAAATAAATTAATACTAACAGCCATCATAATCATGGCGCTAATCCAACTAATCCATTCATAGCGATCTAATAGATAAACTAATGATTTAACTTTGTTACTTAGCAACTATCTCACTCCTTAACATTGATGAACCAAACTAGTTTATCATGAAAAGAAATGATTTAATACTAAAATTTAAGCTAAGTGACTTGTGTCATTCCATTTAACCATTTCATAAGTATCAAAATCTTTTGTGTTATCTATTATAGTGATACTTGTGTTATCAAGTAAACGTCCACTTCTAATATCAGCAATAGACGAGCCATCAAGGTGCTTAAGGATGGATTGAAGCGTTAAACCATGGGAAACAACTAATACATTACCGTTTGGATAGGCAAGACTGATTTTTTTAAAGACAGCTAAAGCGCGCTCGATTAATTCTTCAAATGTTTCACCGCCAAATTCAGAAGGGTTATATAAATGAGGGCAATGAACTAGATTTTGAAATTCTTCTTCTTTTTCATAAATAGATTCAGGCTGACCATCCCACTCACCAAACTCCATTTCTCTTAAATCTTTGACTGTATTGAGTTCAAGGGGTGAAGTTAGTCCAAGTAAAATGTTCTTAGCTGTGTCTTGGGCTCTTGTTTGTGGGCTAACAAAGGCAGCTTCAAAGGTAATGTCTTTTAAATGCTCGCCAACTTTCTTGGCATTTTCAATTCCTTCAGGTAAAAGAGGGGAATCTGCAAGACCACCTTGAAACACTCTGTTTAAGTTGAATTCTGTTTTACCATGTCTGACGCAATAAAAAGTTGTCATGTCGTTATGTCACTCCTTTATTTGATAGGTTTATTATAGTAGAAAGCAGAAACAAAGTAAAAAAATATAGGATAGTTATCATTTTTGAACTATGATTGACCATGATTCATAAGCCGTTTTATAATTATAGAAGAAAAGAAGGTGTGTTTCGTGAAAGAATATCAGTTGACAGATTATATTGCAGCAAAAAAATCACTAGTTTCTACATTGAATAAGATTGAAAAAGCGATTGTGAGTTTAGAAGAAAAAGAAGCCCAAGGGAAAAAACTAACCGCACAAATTACTTTATCAAACGAAAGAGTCAAGGCTCTTAAATTGTCTATCTTATTGATTGACAGAGAAATTGATCGAATGAATGAGGTAAATGACTAAAAATGAAAAAGTTAACAGATAATAGTTGAAATATCTGATTGATTAGGTTATATTAATTAAGGTGTTAAAAACACTAATCCACATCACCTGTGATTTTAATAGTGGTGCTAAATTATTTTTAGTTCTATTAAGAGAGGATACAGTTGAGAGGGAAATACAAAACCAATTGGAGGAAACAAAAATGGCAGTAATTTCAATGAAACAATTGCTAGAGGCTGGTGTACACTTTGGTCACCAAACACGTCGCTGGAACCCTAAAATGAAGAAATACATCTTCACAGAAAGAAACGGAATCTACATCATCGACTTACAAAAAACAGTTCGTTTAGTAGACGATGCTTACAACTACATGAGAAATGTAGCTGAAGAAGGCGGAATCGCTTTATTCGTAGGTACTAAAAAACAAGCTCAAGAAGCTATTAAAGATGAAGCTATCCGCTCTGGTCAATACTATGTAAACCACAGATGGTTAGGTGGAACTTTAACTAACTGGGATACAATCCAAAAACGTATTGCTCGCTTAAAACAAATCAACAAAATGGAAGAAGAAGGAACATTCGAAGTTCTTCCTAAAAAAGAAGTTGCAGGATTAAACAAAGAACGTGAACGTTTAGAAAAATTCTTAGGCGGTATCGCTGATATGCCAAGAATCCCAGACGTTATGTTTATCGTTGACCCTCGTAAAGAGCGTATTGCAGTTCAAGAAGCTCATAAATTAAATATTCCAATCGTGGCTATGGTTGATACTAACTGTGACCCTGATGAAATTGATGTAGTTATCCCATCAAACGATGACGCTATCCGCGCCGTTAAATTAATCTCAGCTAAAATGGCTGACGCATTTATCGAAGGACGTCAAGGCGAAGATGAAGTAACTGAAGAATCATTCTCAGCTGAAGAAACAACTGAAGCAACTTCAATCGAAGAAATCGTTGAAGCTGTTGAAGGAAACAACGCTGAATAATTACTAAATAAAATTGGCTGTCTCAGGCTACGAAGGTCAAGGTGAACAAAGTAGCCTAGAGTTTTCATTGCTTGGGACAGTTTTTTACTTAACTAAAAAAAATCGGAGGAATAATACATGTCTAAAATTACAGCTGCTATGGTTAAAGAATTACGTGACTTAACTGGTGTTGGTATGATGGATGCCAAACGTGCATTAGTTGAAGTTGAAGGAGAATTACAAAAAGCTATTGACTTATTAAGAGAAAAAGGAATGGCTAAAGCTGGTAAGAAAAACGATCGTATCGCTGCTGAAGGATTAGCAAACGTTGCTATCAATGGAAATACAGCTGCAATCGTTGAAATCAACTCAGAAACAGACTTTGTTGCTAAAAATGAATTATTCCAAAACTTAGTAAAAGAAGTTGCTACTTTAATTGCTGCTAACAAACCAGCTACAATGGAAGAAGCTATGGCTATTAAAACTGAAAAAGGAACAATTGAAACAGATTTAATCGAAGCTCAAACAGTTATCGGTGAAAAAATCAGCTTCCGTCGTTTCGAAGTTGTTGAAAAAGAAGATAACGCTGCCTTTGGTGGTTACTTACATATGGGTGGTAAAATCGCTGTATTAGTTACTTTAGAAGGAACTACAGACGAAGAAGCTGCTAAAGACGTTGCTATGCACGTTGCGGCTATCAACCCTCGTTACGTAACTAAAGACGAAGTATCTGCTGAAGAGTTAGAACATGAGAAAAAAGTTTTAACTGAACAAGCATTAAACGAAGGAAAACCTGCTAATATCGTTGAAAAAATGGTAATGGGCCGTATGAACAAATTCTTAGCTGAAGTTTGTTTAGTTGACCAACCATTTGTTAAAGATCCAGACATGACTGTTGAAAAATTTGTAGCTTCTAAAGGCGGAACTGTTAAAGGTTTCGTACGTTTTGAAGTTGGTGAAGGAATCGAGAAACGCGAAGAAGATTTCGCTGCTGAAGTTGCTAGCCAAATGAAATAACAGGAAGTTTATGGGAACGCATCTATTATTGTTATGATATTTGCGCTCCTTTTTTTTAGGGAAAAATGAACCTATTTATGATAAAATTAGGTACAGATATTAGACGGAGGGAATTATAATGACAGAACCAAAATACCGCAGAATATTACTTAAAGTTAGTGGAGAAGCCCTAGCAGGAGAGAAAGGCTTTGGTATTAACCCACCAGTTGTGAATGAATTAATCAAAGAAATTAAAGAAGTTCACAGTTTAGGTGTTGAAGTGGCTATCGTTGTCGGTGGTGGTAATATTTGGCGAGGAAATATTGGCGCTGAAATGGGTATGGAAAGAGCTCAAGCTGATTACATGGGAATGCTTGCAACTGTGATGAATGGACTTGCGTTACAAGATACATTAGAAAACCAAGGTGTTCCAACACGTGTTCAAACATCAATTGAAATGCGTCAAATCGCTGAGCCTTATATCAGACGTCGTGCAGTTCGTCATCTAGAAAAAGGTCGTGTGGTTATTTTTGCTGGAGGAACAGGTAACCCTTATTTCACAACAGATACAACAGCCGCTTTAAGAGCAGTAGAAATTAATGCTGATGTTATCTTAATGGCTAAAAATAACGTTGATGGTGTTTATTCAGCTGACCCTAAATTAGATGCATCTGCTACTAAATTTGAAGAACTAACTCATTTAGATGTGATTTCTAAAGGATTATCAGTAATGGATTCAACTGCAAGTAGTTTAAGTATGGATAATGATATTCCATTAGTTGTGTTTAATATCAATGAACCAGGAAATATCAAACGAGTTTGCTTAGGTGAGCAAATCGGTACAACTGTAAGGGGGAAATAACATGCAAAACGTAATTTTAAACGATGCGAAAGAAAAAATGACGAAGTCAGAAGAAAGCTTAACTCGTGAGTTAGGCCAAATCAGAGCAGGACGCGCTAATGCAAGTCTTTTAGACCGTATTCAAGTTGAATACTACGGTGTACCAACACCACTAAATCAAATTGCCGGAATCTCAATTCCAGAAGCACGTGTTTTAATGATTACTCCTTTTGATAAAAGTGCATTAGAAAACATTGAGAAAGCTATCTTAGCAAGTGATATTGGAATCAGCCCAACAAATGATGGTTCAATCATTCGCTTAGTCATTCCTCAATTAACAGAAGAACGTCGTAAAGAGCTAGCTAAAGAAGTTGGTAAAAATGGCGAAAACGCAAAAGTGGCGATTAGAAATATTCGTCGTGATGCAATTGATGAATTGAAAAAATTAGAAAAATCAAAAGATATTTCTGAAGACGAATTACACAATTTAGAAAAAGATGTTCAAACATTGACAGATGCTAGTACAAAAAATATTGATAGCATTGTTGCTAAAAAAGAAGAAGAGTTATTAGAAGTTTAATAATCAAAGTCGTGGAAGTTTAAATCAAATTTCCACGATTTTTATTATTTAGGCTTGATATTTTACAATTTCCTTAAATAAAGGGATATTTTTCTTTTTATATAGGCTTTTTATCAAGGTTTTGCTACAATAGAAAAGGTAGTTTAAGTAATTATAGTCTTTTAGGGGGCTTCATCATGTTTAATTTTTTAAAAAATAATAATAACGAAGAAACACTATTAGGATCTTTCGATACTGATAAAGAAATACCCAAGCATATTGCTATTATAATGGATGGTAATGGTCGCTGGGCTCAAAAGCGTTTCCTTCCAAGAATTGCTGGTCATAAAGAAGGGATGAACAACGTTAAGGTCATCACGAAACACGCTAGTCAGTTAGGTGTTAAAGTGTTAACGCTCTATGCTTTTTCAACTGAAAATTGGAAACGTCCAACAGAAGAAGTAGATTTTTTAATGAAATTACCTGTGGACTTCTTTGATGTGTTTGTTCCTGAACTAATAGAAGAAAATGTTAAGGTTCAAGTAATGGGCTATCAAGAGAGCCTTCCAAAGCACACGCAAAAAGCAGTGGAAAATGCTATTGAGCAAACAAAAGATAATACCGGGATGATTCTAAATTTTGCTTTGAATTATGGAAGTCGAGCAGAAATTTTAACTGCTGTGAATGACATTATGTCATTAGTCAAAGAAGAGCGTTTGACAGAGGAAATCACAGAAGAAGAATTTGCAAAGCACTTAATGACTGCAAGTTTAGGTCCTGATTTACAAGATCCAGATTTATTAATCCGAACGAGTGGTGAAGAGAGAATCAGTAATTTCTTATTGTGGCAAATTGCCTATAGTGAACTATTTTTCACAGATAAGTACTGGCCTGATTTTACATCTCAACATTTGGAAGATGCTATTGGTTCTTTCCAAAGTAGAAATCGTCGTTTTGGCGATGTGAAAGCGAAAAAATAAAGGAGTTTTTAAGATGAAACAACGAATTATTACAGCCGTTGTAGCCCTACTTTTTTTCATTCCTTTAGTGGCTATTGGCGGAATGCCTCTTCAACTTTTAGCAGCAGCTATGGCAGGAGTAGGCGTTTACGAATTGTTTAATATGAAGGGTTTAGAAATTAAAAGTTTAGAAGGTGTATTAGCTATTTTAGCCAGTGTTCTTCTAGTTCTTCCTAAAGCAACATGGTTCAACTTTTTACCAGATACTGTAACTAATATCACTTTATTTTATTTGATCGTGATGTTTATTCTAATGGTACCTGTTTTTTCAAAGAATAGTTATACCTTTGATGACGCAGCCTTTCCTGTATTAGTCAGTCTATATGTTGGTTTTGGTTTCCAAAACTTCATTCTAGCAAGAGAATCAGGTGTGACCGTATTAATGTTTGCTTTATTAGTTGTTTGGTCAACAGATATTGGCGCTTATTTCTGCGGAATGAAATTTGGTAAGAACAAATTAGCTCCACATATTTCACCTAACAAAACGATTGAAGGTGCTTTAGGTGGTGTGATTTGTGCAGTAGTAGTCGCGTTAGTGTATCTATTAGTTTGGCCAATGGCTAATTACAATCTACTAATTATGTTACCATTAACAGCTATTTTTTCAGTTGTTGGACAAATGGGAGATTTGGTTCAATCAGCTTATAAACGTCATTATGGCGTAAAAGATTCAGGAAATATTTTACCAGGTCATGGTGGGATTTTAGATAGGTTTGATAGTTTGTTGTTTGTATTTCCGTTAATGCATCTTGTTGGTATATTCTAAATTAGATTGATTCAGAAAGGATTAGATGAATGGTAAGTACAATCGTAACATTTATTTTTGTTTTCGGACTTATAGTCTTAGTCCATGAGTTTGGACATTTTATTTTCGCCAAGCGAGGCGGAATTTTAGTGAGAGAATTTGCAATAGGAATGGGACCAAAATTGTTCCATCACCGAAAAAATGAAACAACTTATACGATTCGTATGTTACCCATTGGTGGCTACGTACGTATGGCAGGTGAGGCAGACGAAGAGGTAGAACTTGCACCTGGAATGCCCGTATCACTTGTACTAGATGAAAATGGTGTGGTTATCAAAATTAACCCAAATAAAAAAGTACAATTACCAAATAGTGTCCCTGTAGAAGTCATTAAGTATGATTTAGTAGATGACTTATTTATTACGGGTTATGAAAACGGAGACGAGACAAAAGAAAAACGATTTGAAGTGGCACATAACGCAACTATTATAGAAGAGGACGGTTTAGAAACTCAAATCGCTCCAAGAGACGTACAATTTCAGTCTGCTTCATTAGGCCGTCGTATGATGACTAACTTTGCTGGACCAATGAATAATTTTATCTTATCATTTGTCTTGTTTACCTTAGTTGCTTTTTTAATGGGCGGGATGTATCAAAATTCTAATACCATTGGAAAAGTAGTCGATAATAGTGTGGCTCAAAAAGCTGGGATTGAATCTGGCGATAAAATACTAGAAGTAAATGGTAAGAAAACAAGCACATTTAATGAGCTTTCAAGTGAAATTTCACCTAATGCAAATAAAAAAGTTGATTTACTCGTTCAAAAGAAATCAGGTGAAACTAAAAATATTCCTGTAGTTCCTGCAGCTAGCAAAGAAAATCCAGAGCAAGGTATGGTTGGGATTTCTCCTGAATATAAAGAGTTATCTCTATTTGAGAAATTCAAATATGGTGTAACTGAGACGTTTGCTAATTCATTAATGATTTTTAAAGCACTAGGTAACTTAGTGACAGATTTCAGCTTAAATAAATTAGGTGGACCTGTGATGATCTTTAAAGCATCAGAACAAGTATCAAATAGTGGTTTTATTGCCATTTTATCATTTACAGCTATGTTATCAGTTAACTTAGGTATCATGAATTTAATTCCTATACCTGGATTAGATGGTGGTAAGTTAGCTTTAAATATTTTTGAAGGTGTTAGAGGAAAACCTCTAAGTCAAGAAAAAGAAGTCATGATTACAATGATTGGTGTTGGTATCCTGTTGTTATTAATGATTGCTGTGACTTGGAACGATATTCAGAGGTTCTTTATTCAATAAACAGTAAAAAGGAGTTTGTTAAAGATGAGACAGTCAAGATTTTTTATGCCCACTTTAAGGGAAGTCCCAAGTGATGCAGAGGTTATTAGTCATCAAATGCTTTTAAGAGGTGGCTACATTCGTCAAGTATCAAGTGGCTATTATAGTTATTTACCACTAGCATACCGAGTGATTAAACGATTAGAACAAATTATGCGAGAAGAATTTGAAGCAATTGGTGCGAATGAAATGCTACTACCAGCAGTAATTCCTGCCGAGTTATGGAAAGAATCTGGCAGATATGCAACTTATGGCGATGCTTTGTTGAAATTAAATGACTCAAATGGTAAAGAGTTTGTCTTAGGACCAACCCATGAGGAAACATTTACTGATCTAATAAGAAATGATATTTCGTCATACAAAAAGTTACCTATGTCCTTGTATCAGATTCAACCAAAATATCGAGATGAAAAAAGACCTCGTTTTGGCCTATTAAGAGGTCGCGAGTTTATTATGAAAGATGCGTACTCATTTCATAGTACAAAAGAAAGTCTTGATGAAGGCTTTAGAGCTTTCGAACAAGCTTATGTGAAAATTTTCGAACGATGTGGCTTGGATTTCCGTGTAATCATTGGTGACGGTGGTGCCATGGGAAGTAATGATTCAAAAGAATTTATGGGAATATCTGAAATTGGTGAAGATACAGTTGTCTATTCTGATACAAGTGATTATTCTGCAAATTTAGAAATGGCAACAAGCTTGTATACAGGAAAAAAATCTCATGAGCCTCTTTTAGAACAAGAAAAAGTTGAAACACCTAATGTGGGAACTATTCAAGAGTTGGCCGAATTTTTAGATATATCACCTGAGAAGACAATCAAGTCTTTATTGTTTATGGCAGATGACAAACCTGTTGTTGTTCTTTTAAGAGGAGATCATGAGTTAAATGACATTAAACTTAAAAACTTTTTAGGTGTAGATTTCCTTGAAGCTGCTACAGAAGAAGAAGCCAAAAGCATTTTAGGTGCTAATTTTGGGTCTTTAGGCCCAGTTGGTTTATCTGATGACATTAAACTTGTTGCAGATATGTACGTTCAAGAGTTAACGAATAGCGTGGTTGGTGCTAATGAAGATGGTTATCATATCATTAACGTGACGCCAGGACGAGACTTTGATGTTGAATATTATGAAGATTTTAGATTAGTTAAAGAGGGTGAGCCTTCTCCAGACGGTCAAGGTGTTCTGAAATTTGCGAAGGGAATTGAACTAGGTCATATCTTCAAGCTTGGAACTTTCTATAGTGAGAAGACGGGGGCTACGGTTTTAGATGAGAATGGTCGTTCTATTCCAGTTCAAATGGGTTGTTACGGCATTGGTGTTAGCCGATTGTTAGCAGCTATTGCTGAGCAAAATGCAGATGAAACAGGAATCAATTGGCCTAAAGGAATTGCGCCGTTTGATGCTCATATTATTCCAATTAATCCAAATGATGAGATTCAGTGGCAACTAGCACTTGATATTGAAAAAGAGATGATGTCTAAAGGAGTAGATACCCTTCTTGATGACCGTAAAGAACGCCCTGGCGTTAAATTTAAAGATGCTGACCTTGTGGGAGCGCCTTTCAGAATTACGGTAGGTAAAAAAGCTGAAGAAGGCATTGTTGAAGTTAAAATTAAGAAAACAGAAGAAATGCTAGAAGTTAGAAGAGAAGAGCTTCATGATATTTTAAGTATCTTAAATAATTAAATAAAGGGATCTTTAGCAGATGTTTAGGCTTTTGCTAAGGTCCTTTTTCATGTAGAATAAATGAGAAAGTGAGGCGTGATTGAATGGCTATGAATTCGAAGGAATTATTTTCTCAATTACTAAATCAAATTGGATTAGAGTTAGAACAAGATACAACAGGTACGTTAAAATCTGGAGAAATTAAAGAAGTAAAAGTTCATAAGAAAAGTCGCTTATGGGAGTTTTACTTAGAGTTTTCAGAGATTTTACCCTTTTCTTTGTATCAAGAATTCTCTAATCGCTTAACAATGGCGTTTCAGTCAATTGCTAATGTCAGTATTAAAATAGCAGCTAAAAATGAGACGTATACTAATGAGTTACTTCAAGACTATTGGTTAGAAGTATTAAAAGATAAAAATTGTGTCACACCAGTTGTTAGACAAAAGTTAGCAACACAAGCACCTTTTTTAGAAGATCAACAAGTGGTATTGTTAGTTGAAAATGAGGGCATGATTGATTATATTACACAACAATATGGCACATTTATTGTGGACAGTTATCAAAAATTTGGGTTTCCGAAATTTAAGTTCCAACCTAAAATGGATGAACAAAAAGCAGAAGCAATCAAAAAAGCCTTTGATGAAAGACAAAAAGAACAAACAGAGCAAATGATGAAACAAGCGGCTCAAGCTATTGAAAAAAATGAACAACAGCAAAAACAAAAGGCTGAAGTGGCACCTCTTTCTGGTCCAATTCAATTAGGACGATCTATTCCTGCAGATGAAATGATTACGCCAATGGGGAATATTTTTGAAGAAGAACGTCGTGTGACACTTGAAGGGTTTGTTTTTTCTAAAGAAGTTAGAGACTTGCGCTCTGGACGAAAGATTTTAATTATCAAGATGACAGATTATACGTCTTCATTTTCCGTTAAAAAGTTCTCAAATAACGATAAAGATGTTGCTGTTTTTGATGCGATTAAAGAAGGTTCTTGGCTAAAGGTACGAGGAAGTATCCAGGAAGATACCTTCATGCGTGATTTAGTGATGAACTGCCAGGATTTAATTGAAGTCAAACACGCAACGAGAAAAGACACTGCTCCTGAAAATGAAAAAAGAGTAGAACTACATACCCATACTAATATGAGTACTATGGACGGCATTAGTGGAGTAGGGGATTTAGTGGCTCAAGCTGGAAAATGGGGCATGCCGGCAATTGCTATCACAGACCATGCGGGGGCGCAGGCTTTTCCTGATGCTTATCATGCAGGTCAAAAACACGGTGTCAAAGTTTTATTTGGTATCGAAGCCAATGTAGTTGATGATGGTGTTCCTATTGCTTACATGCCCAAACATGTTGCCTTAACAGATGCTATTTATGTGGTGTTTGACGTTGAGACGACAGGTCTATCAGCTGTTTACGATACGATTATTGAGTTAGCTGCGGTTAAAATGCATAAAGGAAATGTGATTGATACCTTTGAAGAGTTTATTGATCCAGGTCATCCCTTATCTCAGACAACGATTAATTTAACAGGAATTACAGACGAGATGGTTCGTGGCTCTAAGTCAGAAGAAGAAGTCCTTAAGTTGTTTAAAGAGTTTTGTGGCGATGATATTTTAGTAGCCCATAATGCTAGTTTTGATATGGGATTCTTAAATACGAGTTATGAAAAATACGACATGCCTGAAGCACCCAATCCAGTCATTGATACGTTAGAGTTGTCAAGATTACTTCATCCTGAGATGAAATCACATCGTTTAAACACTTTGTCTAAAAAATACAACATCAATCTGGAACAGCATCACCGTGCGATTTATGATTCAGAAGCCACAGGGCATTTATGTTGGTTATTTGTAAAAAAAGCAAAAGAAGATTTTGGAGTAGAGTATCACGATGAGTTTAATCAACATATTGGTGAGGGGGATGCTTATAAAAGAGCTCGTCCTTTCCATGTGACTATTCTTGCGAAAACTCAAGCAGGTTTAAAAAATCTGTTTAAGTTGATTTCTATGTCTAATGTTAATTATTATTACCGAGTTCCTCGTATTCCTCGTTCAAAACTATCTGAGCTACGAGAAGGCTTAATTATTGGTTCTGCTTGTAGTAAAGGTGAAATTTTTGAAGCAATGATGCAAAAAGGGGTCGAAGAAGCTAAGAAACGAGCGAAGTTTTATGACTACATTGAAATTATGCCTAAGCCTGTTTATGCCCCATTAATTGAAGCTGAGCTTGTTAAGAATAATGAAGATATGGAAGATATCATTCAAAACTTAGTTAACATTGGTGAGACATTGAATAAGCCTGTTGTTGCGACAGGGAATGTTCACTACTTAAATGAAGAAGATGGTATTTATCGTAAGATTTTAATTAATTCTATGGGGGGAGCCAATCCTCTTAATCGCTATTCCTTACCTGAAGTTCATTTTAGAACTACAAATGAAATGTTAGATGAGTTTGCTTTTCTAGGAAAAGATGTAGCTAAAAAGGTTGTTGTAGATAATACACAATTAATAGCTGATTGGTGTGAGGAAGTTGTCCCAGTTAAAACAGATCTTTATACACCGAAAATTGAAGGTTCTGAAGATGAGATTACGAATTTAAGTTACACCGAAGCTCACAGATTGTATGGAGAAGAGTTACCAGAAATCGTTGTGAAACGAATTGAGAAGGAATTAAAAAGTATCAATGGAAATGGTTTCTCAGTTATTTACTTAATCTCTCAAAAATTAGTGCATAAAAGCTTAGAAGATGGCTATTTAGTAGGTTCCCGTGGGTCTGTTGGCTCAAGTTTTGTAGCAACTATGACAGGAATCACTGAAGTTAATCCACTTCCTCCTCATTACCGATGTCCAAAATGTCATTACTCTGAATTTTTTGAAGACGGTTCATATGGTTCTGGTTTTGACTTACCTGAAAAAGAATGTCCAAAATGTGGTGTCCGTTTATTTAAAGATGGTCATGATATTCCATTTGAAACATTCTTAGGTTTCCACGGGGATAAAGTACCCGATATCGATTTGAACTTCTCTGGAGTGTATCAATCGACAGCGCATAACTACACCAAAGTTTTATTTGGTGAAGACTATGTTTACAAAGCGGGAACAATTGGTACTGTGGCAGACAAAACAGCCTATGGATTTGTAAAGGGATATGAAAGAGATAATAATTTTAACTTTAGAGCAGCAGAAATTGATCGCTTGGCTAAAGGCTCAACTGGTGTGAAACGGACAACAGGACAACATCCGGGGGGGATTATTGTTATTCCTGATTACATGGATGTTTATGATTTTACGCCGATTCAGTATCCGGCAGATGATCAAAATGCGGAATGGCGTACAACTCACTTTGATTTTCATTCTATTCATGATAATGTCCTAAAACTTGATATATTAGGTCATGATGATCCGACTGTTATTAGGATGTTACAAGATTTATCAGGAATTGATCCCAAAACGATTCCTACAGATGATCCTGAAGTGATGAAGATTTTTGCTGGTCCTGACGTGTTGGGTGTGTCACCTGAGCAAATTTACTCAAAAACAGGAACACTAGGTATTCCAGAGTTTGGGACAAAATTTGTTCGAGGCATGTTAGAACAAACAAAACCAACAACATTTGCTGAGTTACTTCAAATTTCAGGTCTATCCCACGGAACAGACGTATGGTTAGGTAATGCCGATGAATTGATTAAAAGAGGCGAAGCAACCTTAGCTAAAGTAATCGGTTGTCGTGATGATATTATGGTTTACTTAATGCATGCAGGACTTGAAGATGGGATTGCCTTTAAAATTATGGAGAGCGTGCGTAAAGGAAAAGGGATTCCTGATGATTGGCAAAAAGAGATGAGAGATAATAATGTGCCAGAGTGGTACATTGATTCTTGTTTGAAAATTAAGTACATGTTCCCGAAAGCCCATGCGGCAGCCTATGTATTAATGGCTTTACGTGTGGCTTACTTTAAAGTTCATTTCCCTATTCTTTACTATGCTGCGTACTTTAGTGTGCGTGCAGATGACTTTGATATTGTTGCTATGTCTCAAGGAAAAGATGCAACAAAAGCAAGTATGAAAGAAATCATGGACAAAGGAATGGACGCTTCAACCAAAGAGAAGAACTTATTAACGGTTCTTGAGCTAGCTAACGAAATGTTAGAACGTGGATTCAAATTTAGCATGATCGATTTATATAAATCAGATGCTGAAAACTTCATCATTGATGGGGATACATTGATTCCGCCGTTTCGTTCCGTGCCAAGTTTGGGAGCCAACGTGGCGAAACAAATCTGTATTGCCAGAGAGGAAAGCAAGTTCCTTTCTAAAGAAGATTTAGCAACACGGGGTAAAGTTTCTAAAACCATTATTGAGTATATGACTGAAAATGGTGTGTTGAAAGACTTACCAGACGAGAACCAATTATCATTATTTGATATGTTTTAAAAAAAGCAGACAATTCTTATTTAGGAGTTGTCTGCTTTTTCGTTTGATATAGTTGTAAAAATTAAATGAGGGTAATTGTTAATTCTCGCAGGGAAACTACTATTAGCTAAGCCCCGACTAACAACGAGATGGTTGTCTTCGACTTGGTACAAGCCGTCTGTGTAATCAGGAAAGAACCCTTGATCAGGTGAAAGAACACCACCAATCCCAGGAATAATAATTTGTCCACCATGGGCATGACCACTAAAAACAGTAAAACCTTTTGTTTTAAGATGTTGACTGTAGTCGTCCATTTTTTCAGGATGATGAGCTAAGACTAGAGTCTCTGACGAGCTATCTATTTTGTCTAACTCTTTTTTAGGTAGTTGAGTAGAGCCGTTACTTAAACCGACTACATTGACCTTGTCTTGATTGACAGTCATTTGTTTAACTTCATTTTCTAGTAAAATTGCGTCACTATTTTCAATAATCGATAGCCATTGTTTGTAGTCAGGATGAGTGGTTTCGTGGTTTCCTGAGACAACAAAGGTTGGTGCAATTTGGGTTAATTTTTTTAAAAACAGGGTCAAGTCTGTTTCATCAATTGTTTCTGTTCGGTCTATGGTATCACCTGTATAAAAAATCATATCAGGTTTTTCATTTGAAATAGCATTGACTAGTTTGTCCATAGAGACTCTAAGTCTTGGAAATTGCGTGTCAGAGACTTGAGCAATTTTGATTGGTTTACTTGATGTTACTTTATTGGAATGAATCGTGTAATAAGACTTTTCTAATTGTCTATTTTCACGATAGCCTTCTAAAAATAGTGCAGCCGTTAAGACAAGGCTTGCTATAGTTATTTTTTTATATAGTTTCATAAGTCACCTCTTAATGTAATGGTACTGTAACAAATAATGGTTAAAGTTTCTTTAATAAATAACAGTTTTAATAAAAGCTTAAGGACCTTTAGCAAGAGATTTGTTTTTTTTCGTGAGACGTGATAAAATACTTTTGTAAGATATGTGTGAGGAGTGAGCGTGTAGACGCTCACTCTTTTTGATGAACTGCATAAAAACTTTAAAGGAGGCGACTATTAATTGGCAAACGTTGTCGAGATAGTGACAGACTTAGTGACTCCCATTCTAGATGAATTATCATTTGAATTGGTAGACATGGAGTATGTGAAAGAAGGAAAAAATTGGTTTCTACGTGTATTTATAGATAAAACTGGAGGCATTGATATCAATGAATGTGCTCTTGTAAGTGAAAAACTTGGTGAGAAGTTAGATACCGTACAACCAGATCCAATCCCACAAGCGTATTTTCTAGAAGTGTCTTCTCCAGGAGCAGAGCGCCCTTTAAAGAAAGAAGAGGATTACACCAATGCTCTAGGCGAATACATTAATGTTTCGTTTTACCAAGCTGTTGAAGGTGAAAAACAATTTCAAGGTTTCTTAGAAAGCATTGATAAAGATGAATTAACATTACGTGTGAAAATAAAAACCCAAGAAAAAACAATGGTGTTTGAACGTAAAAACATTGCTAAAGCTAGATTAGCAATTCAATTTTAATATCGGAGGTTAAGAAAGAATCATGAACAAGGAAATGTTAGGCGCATTAGACGCCCTAGAAACCGAAAAAGGGATTTCTAAAGCAATTGTTATTGAAGCTTTAGAAGCAGCGATGATTTCAGCATACAAACGTCATTATGGACAAGCACAAAACGTTGAAGTTGAGTTTGATGATAAAAAAGGAGACGTTCATATTTATTCAGTGAAAGAAGTAACTGAAGAAGTGATGGACTCCCAATTAGAAGTTAGTTTAGAAGAAGCAACTAAAATTAATCCAGCTTATGAAATTGGCGATACCATTCGTTTTGAAGTAACACCAAAAGACTTTGGTCGTATTGCCGCTCAAACAGCTAAACAAGTCATTTTACAACGTGTCCGTGAAGCTGAGCGTTCAATTATTTATAACGAATTTAGTGAATATGAAAATGAAATTATGCAAGGTATCGTAGAAAGACAAGATAGTCGTTATATCTATGTTAACCTTGGAAAAATTGAAGCAGTTCTTTCAAAACACGACCAAATTCCAAATGAAACATACCAACCATTTGATCGTATCAAAGTGTATATTCATAAAGTTGAAAACACATCAAAAGGCCCTCAAGTATATGTAAGCCGTAGTCACCCAGATTTATTAAAACGTTTATTTGAGCAAGAAATCCCAGAAGTATACGACGGAGAAGTTGAAATTGTCAGTATCGCTCGTGAAGCTGGAGATCGTGCTAAAGTAGCTGTTAAATCTGATAACCCTGATATTGATCCTGTGGGAACATGTGTTGGACCAAAAGGCCAACGTGTTCAAGCAATCGTTAATGAGCTTAAAGGTGAAAACATGGATATTGTTGAGTGGAACGAAGACCCAGCAATCTTTATTTCAAATGCTTTAAACCCAGCACAAGTTGTTGATGTTATTTTTGATGAAACACAACGCGCTTGTACAGTGGTTGTTCCAGATTTCCAATTATCATTAGCTATTGGTAAAAGAGGACAAAATGCTCGTTTAGCAGCAAAATTAACAGGATTCAAGATTGATATTAAACCTGAATCTGAAATGGAAGCTTTAGAAGCAGAAGTTGAAGAAGTAGTAGAAGAATTAGAAGACGTAATGACTGAAGCTGTAGCAGAAGAAATCGTAACAGAAGTTGTAGCTGATACAGAAGAAAGTTCAGAAGAGTAGAAATTAGGAGGCGAAATAGATGAAACCAAGAAAAATTCCAATGAGAAAATGTGTGGTATCTAACGAAATGAAACCCAAAAAAGAGATGATTCGAATCGTACGCTCAAAAGAGGGAGAAATCTCAATTGATCCAACAGGAAAACTAGCTGGAAGAGGTGCTTATCTTTCTATGGAGCCTGATGTTGTTCAACGCAGTTGGGACAACAAGATTCTTGACCGAGTACTTGAATCAAAATTAACAGATGAGTTTTACCAAGAGTTACTTGATTATGTGACTCATCAAAAAGCGAGAAGAGAGTTATTCGGCCATGACAAATAAAGAAAAATTTTTAAATCTATTGGGATTAGCTACTCGAGCAGGGAAGCTAATCTCAGGAGATGAGACGACATTAACATCAGTTAGAAAAGAAAAAGTGAGTTTGGTTATTGTTGCCACTGATGCCAGTGAAGGCACCATTAAAAAATTTACAGATAAGTGCCACTATTATGAAACACCTATGATGATTACTTGTACAAAAGCTGAGTTAAGTCATGCGATTGGCAAAAGTCGTGCGATCATAGGCGTTTGCGATAATGGTTTTTCTAGGAAGATGCGTGAATTAATGAAAGAAGAATAGGATGGTGATGGTATGAGTAAAAAACGCGTATACGAATTGGCAAAGGAACTAGAGATGTCAAGCAAGAATATTGTGGACAAAGCTCATTCAATAGGAATCGATGTGAAGAATCACATGAGTACCTTAGCCGATTCTGATATAACTAAAATCAAGAATGAAATTGGTAAACATAAAGCACCAAAACAAGAAGCAAAAAAAGCAACAACTCATTCTACTAAAGTGGAAAATAAACCAAATAGTAAGGAAATGCCTGTGAATAAACAAGAACAAAATCGCCCAAGTAACAACTCAAACAAGACTCAAAGTAAACCAAGTAACAAACCAGCTCAAAACAAACCAAGTAACACACAATCACAACCACATTCTACTCAAAAGAATGACCAAAACAAATCTCAAGGTGGCAACAACAGCAATTACAAAGGAAACAAAAACCGAAACCAAAATTTTGGTCAAAATCCTAACAACCGCTTTAACAAAAGAGGTAAAAAAGGTAAAAAGAAATATCCTACATCTAATAAACCTGCAGTTCCAGCACGTAAGTTTAAAGAGTTGCCAGAAGTATTAGTTTATACAGAAGGTATGAATGTAGCAGATATTGCTAAGAAAATTTACCGTGAGCCAGCAGAAATTATTAAAAAATTATTTATGCTAGGTGTTATGGTTAACCAAAACCAACCTTTAGATAAAGACACTATTGAGATCTTAGCAGCTGATTATGGCATTAATGCTGAAGAAAAAATTCAAGAAGATGTGGCTGATATCGATAAATTCTTCGAAGGTGAAGCAATTAATGAAGATAATTTAGTGACACGCCCACCAGTTGTAACTATCATGGGACACGTTGACCACGGTAAAACAACTTTACTTGATACATTAAGAAACACAAAAGTATCTTTAGGTGAAGCAGGAGGAATCACACAGCATATTGGTGCTTATCAAATTGAAACTGGTGGTAAAACAATCACTTTCTTAGATACACCAGGACATGCGGCCTTCACTAGCATGCGTGCACGTGGAGCAAGTATCACAGATATTACAATTTTAGTTGTTGCAGCTGATGATGGTGTAATGCCTCAAACAGTTGAAGCTATTAACCATGCTAAAGCTGCTGGTGTACCGATTATTGTTGCTGTTAACAAAATTGATAAACCAACTGCTAACCCAGATCGCGTTATGCAAGAATTATCAGAACATGGTTTAATTCCTGAAGATTGGGGTGGAGATACAATCTTCGTACCAATTTCAGCTAAATTCGGTGACAACATTGATGATTTATTAGAAATGGTTTTACTTGTATCAGAAGTTGAAGATTTAAAAGCTGACCCAACACAACGCGCTATCGGTACAGTTATTGAGGCTCGTCTTGATAAGAGTAAAGGTCCTATTGTTACATTATTAGTTCAACAAGGAACGCTACATGTAGGTGATCCAATTGTTGTTGGTAATACTCACGGACGTGTTCGTGTCATGACAAATGACATTGGTCGTCGTGATAAAGAAGCTGGTCCTGCAGCACCAGTCGAAATCACTGGTTTAAATGATGTTCCTCAAGCAGGAGATCGTTTTGTAACTTTTGAAGATGAAAAAACAGCTCGTACAGCGGGTGAAGAAAGAGCTAAACGTGCTTTATTAGAGCAACGTTCATCAGCTCAACGCGTGACTTTAGACAACTTATTTGAAAGTCTAAAAGATGGCGAAATGAAAGAAGTTAATGTGATTATTAAAGCTGACGTTCAAGGATCAGCTGAAGCTTTAGCAGCAAGTTTAAACAAAATTGATGTAGAAGGCGTTCGTGTGAAAATCGTTCACTCTGCCGTTGGAGCAATCAACGAAAGTGATATCACGTTAGCATCAGCAAGTAATGCAATCATCGTAGGATTTAACGTTAGACCTACACCACAAGCAAGAAGCCAAGCTGAACAAGAAAACGTTGATATTCGTTTACACCGTATTATCTACAAAGTAATCGAAGAAATCGAAACAGCAATGAATGGTATGTTAGATCCTGAATTTGTTGAAAAAATTACAGGCCAAATGGTTGTCCGTGAAACGTATAATGTTTCTAAAGTCGGAACTATTGCTGGTTGTTACGTAACAGAAGGCTTCATTCGTCGTGAAAGCGGCATTCGTTTAATTCGTGATGGTATTGTTATTCATGAAGGTGAATTAGCAAGCTTGAAACGTTTTAAAGATGATGCTAAAGAAGTTAAATTAGGATTTGAATGTGGTGCCATGATTGAAAAATACAATGATGTTAAAGTTGACGACATTATTGAAGGCTTCATTATGGAAGAAGTTAAGAGAAAATAATCTCAAAAGGAGGATAAACGATGGCAAATTATCGTGACCGCCGAGTAGCTCAAGAGATTTTGAGAGAAGTAAATGATATCTTAAAGAAAAAAGTAAGAGATCCTCGCGTTTCAGAAATTACGATTACTGAAGTTCGTGTAACAGGTGATTTACAACAAGCAACTATTTATTATAGTTCTTTAAGTGATAAAGCTTCTGAAAAAGAAAAAGTGCAACAAGGTTTAGCTAAAGCTAGTGGCTTAATTCGTCGAGAATTAGGACATAGACTAAGCATTTACAAAACACCTGAACTTATTTTTGAAGTAGATAGTTCAGTACAATATGGTAATCATATTGATGAGTTACTTAGAAATTTAAACAAAAGTGAATACTAAGAGTTAATTAAAAAGAGTTTAGTCCATTTGGGCTAAGCTCTTTTTTGTTTAAATGAGAAAATTTTGAATTATAGACGGTTTTTTGTCACTTTTATGGTGAACTATGCCTAGTTATTGTGGTAGGATAACGTTATCAATAATTATTTTAATTGATGAAAAAACTAACAATACAAAGGATGTTACTGATGGGAAAAATTCGAATTAATAACTTAAAGTTTTACACAAAAAATGGTGTATTGAAAGAGGAAAGAGTTTTAGGTCAACAACTAGAAGTTGATGTGGAATTAACAATGGATTTAACAAAAGCAGGAAAAACAGACGATGTGATGGATACAGTTAGTTACGCAGAAGTGAATGATCAAATCAGTGAACGCCTTGCACGTGATTCGTTTGATTTAATCGAAGCTGTTGCTTCAGCTATTTTAGATGATATAGAAGAAGTCCATGGAGATAAGTTACAAAAAGCCATGGTTCGAATTAGAAAATACAGTGTGCCAATGCCAGGTATATTTGATAATATTGAAATCGAAATGGAAAGAGAGATGTCAGGTAAATGACAATAGGTTACTTAGCTTTAGGAAGTAATTTAGGCGATAGAATGTCTTATTTAACGCAAGCTGTAACCTATCTTTCTGAGACAGAAGGGATAAGCGTTTTAGGTAAGTCTAAGATTTACGAGACTGAGCCTTATGGTGACGTTCCTCAAGATAATTACCTAAATGCAGTGGTAAAAATTGAGACGTCTATTGAACCTATTAAGCTATTAGATATCACACAAGGGATTGAAGCGAAATTAGGTAGGGAACGTCTTATTAGATGGGGCCCAAGAACTATAGATATTGATTTAATTCTTTTAGGAGATAAACACGTGAATACTGAGCGTTTAACTATTCCTCATATTGAAATTAAAAAGCGCTCCTTTGTTTTGATACCCTTAAAAGATGTTTATGAAGAAGATACTTTATTTGGACAAACACTAGAAAATTTGATTAACCAAACTGGTAATAAAGAAGAAGTTTGGGAAACGACGGAAAGTTGGTAAACTAATGGATACTGAAAAACAAGTGATTATAGAAGAGGCAGTCAAGCAAATCTTAGAAGCACTCGGTGAAGATACTGAACGTGAAGGGTTAAAAAATACACCAAAACGTGTAGCAAAAATGTATAACGAAGTCTTTGCCTCTTTAACTGGCCCTGAGTTTGATGACTATGCCTTATTTGACAGTCGTAACGATGAAGATATGGTTTTAGTGAAAGATATTCAGTTTTACTCTATGTGTGAACATCATTTACTACCTTTCTTTGGTAAAGCTCATGTTGCGTATGTTCCAGATGGCAATAAAGTCCTTGGTTTAAGTAAATTACCAAGATTGGTTGAGTATTGTGCCAAACGACCAAGTGTTCAAGAAGATTTAACAATAATGATTGCGGATCAATTAATGAAACACGTACCTGTAAAAGGTGTTGCTGTTTCTGTTGAAGCAGAGCATATGTGTATGACGATGCGTGGAGTAAAAACACCAAGTAGTTCAACTAAAACTTTCCATTATACAGGTATTTTTAAAGAAGACCGTGAGTGGAAAAATGATTTTTTAGCTGCTATTAATAATTAGGTGTAGATAATGGAAATCATTGTAGGGACAAATAATTTAGGCAAATTAAATGAGATGCAAGAAAGTTTAAATACTTCAAAAGTGAAACTTGTTTCTTACGGAGAAAAGAGTAAGAAACGAGTTGACTTTGAAGAGACAGGGACTACTTTTAAAGAAAACGCCTTAGAAAAAGCACAAAATTTTGCCAAATTACTTGAAAGACCTGTCTTAGCAGATGATGGAGGCTTAATTTTAGAAGCGTTTCCGACTCTTTTAGGGGTGAAAACAGCTCGTTTCTTTCATGAAGGGACAAATGATCACGAAAAGAATCAACAATTATTTGATTTAATGGCTGGTGAAACAAATCGAAGAATCACTCTTTTTGCAACACTGGCGTATGTTGATCCTCAAGGAGAGTCAATTATTGTAGAAAAAAGTCTAGTAGGTGAATTAACTCATAACGAAATTGGTGAGGAAGGTTACGGTTTTGATCGTTGTTTCTATTTACCTGAAATAGGAAAAACATTGGCAGAGCTTCCTTTAACTAAAAGAAATGAGCACAGCCCTAGAGTAAGAGCCTTAAAAGAAATTACTAAACGTATTTTAGAACAGGAGTAAGATAGTCATGAATGATGTTAAAGTAATGGGAATTGTTAATGTGACGCCAGATTCATTTTCAGATGGTGGTAATTTTTTTGAGTCTGATCAAGCGATTCAACATGCCTTTCAACTAATTGAAGAAGGAGCAGATATCTTAGATATTGGTGGTCAATCAACTAGACCAGGTTATATTGAAATTTCTCCAGAAGAAGAAATTAGGCGTATTGGACCTGTTATTAAAGCGATTCGAGAGAAAAGTGATATTCCTATTTCTGTGGATACGTATTTCCCTGAAGTGGCCGATTATGCGTTAAACAATGGGGCTACTATTTTAAATGATGTGCGTGGACTAGATTTAGAAGGTATGATGGCAGTTGCTAAAAAATACCCTGAAGCAGATTTAGTTATCATGCATTCACGAGATAGAAGAACTGAGCTTAGTGTTGAAGAAGACATTCAACAATTTTACACTGAAAAATACGAAGCCTGTTTAAAAGAAGGAATCGATCCAACACGTATTTTCTTTGATCCAGGGATTGGTTTTGGTAAAAGCTTAGAGGAAAACATAGATATCTTAAAATATCCAGATAAATATCGTTTTAAAGATTTTCCTTTATTATACGGTGTTTCGCGAAAAAGAACGATTGCTCATTTAGTAGACGAAGATCGTCCCCTAGAACGAGATTATGCTTCTGTAACAGCAACCTTATATAGCGCAGTAAAAGGCGTAGAGGTTATTCGAGTTCATCAAGTCAAAGGAATGAAAGATGCTCTGAAGGTTTGGCAGCAATTAGCAGATTAAGATGAAATGAAAAGGAGTTTGACTTAATTGTCAGCTTCTTTTTTCATTTTTGTTACTAATTTTTAGGGATATAGGACTAGTACTTTTGGCAAGGTGTGATAAAATAAAGCCTAATAAGGAGGGATATGATTGAAAACAAAAATTGGTGTCGTCGGAAAAGGTGACATTGCTAAACAATTTGTAAGTCAGCTAGATCGAAGTAAATATGAAGTGGTTTCTGTCTACAATCATAGTGAGGCTTCTTTAAAACAATTTGTTCAAGACTATTCATTAAAAAATAGTACAACAGATTACCAAGCATTTTTGGCTAATAAAGAGGTAGAAATAGTGTACATCGCTACACCTAATTCGACTCATTATGACTATGTCCTGAAAGCATTAGAACATGGGAAACATGTCTTATGTGAAAAGGTAATGGTTTTAACAAGTAAGGAATCAGCACATCTATTTCAAGTGGCTAAAGAAAATAAGGTCGTTCTATTAGAAGCTGTTACTTTATTTTATATGCCTATGTTTCAAGCTGTTAGAGAAAAAATTGCTAATGGTGAAATAGGAAAAGTCAGTGGCGCTAGTGTGTTGTTTGGAAGTTGTAAAGACTATGATCCAAACAATCGCTTTTTCTCAAAAGAAAAAGGTGGCGGAGCATTGTTTGATATTGGAACATATGCTCTTTCAGCAGCAGTTTACTTTTTAGGTACGTCATTAAGTCTTTTAGGAACAGATGTTGAGTTTGCTCCAACAGGTGTTGATGAAAAATCTGTGTCTATCTTTAAAAATGAATCGGGGCAACAAGCAAGTGTGATGATCTCATTTAGAGGGAAAATGCCTAAACAAATACTTATTACGGGAGATAAGGGATTTGTTCAAATAAATGATTTTCCACGTGCAGAAACAGCAACTATGTATATGAATTCGGGAGAAGTAGTTGAGGTGACAAGTGGGAATTCAGTAGAAGTCTTTAACTATGAGTTAGATATGTTAAATGATTATTTACAAGGAGCACCAAAAGAAAATGATCTAAGAGATATCACACAACAAGTAATTTCCTTAATGGACGACATGGGAAAAGCTTGGAATAATAACTAAAAAATGAAGAAGAGGGTTGTTACAAAATGAAAAAACAAGAAGCAATCAAAAATATTGTTCACCTATCTAATTTACCAGGTGTTTCAGGATTTGAAGATGAAGTTGTGACTTATGTCCGAGAAAGTTGGGACAAGTTAGGCCAGACAGATACAGATGGGATTAAAAATTTGTATTTAGATGGTGTGGGAAATCAAGAGTCCTCACTCACTGTTCAGTTGGACGCTCATAGTGATGAGGTTGGTTTTATTGTTCAAGCGATTAAACCAAATGGCTTGTTGCAGTTTTTAACTGTGGGTGGTTGGATTCCAAGTAATATTGCTGCTCAAAAAGTAAAAGTTAAAAACAAAAAAGGTGAGTACATTCAAGGAATTGTCACCAGCAAACCGCCTCATTTTATGAGTGAAGAAGAACGTGCTAAAGGATTAAGCATCTCTTCTTTATCAATCGATATTGGCGCTACTTCAATTGAAGACGTGGAGGAGAGATTCTCAATTCGGATTGGGGCTCCAGTGATTCCAGATGTCGCTTGTTCTTTTGATGGATCAACAGGCCTTTTTTTAGGAAAAGCTTTTGATTGTCGCATTGGAGTTGCGTGTATGATGGACGTTTTTGATGAACTTAAAGAGAAGTCCTTACCTTTTAAACTGGCAGGAACACTATCTTCTCAAGAAGAAGTAGGTTTACGTGGGGCTCAAGTTGGTGCTAAGCGAGTTCAAGCAGATTTAGCTATTGTGTTTGAAGGGTGTCCTGCTGATGATACGTCTTCTGAAGAGTACATGATTCAATCAGCTCTTGGGAAAGGTCCTATGTTACGTTACTTTGATGTATCCATGATAACTAATCCTGAATTTCAAGATCAGGTTATTGATCTTGCGAAAAAACAAAACATTCCAGTCCAAGTGTCTGTTAGAAGTGGTGGTGGAACAAATGGTGCGCCGATTAATTTATATAATGGAGCACCAGCCATTGTTGTGGGAATTCCCGTGAGATATGCTCATACCCATCATTGTTATGTTGATTTCAGAGATTATCAAGCAGCTAAAGAATTAGTGGTCATCTTTTTAGAGTCATTGTCAGAAGCTGATGTTGCTTTATTAGCTAAGCCTTTAGGGTAATAACAAAGTAGAGAATAAGAAGAAGCTGACAATCTGGTTAGCTTCTTTTTTGTTGGTTTAGGAAACAAATTTTGATTTTTTCTTAAGAGGAATGATAGAATAAAAGAATAGAGATTTATTTATGAAAATAAAGGAGGTTTTTTGAATGTCAAAAACAATGAAAATTATTGCTACTTCCTTATTGGTATATAGCTTGTATGTGTTAATTAGTTTATTTGGTTATTCTTTTATTAAGATGAATGTTCAAAATAAGTCTATTTTAGATGAAGAGATTGTCAGCTTAGATGAGTTTACTAGTAGTGAGCCTAACTTAACGGAGACTGTTGCCCTACATTCGACAGTAGAAGGAGCGCTTCAGTTAAGACTAGATTTGATTAGATCAGCAAAAGAAGAACTCTATATTAGTCAATATTCTATTGGTCATGATAAAAGTGGTTTGATGTTTGTTAATGAAATCAAAGAAGCGGCCCAAAGAGGTGTCAAGGTTAAACTATTAGTCAATCGCTTCTCAAATAGTGTGTCAAAAAATTCTTATTTATCAGTTTTAGATGAGTTTGAGAATGTGGAAATAAAAGTAGTCGGAGGAATAAACCTACTCCAGCCTTGGAAAATGAATAATGTGATTCATGATAAGCTCATTATTGTGGACGATGAGTATCTCCTATCTTCAGGTCGTAATGTGAATGACCGCTTTCAAGTACCTTCAACTAAAGAAGCTGTAGTGAATGATTTAGATATTATTGTTCAAAATGGGAAACATGAGAAGAGTCCTAAAATAATTAATGAAGGAAAAGCGTATTACAACGAATTATGGGCAGCTGATTATGCCAAAAATAAAAAGAAATACCCGAATTCAAGATGGCTAACTACTTCATCTGATTTTTCAAATGAGGTGAGTCAAACAACTAAGGAATTGAAGAATGATATAGGACAACCTGTATTATCTAATCTGGATTTTTATCCAATGGATCGTGCTTTCTTTAGTTATAATTCAACGAACGAATGGGTGAAAAAGCCAATTGTGTGGGCTCAAATGACAGCCTTTATGAATCAAGGTACTGGAAAGTTTAAATTAATAAGTCCTTATGTTGTATTAACGAATCCTATGCAAGATTACATAAAAGCTAACAACAACGCACAATTAGAAATATATACAAACTCTATGAGTAATAGCCCCAATGTATTGGCATTTAGTGGTTATTTATTTCAAAAAAATAAATTACTAGAAAAAGCTGATATTTGGGAATTGCAAGCAGAGAATTCGAATCATCAAAAAGCCTTTTTAATGGAAGAAGGTATTGTTGGTGTTGGCTCAATGAACAGTGATTCAAGATCTGCATTTTTTAGTAGTGAAAATATGTTAATTGTGCAAAGCGAAGGGTTAGCTAAAGAGTTACAATCTGTTATTACCCGTTATGAGAATCAAAGTCTTAAAGTAACTGGACGAACAACTTATGAAGAGAATCGAAGTGTAATGGAAAAACCAGTTAATTTGTTTAAAAAGATTTTGGTTAATCTGTTGAGTGTTTTTAGTCCGTTCTTTAGATTTTTACTTTAGTAAGCTCTGGTAGTTATTTATATTAGGTTAAGTGTGTTATAATATTCAACGTATATTCTATGTTAAGGAGTTAGCGAATGGAAGGAATAATTCCCGTTTGGAAGCCTCGTGGCATGACTAGTCATGATGTGGTCTTCAAACTAAGAAAGATATTAAAAACAAAAAAAGTCGGTCACAGTGGTACCCTAGATCCAGATGTAGACGGTGTGCTACCAATTTGTATTGGTAAAGCGACTAAAGTAATTGAATACATTCAAGATTCAAACAAGATTTATCAAGGTGAAGTTACCTTAGGTTTTTCTACTGAAACAGAAGATGCTAGTGGAGAGGTTATTGAAACAAGTCTTTTAGATCAACCTGTATCAATTGAAACAATTGATGAAACTATGGCTAGTTTTTTAGGCGAAATCACACAAATTCCACCTATGTATTCCGCAGTTAAAGTTAATGGTCGTCGATTATATGACTACGCCAGAAAAGGTGAAGAAGTAGAGCGACCAAAAAGAAAGGTAATGATTTATGAGTTTTCTCGTCAAAGTGAGCCTACTTTTTCTGAAGGGTTACAAAAGTGGCAATTCCACGTTGATTGCGGTAAAGGAACTTACGTGCGAACTCTAGCAGTGGATTTAGGTAGCAAACTTGGTTTTCAAGCCCATATGTCAGATTTAACAAGAATAAAAAGTGGTGGCTTCACAAAAGAAGAGTGCTTTACTATAGAAGAAATTGCTTTATTAATGGAATTAGAAAGAGAATATGAATTTTTACTACCTCTTGAAAGAGGATTGGCAGAATTCCCTTCTATTACATTAACAAAAGAGATGTATCAAGTGGTTAGAAACGGTTCTGTACTTGAAGATACCTTCTTTGAAGGTGATACCATCAAGGAACCAACCGTTTTATTCTATGAGAATCAGGCAGTTAGTATTTACGGGGAGCACCCAACTAAAACAGGGTTGTTGAAACCAGTCAAAGTATTTAGAAACGATTAAAGGGGAAAGTTCATGGAAGTTATACATATACACCATCCATATAAAACAACAGAAATACCAGAAGGCGACGTTGTCTTGGTTCTTGGCTTTTTTGATGGCGTTCATAGAGGTCATCAAAAGGTGATTGAAACAGCAAGACAAGAAGCAAATAATAGAGGATTAAAACTTGCGGTGATGACGTTTAATCATCATCCATCAGTGGTCTTTCAAAAAGTAGATCACAAAAAAATGAAGTACATTACAACAGTTGAACAAAAGACAAAACGTATGGAAGAAGCTAATGTAGATTTATTATACGTTGTAGAATTCACATCAGCGTTTGCTGGATTGTCTCCTCAAGAGTTTGTTGATCAATACATTGTTGGTTTACACGCAAAAGTAGCTGTTGCAGGTTTTGATTATACTTACGGCAAAAAAGATATTGCAGCGATGTCTCACTTACCAGAATATGCTAATGGTCGATTTGATATTATTGAAGTAGCTAAACAAACTCAAGGTGAGGAAAAAATTAGCTCAACGAACATTAGAAAAATGATGGCAAATGGCGATATGGAAGGCGCTAATGACTTTTTAGGTTATACCTATGAGTTATCTGGTATGGTAGTTCATGGAGATAAAAGAGGACGAACTCTAGGGTTTCCAACAGCTAATATAAAAATTCCACAACAGTCTTTATTGCCAGTTGGTGGCGTTTATGCAGTGAAAATCAAAGTTGCTAACCAATGGTATATGGGAATGGCTCAAATTGGCTATAACATTACCTTTGAAAAAGATCGTCCAATGACCATTGAAGTAAACATTTTGGATTTTGATGATGATATTTATGGTGAACAAGTATCTGTTCAGTGGTGTCATTTTTTACGTAAAGAGATGAAATTTAATGGTGTAGAAGGATTAGTCACACAATTGAAAATTGATGAAGAAGATACACGAGAATATTTTACTTACAAAGGAATCAAATAAACTATAAAACATGACATCTCATAATGAGGAGGTCATGTTTTTTATACTGAGATAGGTTAATAATGAAGGTAAGCTGATTTGCTTTTATAGGCTCTTTTTAACGTAAAAAAGAAAAGTATGTTAAAATAAGCACTGAGACTAACTCAGAGGAGTAACTAAATGACTGAACTAAATAAAATAAATCAAAAGCAAGAAAGCATCTCAGCGTATATTCACATTCCTTTTTGTGAGCATATCTGTTTTTATTGTGACTTTAATAAAGTTTTTATTGAGGGGCAACCAGTAGATGAATACATTGAAGCCTTAATCAAAGAAATTAAATTAACTAGATTGAAATACCCAAGTAAAAAAACCAATACTATCTATATTGGTGGTGGAACTCCAACTTCATTATCAGCTAACCAATTGGATGCCTTACTAAAGGGTGTTAGAGAAGAATTGCCTTTTACTGATGGTGATGAGTTTACGGTTGAAGCAAACCCAGGAGATTTAACACTTGAAAAACTGCAAGTATTACAAAATTATGGTGTCAATCGTTTGTCTATGGGGGTTCAATCTTTTAACGATCGTCTGCTTAAAAAAATTGGTCGTAAGCATACAGCTCAAGACGTGTATGATACCATGAAGATTTTTGAAGCAGCTGATTTTCGAAATGTTAGTATCGATTTGATTTTTGCGTTGCCTAATCAAACCATTGAGGATTTTGAAGATACCTTAAATCAAGCATTATCTTTAGATTTGCCTCACTACTCTATGTATTCTTTAATACTTGAGAATAAGACAATGTTTTACAATTGGGCAAGACAAGGGAGATTACATTTACCAGGAATTGATGTTGAGGGTGACATGTTTGAATTAGCGATTGATAAAATGACTAAGGCAGGTCGTCATCAATATGAGGTCAGTAATTTCTGTATACCAGGTAAAGAGAGTCAGCATAACTTAGTTTATTGGAATAATGAACACTACTATGGACTAGGCGCTGGAGCAAGTGGTTATTTGGGTAATGTTCGCTATAAAAATCACGGACCAATTCAACATTACTTAAAACCTTTAAGAGAAAATCAATTACCAACGATTACAACTGAGAATTTAACTATTCAAAATCAAATGGAAGAAGAGATGTTCTTAGGATTAAGAAAAATAGAAGGTGTTTCTGTTTCGCATTTTGAGGAGAAGTTTAATCAATCTTTGGATTCTGTTTACGGGGATGTTATTGGAAAGTTATTAGCGGATAAAATGATTCAGACGAATAATGATCGTCTTTGTTTAACAGAAAAAGGCCTCATCTTAGGAAACGAAGTATTTAAAGAATTTTTAATTAATTAATATGAAGAAAAGTGGTTGCGACGTTATTTCGTCACAACCACTTTTTTTAAATATATACACCAATCGCAAGTAAAACGATAGAAAGGATAATAATCATAATCATCAGTTTCATAATAAATTTCAACCACTTATCAAAGGTAATATCAACCATTGCTAAGGAGGCAAGAATCAAACCTGTTGGAGCAATAAATGAAATGATTCCTTGTCCCCAATTGTAGGCATCAATAACAAGAGCTCGGTCAACATTTACCACATCTGCAAGAGGCGCCATAATAGGCATAGATAGCACAGCTAAACCAGATGAAGAAGGAATGAAGAAACCAAGCAAAATGTAGATAAAGAACATAAATGTGGTAAAGATAGGACCACTCATATTAGATACACCATTACTTAGCCAGTACATTAAAGTGTCACTAATCATACCGTTTTCCATGATGATAGTTACACCACGAGCTAAACCAATAACAAGAGCGACACCAAGTAAATCACTTGCTCCTGTAACAAATTCACCAACAAAGTCTTTTTCTTTAAGGCCAGAAATCATTGCAAGAATGAAAGTAATTAATAAGAACACACATGAGATTTCAACGAACATCCAGTTTAACTCTTTCACGCCATAAACCATAACGACAAAGCCTAAGGCAAAAATAATTAACATCAATTTTTTACGGAAATCAAATGTTGGAATCTCTTCATCGGCATTTGCCATTAAAAACTTATGCTCTAACTCTTCTTTTTGATCGTAAATAAGAGATTCTTCAGGATTTTTTCTAACTTTTTCAGCATATCTAACTGTGTACCAAATACATAATAAGGTACCAAGTACTAACATGACAATTCTTAATCCTATGCCGTCAGTAAAATTAATCCCAGCAGTATTACTTGCAATAACAATTGAGAATGGGTTGATTGTGGAGGCAAGAGTCCCAATACAACTACCTAAATAGATTGTGGCAATAGCTACTAAAGCATCATAACCAGCCGCTATAAAAATTGGAACTAGTATAGGATAAAAAGCAATAGTTTCTTCAGCAAGCCCGAATGTTGTCCCACCAATAGAAATCAGGGTTAATGTTAAAATGATAAGCCATTTTTCTTTCCCTTTTAGTTTCTTAGATAAAGCATTCATACCAGCTGCAAAAGCACCGGTTTTATTAATAACTCCAATAATACCACCTAAAATTAATACGAATGTAACAATATCAATGGACTCAGCTAGTCCTTGAATAGGAGCTTTTAAAAATTCGGTAAGAGTTCCAAAAGCTGTTCTTTTTTCTCTTTCTAACTCTTCATAAGAGCCAGGAATCCCAACAGGCTTATAAACAGAACCATCTTTAAACTTATCTAGATTTGTATTGATATTATACTTATCTAGTGTTGCCTGGTTTCCAGGTTCAACTGATGTTTTACCATCTGGTTGCGTGACAATAAATTCTTCTTTAGCCATATCATAGCTTAAACTAGCGTATTTACCAGCCGGAATAAAGAAGGTGAGAACCATCACAAGTAACAAGACAATTAGTATAACTGTATACGCAGTAGGAAAGCTAAATTTTTTCTTTTTCAAAACATCCATCTCCTCTTTCGTGATAAATAAATTATAACGTAAGTTATTAAAGTGCGATTGATATATGAGAAAAAGTCTAAAAAAGAATAAAAAAGTTAATGAAAAAGCCATTAATTAACAATGGTCCCGCTTACAAGTTCCTTAGTTTTAATTTTTAGCACTCGTTGTATTCGAGTGCTAAAAATTTAAGTGTTAACTGTTGACAATAAAATTAATCCTTGTTATATTAGTAAATGTAATTAGCACTTGTTAAATAAGAGTGCTAAATAAAGAAGGTGATGATTATTTTAAGTGAAAGACAACTGAACATCTTACATTTACTTGTAAAAATTTACACTGAAACGGGAGTGCCAGTTGGTTCTAAGACCTTGATGAATCAAGGGATAAAGGCAAGTTCTGCGACGATTCGTAATGACTTAGCAAAATTAGAAGAGCTTGAACTTATTCAAAAGACCCATTCATCTTCAGGAAGGATTCCTTCCATTAAAGGTTATCGGTTTTATGTGGATCATCTGATGCGACCAACTGAAGTATCAAGTCATGACATATTTCAAATTCGCCAGCTTTTAAACAAGCAGTACCATGCGACAAATGAAATTATAGAAGCATCTGCTAAGATTCTTTCTGACTTAACAAGTTACACAGCGTTTTCTCTTGGCCCAGAAGTGAAGGAGAGAAAGTTAACAGGTTTTAGAATTGTTCCTCTAAATAAGAATCAATTGATTGCGATTATTGTAACGGATCAAGGTTATGTAGAAAGCCAAGTTTTTTCGATTCCAGAAAGTATTACCTCTGAGGATATTGAAAAAATGATTCAAATCATCAATGATCGATTAGTTGGAGAGAGCTTGTTGACTGTCTATCATAAACTTAGGACAGAGATTCCATTGGTCCTTCAAAAGTATTTTGTTAATTCAACTAATGTGTTGTACTTGTTTGAAGAAGTCTTTAACCAAGCTTTTGATGATCAGGTTTACATTAGTGGTGGAATGAATTTATTGAATTCAGAAAACGTAACAGATATTGCTGAGTTTAAATCTATTTATTCCCTAATTAGTGACACAGATCAATTAACAGAGATTTTATTACCAGATTCTACCGGAATCGAAATAAAAATTGGTGATGAAATTGAAAATGACTTGTTACTTAACATGAGTTTGATTACCGCTGCTTACGAAGTACCAAATCATGGTAAAGGTGTTATTGCTTTATTAGGTCCAACTAATATGTCTTACTCGAAGTTACATGGTTTAGTAACTACTATGACAACTGAGTTATCAGGACATTTAGATTCATATTATCGAAGCTTGAATGACTCAATTAGTCAATAAAGCTAGGAAAAGGAGAGTCATGAATTGAAGAAAGATAAAACTGAACATATTGAAAAAGAAGAAGTGGCAGAAGAAGTAGCCATTGATGAGGCAGCTACAGAAGAGGTGGCAGAAATTTCTGTTGAAGACACATTGAAGCAAGAATTAAGTGACATGGAAGATAAATTCTTACGTGCACAGGCTGAAATTGTGAATATGAGAAATCGTCACAATAAAGAACGTGAAGATTCAGCGAAATATCGCGCACAAAACTTAGCGAAAGATTTGCTAACATCATTAGATAACTTGGATCGTGCTCTTGAAATCGAAACAAGTGATGAACATGGTGAAGCAATGAAAAAAGGAATCGAAATGGTTCGTGAAGGAATGATTCATGCTTTGAAAGAAGCAAGCGTTGTTGAAATCGATTCTCTTGGTCAGATTTTTGACCCGAACAAACATCAAGCAGTTCAAACTGTTCCTTTATCAGAAGGACAACAAACTGATGAGATTGTTCAAGTCTTACAAAAAGGCTACATCTTACATGACCGCGTTTTAAGACCTGCAATGGTAATCGTTGCACAATAAAAATAGAAAACATTAAAGGAGACTATTATTATGAGTAAAATTATCGGTATTGACTTAGGAACTACAAACTCTGCTGTATCAGTATTAGAAGGTGGAGAAGCAAAAATTATTACAAACCCAGAAGGTAACAGAACAACACCATCTGTTGTTTCATTTAAAAATGGAGAAATCCAAGTAGGTGAAGTTGCTAAACGTCAAGCAGTAACTAACCCTAACACAATTGCTTCTATCAAACGTCACGTAGGTGAAGTTGGATACAAAGAAGAAATCGAAGGAAAAACATACACACCTCAAGAAATCTCAGCAATGATTTTACAATACTTAAAAGGTTTTGCTGAAGATTACTTAGGCGAAAAAGTAGAAAAAGCTGTTATTACAGTACCTGCATACTTTAACGATGCGCAACGTCAAGCAACAAAAGACGCTGGTAAAATCGCTGGTTTAGAAGTAGAACGTATTGTTAACGAACCAACTGCAGCTGCATTAGCATATGGTTTAGACAAAACAGATAAAGAAGAAAAAGTATTAGTATTTGACCTTGGTGGTGGTACGTTTGACGTTTCTATCCTTGAATTAGGTGATGGCGTATTTGACGTATTATCAACTGCTGGAGATAACAACTTAGGTGGAGATGACTTTGACGAAAAAATCATCGCTTACTTAGTAGAAGAATTCAAAAA